>JAZSHC010000011.1:0-2986 GCA_045533065.1 Acutalibacteraceae bacterium
ATAATAAGAGTTATCCTCACCTTTGAAGATGACAGATTCCTTCTTGTCACGCTTGATTTTACCCTGTTTAATAAGTTCTTCCTTCTCGGCTCTTATGCGTTCAAGAAGGGCTGAAGCCGGCTCATCATCAGGATTCTGAGGCGCAAGCTTACCCCTAATGGCAAGGTCGAGGATTTTAGATTTAATAGATTCTATACAGTCATCTAAATCCATTGTTTGCTCATCAAGAAAGTCAATTAAATCAAAGATTTCTTCAATTTTTTGTACAATCATATATTGTTGCTTAATGGGTGCAATGGGAACGATAATTGAATGCAATGCATTAGAAGACAGCCCCTGAAGACCAATCCCATTTCCTATTATCTTTCCGTTAAGCTTATAAAGGTAAAAAATATAATAATAAAAACGACTAACGATTTTATCATAGGGCCTTAATCTATGAAGATGGTTCTGTATTCTTATGGGTTCATCCAAATTCCAGATAGCAGCTCTACCAATGTCACCGCCTTCACACACCAACAAATCACCTTTTGTTACAGTGCATTTATCTATTTCATTATCGTTAAATCCCATAGATTTTAATTCATCGAGTTCAAATCTATCCCAATAAACATTTGAAGTTGTTATATATGTGAGTTCTATACCGCCTGTATTAGAAGAGTTTAGTGCTTTGCCAGTGTTATGATTAAAAAGAAAACCTAAATTACACCATTCCCAACCTTCCGGCAAATCAAACGGAACCTCATCTTCAACACATTTTACCGTTCCGTCAGAGAATTGCTCATAATGTAAATTATCATCACCTTTGAAGATAATTGTGTCGTTTTTAATATCTTTGGCTTTAAGCTTGCCGTCTTTAACCATTTGCTCTTTTTCAGCACGGATACGCTCTAAAAGAACAGATGCAGGCTCGTCATTCGGGTCTTGAGGAACAAGTTTACCACGAATAGCAAGGTCAAGCACTTTTTCTCTTAATGCTTTTGTATCAATCATAAATCAATGCCTCCAAGAATTTCCTGAAGTTTTGATACTGCATCACTGATTGCTGTAGCCTTATCCTGCATTTCTGATAAAAGCTCAGTAACAGTACGGTCATCTTTTTCAGTGAGGTCAAGCCACTTAAAATCAAGTTTCAATTGGTCACGGGAATAAACTTCCTCTTCCGTGAACTTTCTCCATCTGCCATTAGGATTTTCTTCAGAATAAGTTGCTTTTCTGTCATCCATCTGACCTGAGCAGTAACAATTAACAAAATCATCAAGGTCAGCACGAGTCATAGGCTTTGTAGCCATTGTGTGCTTGATGCCTGTTCTGTAGTCATAAACCCAGATATCCTTTGTTTTTTCACCTTTTTCAAAGAAAAGAACATTAGTTTTAACACCGTTTGCATAAAAGATACCGGTAGGAAGTCTGAGAATAGTATGGAGATTGAAATCTTCCAATAATTTTTCACGCACTTTTGCTGTTGCATTTCCGTCGGTAAGAACATTATCAGGAAGAACAACTGCAACACGGCCACCTGTTTTTACGATTGACATAATATGCTGCAAGAAGTTAACTTGATTATCTGATGTTTTGATAAATTCAGGTCTTGCACTATCAACAGCAACACTCCCCTGAGGTCTTGTACCAAAAGGAGGATTTGCAAGGATAACATCAAACATTCTTTCTGATGTATCAAGCAATGAATCCTGACAAATAATCGGACTCTTTTCTGTGCCGATATCATGCAGATAAAGATTCATTGATGCAAGTGTAACAACAAGAGCTGTGTTATCAGCACCGAATAAAGCGTTATTTTTAAGAAAGTTCTGCTTAGCAATTTCCTTGCTTTGAGGCTTCATATGCTCAAAAGCAGCAAGCAAGAAGCCACCTGTACCGCAAGCAGGGTCAGCAACAGTTTCTGTGATTTTAGGGTCAGTTACTTCAACCATAGCCTTGATAAGAGCACGAGGGGTAAAGTATTGACCTGCGCCACTCTTTTTATCCTGACCGTTCTTTTCAAGAATAGCTTCATAAATAGCGCCCTTGAAATCGCCTTCCATCATATACCAGTTTTCATTACCTACCATCTGCAAAACTTTTGCAAGATGAACGGGACTATTGATTTTATTGGAAGCTTTAGTGAAGATTGTACCAATAAGACCTTCATCCTTTGAAAGGTCCTTAAGCACTTCTTCATATTTGTCAATCAGGTCGTCACCGCTGAGCTCAATAATATCATTCCATTTGCAACCTTCAGGTAAAGAACTGCCGAGCCCTAATTCTTCTTTTTCCGCATCCATTTTAAGAAAAAGAATATATGTAAGCTGAGTTATATAGTCTGTAAATCCAACACCGGCTGATGCAAGAACATTCGCAATGTCCCATACCTTTTTAACCAATGTTGCTTCACTTTTTTGAATGTCTGCCATAATATTAAGCCGCCTTTAATATGAATTTTGAAAGTTTAATAATTTCCTGTGTAAGAGCAGGAACACCGAAACTCTTTACAGCCCTACGCCATAAATCGGTGTCATAGGTATTAAGCTCGGTTGTACTGATTGAACCTTCTTCGATAATGTAATCAGCAATTTGTTTCATTATTTCCTTTTGATCCTCAGTAAGTTCACGCTGAGCCTGTCCACAGTAAAGGTTGAATCTCTGAGAATATCCCTTAATAAGACTTACGAGTTTGTCACTTTTTTTGTATGCATAACGAACAAGCTGAATAAGATGTGTAAGTGCCTTGATGCTCTGCTTTGTATCCAAGTCATCAACGTTACCATCATTATCAAGAATTTTATAGTTCTTCCAAATGTAATAGGGTGTAAACTGTCCGTTTTCTGCTACGAGTTTATCCTGAAGTTCTGTAAGCATAGAATAAGTGATAACTGTATCTTCGGAGTTGTATATAATTCGGAGTGCTTCGATTTGGTCAGCATTATCTTTAAGATATTTCTCAAAACTTTCAATAAAGCTCTTTGCGGTTTCTTTTGAGAAACCT
>JAZSHC010000019.1:0-15599 GCA_045533065.1 Acutalibacteraceae bacterium
CCTGGGACTCAGGCTTCATCGGTCTTGGTATGAACGAAATTGCGCCGAAGTTTGCCGAATATATACTTGACACATACTTGAGTGACGAGAACAACCCCGATTACGCATTCCTGCACCACGGCTCTCCCGTCCCCGTACAGATTTATCAGCTTTACGAAATGCTCCAGAAGGCTCAGGATAAAAAGCACCTTCTCGACTATTACCCAAGAGCAAGACTTTACTATCTGTTCCTTGCAGGTAAAATAAGAGGCTCAACAACTGCGAAGTTCAAATCAGGCCTTCTTTCAACTTACGATTATTTTTATTCCTCAAGCGGCATGGACGACTATCCTGCTCAGGTGGCAATGATGAAGCAAAATCTCCGTGACAAGGCTTCACCCGTTATCACCACAAGTCAAGTTATCCGTTTCGGCAAAATTCTTTCAATCCTTGCCGATAAGCTGGGAAAAGAAGACGATAAGGCTGAATACAAAAAAGATACCTTAAAGCTGACCGAGGCACTTAACAAATATTCCTGGGATGAAGACAGCGGATATTACAGCTATGTTCTTCATGACGAAGACAGAGAGCCTACAGAAAAATTTGTAACCGCCGACGGTGAAAATCTCAACAAGGGCCTTGACGGAATTTATCCGATCATTGCAGGTGTATGTGACGAAAATCAGAAGAAGAAAATCATCGGTCACATTACAGACGAAGATGAAATGCACACCCCCTTCGGTATCAGTGCTGTTGACAAAAGTGCCTCATACTATATGGTAAACGGATACTGGAACGGCAACATCTGGTTCCCCCATCAGTGGTTTATTTTCAAACGCATGCTCGTCATTGGCAGGTCAGATATTGCAAAAGATATTGCACATCTTGCCCTTGACATATGGAAAAGAGAGGTTGAAAACACCTACTACACCTTTGAAATGGTCAACACCGTCACAGGCTGCGGCGGATGGTTCCACAACTTCGGCGGACTTTCAACTCCTCTTATCATGTGGCTTAAGGCTTATTATACACCGGGTACTGTCAATGTAGGCTTTGACACCTATCTTGAAAAAGTTAAATTCAATAAAGATAAAACCGAAGCTGAAATTGAATTTACATATTACGGTGAAAATGAAAAATATGCTATTCTTTGCGTGATGAAAGAAAATGATGGTTACAAAGCAGAGCTGGACGATGAAGAAATTCCCTTCAGATATGAAAACGGTCTTCTTACCATTGAGGTCAGCGGAAACGGACAAAAAGCTCATAGGCTCAACATCAGAGCAGTTTAATTAAGGAGAATTACATTATGTATGAAAACATCAGACCTTTAAAGCTGAATATCATTTCCGATATTCATTATTATTCAAAAGAAACAGGAATAAGCGGCAAGGCTTTTGAAAAAGAAAACGCAAAAACGCCCAATGACCTTCTCAACTGCGAAGAAATCCTTTATGCCCTGAGGGACCAGCTGGCAAATGATGAATGTGATATTATTCTTGTTTCCGGTGACGTTACAACAAATGCGGAAAAGGAAGCTCATGAAGGAGTTATTGAGCTTTTCCGTTCACTCAAGGAGCGTGGAAAAAGGGTTTATGTGATTACTGCAACCCACGACTTCCACGGCGACGGAAAGACACATAAATTTGTCGGTGATGAAAAGCTTTCCGTTCCCAGTGTTACCAGAGAAGAGCTTTTTGACATGTACCGTGAATTCGGCCCTGACGAAGCAATCTCCGTTCACCGAGACAGTATGTCTTATGTTGTTCAGCTTTGTGACGGTTACCGTCTTTTCGCCCTCAATGATGACAGAAATCACAAGGGAGCAAGCGGTTTTTCCGACGACTGCTTTGAGTGGATAGAAGAACAGATCAAGGATGCCAAGGCAAGCGGTCAGTTCATTATTCCCATGACTCACCATCCCATGCTCTCACCCTCTCCCTTCTATACTATTATCGGCAAGAGCAACATTATGGGTGAGGCTGAGAAGAGAATTGACGAATTCACTGAAATGGGTCTCAACTTCATGTTTACAGGTCACACACACATGCAGGATATTTCATATAAATACACCAAGGAAGGCAGAATTTTCTATGACATCACAACTGCAGCTGCCATCGGTTATCCTGCAACCTTCCGCAAGGTTACATTCCTGCCTGCAGAAGGCAAAATTGATGTTGACAGTGTTGATGTTCAGTATGACATAAACGGCAGACCGCTTAAAGAGCATCTTGAAGATAAATTCTTCGGTATGATTCGCCGTGTTATTGATGCGGCAGGCAAGGATATCCCCGAGTTTGCAAGACTTGCAACAGCCTTCAGTGTAAAGGAAAAGCTGATTTATAAAATCGGCTGGATTATCAAGCCCTTTGCAAAAATGCTCGGGAAAATTAAAATCGGCACAATTGCAAAGCTTGTAAAAAAAGAAAGCGGACTTATGAAGAGCGATTATGCACGCATTAAGGATCAGAGGGTTGTTGACTTTATTGTATCCCTTGTGCGTAACCTTTACGGCGGTGACAGCCCCTATTCCCCCGACACGGCAGAATATAAAATCACAATGGGTGTTCTTGCGATAATTGACAGCCTTCTGAAGCTTTTCGGCATAAAAATCGGCAAGCTCCTGAAGGGTGCAACTTCAGTACAGAGCCTTGTTGAGCCCCTTCTCTACAATCCGGGCATCTGCGATGAAAAAGCAGTTTTGAATCTTTATGATAATTTACCACCTGCCCCGGACAACAAGCAAGGCTTTATTAAGAGTAACAAGGGACTCGGCGTTGTTATCGGACTTGTTCTTGCAATTCTTCTTTTCCTACCGATCATTCTCGTTCTTCTCGGTGTTGGATTTGTTGTAAATCAGATTAAGTATGGGAAGATGATGAAATAAGAAGGGCCAAGGCTCGAGGGTCGACACGCTAAGACCGTGAGTTAAAAAATCAGCCTGTACCCGTGAAGGTAGGTGTGCATTATGGATGAAATCAAACTAGGTAAATACCGCCATTTCAAGGGCAATGAATATGAAGTAATAGGCATTGCATCACACAGTGAGACCATGGAAAAAATGGTGGTATACAGAGCGCTTTACGGTGAGGGCGGACTTTGGGTGCGACCTGCCGAAATGTGGAACGAAACCGTTGAAAGAGACGGAAAAGTTTTTAAGAGATTTGAATATATAGATGAATAAAAAGATGAGGACAGACCGTACGGTCTGTCCTTAAGCATTATTTCTGATTTTCCCCGTAAGGAACAATAACAGTTTTGCACTTTTCACAACGGTAAGCTGTTGCCGCTTTTGAGGAACCTCTATCACTTATTACAACTGCATCTTTATCAAATAGTACAGAAAAAATCGGATTAAAATAAGATTTCTTAGTCCAATGTACATCCCATATTGACTCAATATAGCCTTTAATCATTTCCTCTGAGCAATAAGGACAATTCATATCAATACTTCCTTTCGCAGTGGGATAAGTACATTATATATTATCATTCGTGTTTTTTCAATACTGCGATAAAATGAATTGCCTGCGGCATGAATTGACCTTAAGGTCATGAATTGGCAAGCCATGAATTGCACCTGACGGTGCATTGTAATAAAAAAGAACAAGCCTCTCGGCTTGTTCTTTTTTATTACTGAAGTGATGCGAGACTTTCGTCAATCATCTTAATTTTTTCTGTAAGCTTTTCGGCATCTGCCTTCTGTCCGTCAATAACATTCTGAGGTGCTTTTGCGAGGAAGCCGGGATTATTCAGCTTGCCGTTAATCTGTGCAAGCTTCTTTTCGGCTGTCTCTTTTTCTTTGAGAAGACGCTTTCTTTCAGCTTCGAAATCAACAAGGTCACCCATGGGAATGTAAATCTTAGCATCAGCGGTAACGATGCTTACGCTGCCTTCGATATTGAAGCTGTCACCAACAGTAACATCGGAAGCGGAAGCGAGCTTCTGCATAAATACAACTGCAGTTTCAAAGATATCCTTCTTATCTGTTGCAACATAAACGTGTGCCTTTCTTGAAGGAGGAACATTCATTTCTGCTCTTCTGTTACGAACGGCACGGATAGCATCCATAATGATATCCATCTTGCTTTCGTCTTCGGTGAATACGAGTGCATCACTGAATACGGGCCATGCTGATTTCATAATTGTTTCACCGTCGTGAGGAAGTGTCTGCCAGATTTCTTCAGTGATAAAGGGCATAAAGGGATGAAGGAGCTTGAGAGTTTCGCTCATTACATAAACGAGAACTGCCTTTGCTGTTTTTGCTTCTTCTCCACCCTTCTGGAGTCTTATCTTTGCAAGCTCAATGAACCAGTCGCAGAAAAGGTCCCAGATGAAATCGTAAAGCTTCTGCACTGCAATACCGAGTTCAAACTTATCGAGATTGTCTGTAACTTCTTTTGCAAGACTGTTGAACTGTGAAAGAATCCACTTATCTTCAAGAGCAAGGTTTTCAGGGATATGAGGAGCGGGCTCATTTTCATCAAGATTCATAAGAATGAATCTTGCCGCATTCCAGATTTTGTTTGCGAAGTTTCTGGAAGCTTCAACCTTCTTATCACTGTATCTCATATCGTTTCCGGGGCTGTTACCCGTTGCAAGGGTAAATCTGAGAGCATCAGCACCGTACTTGTCAATAACAAGAAGAGGATCGATACCGTTGCCGAGAGATTTTGACATCTTTCTGCCGAGCTCGTCACGAACAATACCGTGAATGAATACTGTATCAAAGGGCACTTCGTTCATCTGCTCGCAAGCGGAGAAAATCATTCTTGCAACCCAGAAGAAGATAATATCGTAACCTGTAACGAGGGTACTTGTGGGATAGTAATGCATAAGCTCGGGTGTCTTTTCGGGCCAACCGAGTGTTGAGAAGGGCCAGAGAGCTGATGAGAACCAGGTATCAAGAGTATCAGGGTCCTGAGCGATATTCTTGCTGCCGCACTTGCAGCATTCTGTGGGTTCACCCTTACTTACGGTGATTTCACCGCAGTCAGCGCAATACCATGCGGGAATTCTGTGACCCCACCAGAGCTGACGGGAGATACACCAGTCACGGATGTTTTCCATCCAGTTATAATAAATCTTATCAAAACGCTCAGGAATAAACTTAACCTGACCGTCTCTTACCACCTTGATTGCAGGCTTTGCAAGAGGCTCCATCTTAACAAACCACTGCTTTGAAACCTTGGGCTCAACAGCGGTATGGCAACGATAGCAAGTACCAACCTCATGCTTTGTGGGCTCAATTTTAACAAGAGCACCTGCTTCAGTGAGGTCAGCAACAATTGCCTTGCGGCACTCCATAAGATTCATGCCTGCATATTTGCCTGCCTTCTCGTTCATGTAACCGTCATCGGTCATAACATCAAGAACGGGAAGATTACAGCGAAGACCAACTTCAAAGTCGTTGGGGTCGTGAGCAGGAGTAATTTTAACAGCACCTGTTCCCTTATCCATTTTTGCATAGGTATCTGCAACAATGGGGATTTCTCTGCCGATAACGGGCATAATTACGGTTTTACCGATAACATCCTTATATCTTTCGTCATCGGGATGTACTGCGATACCTGTATCACCGGGGATTGTTTCGGGACGGGTTGTTGCAACGATAATGCTGCCGCTTCCGTCTGCGAAGGGATATGCAAAGTGCCAGAAGTTACCGTCTTTTTCTTCGTATTCAACCTCAGCGTCGGAAATTGAGGTTTTACAGTGTGTACACCAGTTGATGATTCTTTCACCGCGGTAAATGAGACCTTTTTCATAAAGGTTTACAAACACTTCCTTAACAGCCTTTGAGCAGCCTTCGTCAAGGGTAAAGCGTTCTCTTTCCCAGTCACAGGAGGAGCCGAGCTTTTTGAGCTGTTCAATGATTCTGCCGCCGTACTGTGCTTTCCATTCCCACGCTCTTTCAAGGAAGCCTTCACGTCCGAGGTCCTCCTTTGAAATGCCTTCAGCCTTCATTGCTTCAACAATTTTAGCTTCTGTTGCAATTGAAGCATGGTCAGTACCGGGAAGCCAAAGAGTATCAAAGCCCTGCATTCTTCTGAAACGGATAAGGATATCCTGCAAGGTATTATCGAGGGCGTGACCCATGTGAAGCTGACCTGTGATGTTTGGTGGGGGAATTACGATTGTGTAAGGCTTTTTTTCGGTATCAACTTCTGCATGGAAGTAATTTCCGTCAAGCCAGGACTTATAAATACGGTCCTCAACGTCTTTAGGATCGTACTTTGTTGCAAGTTCTTTTGCCATGATTTTCACTCCTGATTTATTATTTGAAACAGACCGCCGAGGACGTCGGTCCCTACTTTTTCACTATTCACTCTTACTTATTACTTAAAAAGCTCCGTCCTGACAAATCAGGACGGAGCTTTGCTTCCGTGGTACCACCTGAATTCAGCGCCGAGGCACTGCACTCAAAATCTTTAACGCAGACATACGTCGGGTTCTAATCGGACAAAGCCTTTCTTCCCGAGGCTCACAAGCTACCTTCACAGTTTTGTACCTTCAAGGCTCGCACCAACCGCCTTTTCTCTTCAAGGTCTTCACTGCTACTCCTCTTGTTCACAGCCAGATTAAGTTATCCGTTAGATTTTAGCACAAAGATACTGTATTGTCAAGATGTTTCACAATCATATTTTTACGTCCTAAAAGACATAATAATATTGACAAATGAGTCCAATTGTTGGTAAAATATAATGAATAATATTTATTTGAAAGGAAGTTATATAAATGGATAAAGGCAAATTTTATATAACCACTGCCATTGCTTATACATCCAGAAAGCCTCACATCGGCAACAGCTATGAAATTGTTCTGACCGACGCTATTGCAAGATTCAAGAGACTTCAGGGCTATGATGTTTTCTTCCTCACAGGAACTGACGAGCACGGTCAGAAAATTGAAGAATACGCAAAGGCAGCAGGTGTTACACCAAAGGAATATGTTGATAAGGTTGCTTTTGAAATCAGAGGAATCTGTGACACACTCAACACCACATATGACAAATTCATCAGAACAACCGATGACTATCACGAAAAGGTAGTGCAGAAGATTTTCAAAAAGCTTTACGAACAGGATGATATCTATAAGAGCGAATATGAAGGTCTTTACTGTACCCCCTGTGAATCCTTCTGGACAGAATCACAGCTTGTTGACGGCAAATGCCCCGACTGTGGCAGAGAGGTTACAAAGGCAAAGGAAGAGGCATATTTCCTTCGTCTTTCAAAATACCAGAAGCAGCTTGAAGAATACATTGAAAACAATGACAGCTTCATCTATCCCGAATCCCGTAAAAAAGAAATGCTTAACAACTTCATCAAGCCCGGACTTCAGGACCTTTGCGTTTCAAGAACCTCTTTCAAGTGGGGTGTTCCCGTTTCCTTTGATGATAAGCATGTAATTTATGTTTGGATTGATGCGCTTTCAAACTATATCACCGCCCTGGGCTATGACCCTGACGGAAGCAGTGAGCAGTATAAGAAGTACTGGCCTGCAGATGTTCATATTATCGGCAAGGATATTGTGCGTTTCCACACAATTTACTGGCCAATCATGCTCATGGCTATGGGAGAAGAGCTTCCCAAGCAGGTATACGGTCACCCCTGGCTTCTCTTCGGTGAAGACAAGATGAGCAAATCAAAGGGTAATGTTATTTACGCTGACGAGCTTTCAAAGCTTATCGGTGTTGATGCCACAAGATATTATCTGCTTTCAGAAATGCCTCATGCAAATGACGGTTCAATTTCATACAGCACAATTATTGAGAGATTCAACTCAGATCTTGCAAACACTCTCGGTAACCTTGTAAACAGAACAGTTGCCATGACTAACAAGTATTTTGACGGTACTGTTATGGCTCCTACCTGCCCCGACGCACTTGATGATGAGCTTAAAGAATTTGCTCTTGAAACCGTCAGGAATGTTGAGAAAAACATTGACTCTTATCACATTGCAGATGCAGTTGAAGCTGTTATGAGCCTTGCAAAGCGTTGCAACAAATATATTGACGAAACTGCGCCCTGGGCTCTTGCAAAGGATGAAGCTCAGAAGGAAAGACTCGGCACTGTTCTTTATAACCTTCTTGAAGGCATCAGATTTATTGCTGTTCTCAGCAGTGCATTTATGCCCGATACAGCAAAAGCAATTCTGTCACAGATTAACTGTGACATTGCAGATTATGACAGTCTCAGCAGCTTTGGTGCACTTGTAAGCGGCAACAAGGTTGGTGCTGCAACTCCCCTTTTCGCAAGAATTGATGCTGAAAAGTTCATGGCTGACATTGAAGCTCAGCAGAAGGCAGCTCAGGAAAACGAAAAGAGCTATGAAGAAACGGTTCAGGAACAGAAGAAGGCTGAAATTGAAGGCGTTGCAAAAATCGGTATTGACGACTTTATGAAGGTTGACCTTCGTGTTGCAAAAATCACCGACTGTGAGCCCGTTAAAAGAGCTAAAAAGCTTCTGAAGCTCACTCTTGATGACGGCACAGGTACTCCCAGAACTGTTGCATCAGGTATTGCAAAATGGTACAAGCCCGAAGACCTTATCGGAAAGAGTGTTATCGTTGTTTCCAACCTTAAGCCTGCTGTTCTTTGCGGCGTTGAAAGTCAGGGTATGATTCTTGCCGCTGACTGCAGTGAGGAAGATGTTAAGGTTATTTTCGTTGACGGTATTCCTGCAGGATCAAAGGTAAGATAATGTATAAAAATATATTTGATACCCACGCGCATTATGATGACAGCCGTTTTGACGATGACAGAGACGAATTGCTTTCTTCCCTGCCCTCAAAAGGTGTGAGTCACATTGTAAACTGCGGATGTGATTTAAAATCAAGCAAAACAACATTGACACTTGCGAAAAAATACGGTTTCATTTATGCTGCAATCGGTGTTCATGCTCACGAAGCAGAAGAAGCCACTGAAGAAGACCTTCAGGAAATTGAAAAGCTTTATGAAAACAAAAGAGTTGTTGCTGTTGGTGAAATCGGTCTTGATTATCACTATGACTTTTCACCGAGAGAAAGACAGCTTGAAGTTTTTGAAAGGCAGCTGATTCTCGCAAACCGTCTCGGACTTCCTGTAATTGTTCATGACAGGGAAGCCCATGAGGACACAATGAACCTTTTGAAAAAGCACAAACCACAAGGCGTTGTTCATTGCTTTTCAGGCTCCGCGGAAATGGCAAAGGAAATTGTGAAGCTTGGCATGTACATCGGTCTTGGCGGTGCAGTGACTTTCAAAAATGCAAAAAAGCCTGTTGAGGTTGCTGAGTACCTTCCCCTTGACAGACTCCTGCTTGAAACCGATGCCCCTTACATGACACCCGTACCCTTCAGAGGTCAGCGTTGTGATTCAGCACACATTGCTTATACTGCAGAAAAAATTGCAGAAATTAAGAAAATTGATGTGCAGGAACTGATCGATATCTGTAATGAGAACAGTAAAAGGCTGTTCGGAATATAAAACATCAAAATCCGTAAACCGATATGGTTTACGGGTTTGTTTTTTTCAGGTGTATTATCTTTTAAAGCAAGCGTTATACTTTTCTGCCCAGGAGCGTACTCTATTCACTTCATATTCACCGGGCATAATTGTTGTCACTGCCGTTATAGCGGCAATATCCTTAATCATGCGAAGCACTTTTTTAAGCACAACGGGGCTTCCGGCAAGTCCTGTTATTTTCTTTTTAAGCGGCTCGGGATCAAGCATATCCTTAACCATTGCAACAAGACTCGTTGAGTCCGCTCCGATTGTCATATCATCTGCATTGAGAATACCTTTTTCAAAAATATAATCAAGTTCAATGGGCTCAAGGCGTGTGAGGAGAAGCTTGACTGCTGCAAGAGGCGCAAGACCGTTACCAAGCTTTGCATAGTATTCCTTCTGATACTTCCACAATGAGGCCGCACTGAAGCTGTTTGTTTTGTCTTCAATAATAGCATCTGTGAGCATTTTTGCAGCTTTCATGCTGTTTGCGATACCCGAACCGATAATGGGCACTGTCATAAAGGCACTGTCGCCGATTGCGGCATAACCGTCTGCAACAAGAACTGCAAGGGACTGTCTTACGGGAATTTCAGTGAATTCGCCGCCCCTGACAACCTTTTCACCAAGATAGGGATAATCCTTTCTGAGTTCTTTCAGGGTATCTTCAACCTTTTCCTCGCTAAGAGGCTTGAATCTGCCGATAAGAATATCAGTATATTCACCCTCATCGGCTACCCATGAAATGCCGAGCTCGCCCTGATGAAGAAGAAGTACTTTGAATTTATCTTCAATTTCACCTTCATATTCGCCTTTTTCATAAAATGCACGCCAGACATAAAAGCGTTCAAAATCCTGTGCATCCTCCTGAATACCCAGATATGTGGGAAGCTTCTTTCTTACAGGTGAGTTTATTCCGCAGGCATCAATCACAAGGTCGCCGTAGAACTCTCCCTTATCTGTTTTGATGCCCACAACACGGTTGCCCAACATAACAGGTCCTTCAACAGTATGACCGTATTCAAATTTTGCACCGCACTGCTCAGCATATTCAATAAGACAATCGTAAATAACTGTTCTTTCCATCTGAATTTCAAGCTGATCATCCGGAGTTTCCTGTCTGAGTCTTGTTGTCATACCCGGCCCGAAGAAGGTCATATCATGCTTTAACTTCCACTTGCTTTCATCGGGAACATCCATGCCGATGGCAGTAAAGGCTTTTCTGTCGAAAATATCGGTCCAGTCATAGCCCATATTTTTTCTTTCGTTCTTTTCATAAACTGTTACATCATAACCGTTTTTGCTAAGCAGAGCAGCAGCCGCAATACCACCGTGACCTCCACCTGCAACAACAATTCTTTTACCCATTTTTCTTTTCTCCTTTTTTTACATCATTTTTTAAATTATATACTCCTGTAAAAATTTTTTCAATAGCTTATTAAAGAATAATGCAAATTAAACCGCTGCAGCCTTCATTGATTACCCTTTCAAGTGTTTCCTGTAATTTCATTCTTGCTTCAACCGGCATTTTATAAAGCTTGTTATGCAAGCCCTCGTTTACGAGGCTGTCAAGAGTTTTTCCGAATATGTTTGACTGCCAGATTTTTGACGGGTCTTCTTCAAATTCCTTCAAAAGATACATAATAAGCTCCTCTGACTGACTTTCCGAGCCGACAATCGGTGCAACCTCTGTTGTGATATTGGCTTTCAGCATATGAATTGACGGTGCCGATGCCTTAAGCCTTACTCCGTACCGTCCGCCCTGCTTCATTATTTCAGGGTCCTCCAAAGACAGTTCCTCCATTGTGGGCATTACGATTCCGTAGCCTGTTGTTTCAACCTCCTTCAAAGCAGATTCAAAACGTTTGTAATCTTTTTTTACATTCATCAGCTCAATAAGGGTATTCATAAGCTGCTGCTCATTTTCTATGCTGATACCTGTTTTTTCTGTAAGCACCTTGTAAAACAAATCGGTTGGTGTTGCAAGCGAAACCTTCACACATCCCTGCGACAAATCTATATCCTTAACCTCACATGCAAGCACTGATTCATGTTCACTCATGCTTGACGTGAAGGTTCTTGCATCCTTCACCTTTTTCATAACCGATGCTTTTTTTCTGATTGAATCAAAAAGCTCTTTTCGCAGAGGATGAGACGCTTCAAGCTTGGAAATCCAGTGAGGGAAGTTTATTTTCATTTCCTTTATGGGAAACTCGTAAAGAACACCTGAAAGAATTTCTTCCATTTCTTTTGCTGTCATTGTCTGACAGTTTACAGGCATAACACTGACACCGTATTTTTCTGAAAGCTCTGAAGCCAGTGCCCGGCATTCCTCTGAATAAGGGTTGCGACTGTTAAGCAGTACTACAAAAGGCTTCTCTATCTCCCTTAATTCATTGATTACTCTCGCCTCGGCCTCTTCATAGTCTTTTCTTTCAATGTCGCCTATGGTACCGTCAGTTGATACCACAAGGCCGATTGTGCTGTGCTCCGTAATGACCTTTTTGGTGCCTATTTCTGCCGCCATGTTAAAGGGAATCTCTTTTTCGAACCAGGGAGTTTTCACCATTCTGGGCTGATTGTTTTCTATGTAGCCGATTGATGCGGGCACAATATAACCTACGCAGTCAATAAGTCTTACACTGAAGCGTGCAGAATCATCAATCCGCAGTTCAACGGCATTTTCAGGAATAAATTTCGGCTCTGTGGTCATGATTGTTCTTCCCGATGAAGACTGTGGAAGCTCATCCTTCGCCCTGTCCTTCTGTGCACTTTCTTCAATATTAGGCAGCACCAACACATCCATAAAGCGCTTGATAAAGGTGGATTTACCTGTTCTTACAGGCCCAACAACACCGATATAGATATCTCCGTCTGTTCTGGCAGCAATTGAATTATAAATACTTGTGTTTGTCATCTCTCGTCCTCTTTTCGATGTTTTATCAGTTAATTAATATGCCGAGTGCAAATAAGATATGATTTTAAAAGCAAACAAAAAAGACTTATGATTAAACATCTGAGTTCAATCATAAATCTTTTAGCTCTGCTGAATTTATCCTTTTGAATATGATACACTATTTGTATTTCAGACGGTAAAAAATCTACTCTTTATTTTCCCTGTTAACCTTTAACGCAATATACAGTGCATATGAACCGCTGATCACCACCAAAAAAACACAGGAAACAATTCTTTGCTGAGTGGTTATCAGTGACTCGTCACAAAATACACTCAGGGCGTTAAAAAGACCGTGCGCAAGGATGCAGGGAATAAGACTTTTCGTTTTGTAATAAATCATGACAAACATAAAACCCGCCGCAATTGCATACACAACCTGAAGTAGATTCTCAAGCAATTCCGCTCCGGAGCCGTTAAAAAGTCGTATGATATGACCGATGCCAAAAGTAACACTTGATACGATAACAGTGGATTTAACATTATCTTTAAGCATTGCATTAAACAGCAGACCTCTGAATATCATTTCTTCAAGGAATCCAACACAAAACATGGTTAAAATATACATTACTGTCTCTGTCAGTGATAAATTAAAAGCTAAACCATACCAAAGATTCAAAGTCAGAAGAAGCAATACAGGAATATAAAACAACATTTTTGAAGCTGAAACCACAGGCTTACAAATGCCGTATTTTTCAAACAAGCCGTTTTTCTTTGTAAAAAGAATTAAAACAATTGAAAGCACTGCCGCTATAGGCAAAGTGACTGCATCCGTAACACCCACAGTGGCTGAAAGATTGTCACCGACACTCATCAAGATACAGTAGGCTGCAATCCACGCTATTGCGAAACCGAGTTCGCTTTTTTCATATATTCTTCTCAGCATCTTATTTAACTCTCCAAAAAATGTTTATATATAGATTATAACACACATGAAAAGCGATTACAACTTGAAATTTCAAGGTTCGTTCGGAACAAAGAATATATTTATTCTCTGTTACAACTTTATTTACTTTGTGCTTACTATACTCCGTACAATTTGTTAGCCGTTAAAAATGCACTCTGCCAAGGAAAGCAGAGTGCATTTTAGTATTTAACAGATAAAACAACAAATTTTAAAATTCAAATACGCCTTTTATAAGGTCAGTGAAAAACTTAAATAAGGTTGTTAAAAATCTCATAAGAGCAGCGAGTTTTGTTTCGGTCGTCGGCTTTTGCTCAACCAAATCAAGCCACGGTCCGTCTGCCATATTTTCCTCGGTCATGTTATAAAATGCATGCTCGTCGTCAATGTCAGCCACGAGGAAGCGTGAAATATTTTTGTTATTTGAAGAAGCAGTAACATTTGTATACTGTGTGTAATATTCGCTTATAGCAATAACTCCCGCCATAGTATCGTGATGTTTGTTTTTGATAAACCATGTTGTTTCGGGGAAAAGACAGGTTGAAGCATCAATCTTACCGTCGGGTGAGATATATTCTGCGTAGCCTGCAGCAACTCTTTCATCGATATATTCCTGTGAGAATGTATCAAAAAGACCTGCAGTAGTTGCACCTAATGATGAATTTCTTGTGTCAACTGTGGTGTCGCCGGTATCGTCATGATGCACACCAATGGGAGGAATAGGAATACCGTAGCCTGCAATAACAGCGATACCAACGCCGTATTCCTTTGCAAATCTCTTATAAAGATTTGCATCCCCTTCAAGGGTACGGGGTACTGTGATCTGCTTTCTGAGATAGAGGATTTTTTCAATAAGACCTGCATTTTCTTCACGTTCCTCTGAGCCCTTCTCACCGAAGATGAGATTAAGAGCTGCATCGAAATCTTCATCATAAACACTAGTCCAATAACTAGCCCATGTGCCGATACCTGTTGCCTTAAGCATTGCCGGCATAAAGGCTTCGTAAAGTCTGCTGTATAAATCCTCAACACCTGTGAGAACTGAATCTGTAAGACCAAGTTGTGTAATCAGATCTAAGGTTCTCTCAATCATTTCCAAAACAAGATTGTTAACTTCAACAAGATCAACACCAATATCATACTTTCCAAAGTGTTTACTTGCAAGAAGGTAAGCCTGAAGATGCTTGTCACTGACATCAATCTGTCCGCTGAAGCAGTCATTTATAATTGAACTGCCGTTTGACATAACCTCATCGTATACAACCTTTTTAACAAGGCCTTCACTGCCGTATTTATCAAGATAAGCAGTTATCACATTACCGCCGAGACATCTACCAACGAGAGCAACCTTATCACATTTTGTTGTTTTAATGATTGTTTTGATATACTCGTGGAGTCTGTCAACATGGTCATAGGGAGAAAGTCTCCAGTCATAACGGAACTTGTAATCATTGAAACCGAATTTTCCGTCCTTACCGTGGTCTTTAAGAGCATTATCATCCCACTGCTTAATTTCAGCAGCAGATACACCTGTGCCGTACTTGGCATTACCGTCACCGTCAAGCTGAGTTTCATCCCATATAGGTGAAAACTCTTCATAAAGAGCCTTTTCGTAACTATCCCACTTATCAAAAGGTAAGCCTGCCAGGATAAACGGCATAATGATATTTATTGTGGTTTCAATAATCTTTTCTTTTGACATATCGCCTTCATTGTCGTCAGTTAAAACATCAAAACCTGTGGAAATTTCATTTCCCTCAGCATCGCAGATATCCACACTGCTGCCTGCAATAAAGATTATGGGAGTTTTTTCGTGCTTTTCTTCATATAATGCAGAAGCAGGCAAAACAAATATACTGCAAATCATTAATAAAGATAAGAAAAGAGCTGTGAATTTTTTCATACTAATCTTCCTTCCAAACCAAATTACAATTAATTATAACAACAAGATGCTTTTTTGTCAATATTTACACTTTTGAAACAATTAATTTATAAGACTAAAGACTTGTACAGCTGAGGTGTCCATAAACTTAACCTTGCAAAATCATCCGCCCCGAACAGCTCTACAACGGCAAGTGGGTGTCGGTCAAAAACATAAGAACCTGCCTACGGCAGAACCTTGTTATTCGCTTTGCACATAATATGTCGTCTATTTCGCTTGGAGCGCTCATATCGCTCCTTGTTTTTTCCTGTTCATCGCGCCCCTGCATCCGCCACCGGCGGCGGTCGGGTTCGATGCAGATAACAGCCGCGTTACGTCTGCCGAAACACAGTTTCACAT
>JAZSHC010000035.1:0-53530 GCA_045533065.1 Acutalibacteraceae bacterium
GAAATTGCACCGCAAATCACAAGAGGCTTTCTCACGGGTGACTGGCTTTATAACTTCGGTCAATATGCAAAGGAAAGAAATGTTCAATGCTGCCATCCCTGGCATATTACTCTCAATGAAGAATCCGTTAAGGAAATTCACGATGCCGGCATGGTTATAAACACATGGACAGTTAACGAATATGAAGATATTGAACGCCTTGCCAAAATGGGCGTAGACTGCCTTATCGGCAATTTCCCGGACAGAATGATTGAACTGCTTCGTGGTTAAGGTGACAGCAGTTGAACCAAATAAGGTTTAACGGGGTATATTTTCACCGTAACTTCGTTAAAAAGCCTTGAAAGGCGTCAGCCTTTCTGCGTTTTTCGCCTCGTTACGATATAAATCTCCTCCCGTTAAACTTCGAAGAACCTTAAATGCCCGAGTTATAGTGGATTTGAGGGTTTCTTCGACGAAACAATACTCTCGTCTTGCGAGGAGAAAAATCATCAAAGGTGCTGTAAATCGGACATTTAAGGCTTATCAGGTTCGATTACTGTCACCCTAAGGAGGCAAAATAATGGTATATCGCATTTATGTTGAAAAGAAAGAAGGTCTCGACAACGAGGCCAAGGGTCTTCTTAATGAAGCAAGACACCTTCTCGGTATTGAAAGATTGGATAATATCCGTCTTTTCAACCGTTATGACGCAGAAAATATTACAGAAGAATTATTTGACTATGCTGTAAAAACAGTTTTTTCTGAACCTCAGCTCGATAATATATCTGAAAATGTGGATATTCCTGAGGCTTATGTTTTTGCGGTTGAAGCTCTTCCCGGTCAGTTTGACCAGAGAGCTGACTCAGCTGCTCAGTGTATTCAGATTATCTCTCAGGGCGAACGTCCCCTCATCCGCACTGCAAAGGTTTACGCTCTTTACGGTACACTTACCGAAGCTGACATCAACACTTTCAAGCATCATGTAATCAATGCAGTTGAAAGCCGCGAAGCAGCACTCACTAAGCCCGAAACCCTTGCCGCTTCCTATGCTGCTCCCGAAACAGTTGAAACTGTCAGCGGTTTTATCAGCATGGATGAGGCTGCTCTGTCTGCCCTTCTTGATGAAAAGGGCCTTGCAATGGACCTTGACGACCTTAAGTTCCTTCAGGGCTATTTCAGAGACACTGAGCACAGAGACCCCACCATTACAGAAATCCGTGTTGTTGACACCTACTGGTCTGACCATTGCCGTCATACAACCTTCTCTACTCACATTGATAACGTACGCATCAGTGACCCTGCTGTTCAGGAGGCTTACGAACGCTACCTCAAAGCAAGAGTAGAGGTTTACGGTGAAGAAAAAGCAGCCGCACGTCCTCAGACTCTTATGGATATTGCCACCATCGGTACAAAGACACTTAAAAAACGCGGTCTTCTTCCCGAGCTTGATGAAAGTGAAGAAATCAACGCCTGTTCAATCCATGTAACTGCAACAGTTAACGGAGAGGATCAGGACTGGCTTCTTATGTTCAAGAACGAAACTCACAACCACCCCACAGAAATCGAGCCCTTCGGTGGTGCCGCAACCTGTATCGGCGGTTGTATCCGTGACCCCCTTTCAGGCCGTGCCTATGTTCATCAGGCAATGCGTGTTACAGGCGCAGGCGACCCGAGAAAAACTATTGCCGAAACCATGGACGGAAAGCTTCCCCAGCGTAAAATCTGCCAGACTGCCGCTGCCGGTTACTCATCCTACGGTAATCAGATCGGTCTTGCCACAGGTCATGTTGCAGAAATATATCACGAAGGCTTTGTTGCAAAGCGTCTTGAATGCGGTGCAGTTGTTGCTGCTGCTCCCGCATATAATGTACGCCGTGAACGCCCCGCACCCGGTGACGTAATCGTGCTTCTGGGTGGCCGTACAGGACGCGACGGTATCGGCGGTGCTACCGGCTCTTCAAAGAGCCATAATATGAAGTCTCTTACCACAATGGCTTCCGAGGTTCAGAAGGGTAATGCTCCCGAAGAAAGAAAAATTCAGCGACTTTTCCGTAACGCAGAGGTTACCCGTTTAATCAAGCGTTGTAACGACTTCGGTGCAGGCGGTGTATCCGTTGCAATCGGTGAGCTTGCTCCCGGTCTTCAGATTGACCTTGATGCAGTACGCAAAAAGTACGAGGGTCTTGACGGAACAGAAATTGCAATTTCCGAATCACAGGAGCGTATGGCAGTTGTTGTTGACGCTAAGGATGCAGATAAATTCATCGCATTTGCTGAAGAAGAAAACCTTGAAGCATACCGTGTTGCAGTTGTAACTCAAGAAGAACGTATGGTTATGAAGTGGAAGGGTAACATCATCGCTGACCTCAGCCGTGCATTCCTCGACACAAACGGTGCAGTAAAGCATACCGATGTTGAGGTTACAGAAAAGGACCTTTCCGTATTAAGCAAGGCCATGTTCAGTAGCTTGCGTGAAATGGCAGCAGATCTTCGCACTGCAAGTCAGCGCGGTCTTGTTGAGCGTTTTGACTCCACCATCGGTGCAGGCAGTGTTATTATGCCTTACGGTGGTAAGCGTCAGCTCACACCTGCACAGTCTATGGCTGCTGTATTACCCGTGCTTCCCGGCCAGGAAACAGATCAGGCAAGCGTGTTCAGCTGGGGCTGTGATCCCGATCACCTTTCAGTTGATCCCTATACAGGTGCTCACGCAGCAATTTATAACTCTGTTGCAAAGCTTGTTGCCGCAGGCTGTGACTATAAGCTTGCATACCTTACATTGCAGGAATTCTTTGAAAAGCTCAAAAACGAGCCTACCCGTTGGGGCAAGCCCTTTGCAGCTCTTCTCGGTGCGCTTGATGCTCAGCTTGAACTCAGTGCTGCTGCAATCGGCGGTAAGGACTCAATGTCAGGCTCCTTCCTTGATAAGGATGTACCTCCCACACTTATTTCCTTCGCTATTGCTCCTATCAAAAAGCAGGATGTTATCAGCCCTGAATTCAAAGAAGCTGATAATCCCGTATACCTTTTCGGTGCTGCTGACGAAAGTGCAGACAGTCTCAAGGCTACCTGGGAAGCCTTCCACAATCTCTGTAAGGAAGGCAAGGTAAAGGCCGCATGGGCTGTTGAACACGGTATCGGCGAAGCAGTTATGAAGATGTCATTCGGTAATAATATAGGCTTCAAATCCTGTGCAGAGCTTAAGGAAAACTGGCATCTCGGCATGTGGGGCTTCCTTGTTGCAGAGCTTAGTGAGGATGTTGAGCTTCCCGGTGTAATGAAAATCGGTGCAACCACTGCAGAGCCTGTAATCACCCTTGAAAATGACAGCGCATCAATCGATGAGCTTTACAAATTACACAGTGCTACACTTGAAGATGTATACCCCACCAACGCAAAAGAAGATAAGGGTGAAATTCCTACATATTCCTTTGACGGTAAGTGCAGTGCTTCTCCGGCAAACAAGGTTGCAAAGCCCAAAGTGCTCATCCCCGTATTCCCCGGCACAAACTGTGAATACGACTCTGCCCGTGCAGTAGAAAAGGCAGGCGGTGAAGCAGAAATTTTCGTAATCAGAAACCTTACTGCAGAAGATGTTGCAAAGAGCGTTGAAGGCTTCTCAAAGAAGGTTAAGGAAGCTCAGATGATATTCATCCCCGGCGGCTTCTCCGGCGGTGACGAGCCTGACGGTTCAGCAAAGTTCATCACTGCATTCTTCCGCAACCCTGCAGTAAAAGAAGCTGTTACCGACCTTCTTGACAACCGTGACGGTCTTATGTGCGGTATCTGTAACGGTTTCCAGGCTCTTATCAAGCTCGGTCTTGTTCCTTACGGAAGAATTATTGACACTGACGAAAACTGTCCCACACTGACATTCAACAACATCAGCCGTCATCAGTCAAGAATTGTACATACACGCATTGCATCTGTGAAGTCACCCTGGCTCAGCCTTATGAATGTGGGCGATATTGTTAATGTACCCATTTCTCACGGTGAAGGTAAGTTCCTTGCTTCACCCGAGCTTATTGCAGAGCTTGCTAAGAACGGACAGATAGCAACACAGTATGTTGACCTTGAGGGTAAGGCTACCTCAGATATCGACTTTAACCCCAACGGTTCACTTTGTGCAATTGAAGGTATCACCTCACCCGACGGACGTGTATTCGGTAAAATGGGACACAGTGAACGAATCGGCGACGGCTTGTATAAGAACGTGCCCGGCGAATATGACATCCGTATGTTCGAGGCTGCTGTTAAGTATTTTAAATAACCCATATAAAATCTCCTTCATTTAATTGAGGGAGATTTTTTATTGAGGGTGTAAAGGTTACTGCCGTAGACACCGTCCCCTACGGTATTCTTGTTTTTTCAAAAGCGTATGTAAATACCTTGTGTTTTTTTATTTATCAACAAAATTTAAAAAAATATTATATCCTAAGATTTTTTTAACGAAATTATGAATTTTGTATTGACAAATTTAATTGTTTGTTATAAAATAAAGATACCTAAATTAGGAATATAGCAAAGGAGGTCACTTCAATGAAAAACTATCAGTGGGATGCACTCAGAGCTTTCGTAGAAAACGTTTGGAAGGCAGTTATCAACCTTCTTTCCAAACTCGGCGAATGGCCCATCGAATTCTAATTTTAAATTAGAAACTAATTAATTAATCAATTAGCTAAAAGCTAAAAATCTAACAAGGAGGAACCATACAATGGAAAAAATCATTGAATACTTTGTAGCAGCTATCAAGGCTCTTCTCGTTATTTTCGGCGTAGAAGTTGATGCAGAAGTTGAAAGCAACCTCGAATCAATGTTCGGTGGCATGCTCGGTTACGAACCCGAAGTTGATGCTGAATAATTTATAATTATAGTATAGTGTAATTATTAATCCCACCCTTTCGGGTGGGATTTTTTTTATTATCTTTTATTAATCTTTTAATAAAGTGTTGACTTTTTTACTATATATGATAAAATATAGCCTGTTCAATGAGTATATGCTCACTTTAGCGCATAAAACTCAAATCTATATAGGAGGTAGTAGTACAATGGATATCAAAGAATTAGTAATGAGCTGGATCAGCCTTCTTCTTGATTTCTTCAGAATGGTTGGTCTTGATGAAGTTGCAGACGAAATTGCAAACAAAATCGTTATGCCTCTCTAATCCGGCATAAAAAGAGCCTGAAGCATAAGCTTCAGGCTTTTTTATTTATTCTTATTAACAATCGCCGGCATAATCAATGCCTTTTTTTCTCCTGCTTTTTCCATTTCATTAAGCAGCATTTTCTGCATCTTTTTTCTTACCAGCTTATATTGCGGTGATTTGATTAAATTTCTGAGTTCATTAGGATCATTTTTAAGATCATAAAGATACTCTTCAATATACACAGGTGATGCACTCATTGTCATACCCGCAGCGTAAGTGGGTGCAGAAACGGAGTATTTATATTCCTTGGTACGAACAGCTCTGCCGCACTGACTTTCACTTATCTGGATATAAACGCAGTCTCTTTCTTCGTCATCGTCAGCAAGGTCAAAGCCTCTGAAAAAGTCAGGAATATCAATATCTGCAGCAGCAAGCACCGTTGCAGGAAGGTCAATAAGGCTTACCATTCGGTTGTCAATATAACCGCCCTTGAAGTCACCGCCTCTCATAACAAGAGGTATGTGAATTGAGCTGTCATGGCAGGAACGCTTATACTCTGCATTTCTTGTTTTAAAATGGCAACCGTGGTCGCTTGTATAAATGATAACGGTATCTTCGAATATTCCCTTATTTTTAAGCTTGTCTATAAGAAGGCCAAGGTTATAGTCGATTCTGTTAATGGCTGAAATATAGTCGGGATATTCCTTATAGTAGTCCCCTTTAAATTCTTTAAGGTCGTCCGGTATGGGATAATCGGAATAATCCTTCACGGTTTCACGGTAACCCTCAAAGCACTTTCTGTCATTCTGATGATGAGGCTCAAGCTGAGAAACAAACATAAAAAATGGCTGTTTTTTATCAACAGAATCAAGATACTCCAATGCAAAATTATTGATTGCATCGGCACGGTAGCCCTTGAAATCCAGCCTGTTTCCCTTTTCGTCAAAAACATATCCGTCATAACCGTGAGAGGTGAACTCAAGCACATCTGCCCCTCTGAAATAACGGTATCCGCCAAGTCTTTCCTTCGGAATGGGGCCTTTTTCGCAGTTGAAGCTGATATCCGACGCAAGATGCCACTTTCCTATATAGGCTGTATCGTAGCCTTCTTCGTTGAAATACTCCGCAAGAGGTTTTATGCTTTGAGGAAGTGAAATCCTATTTTTGTAGCATCCCGTTTCTGTGGCATAAACTCCTGACTGAAGGCAGGCTCTTGCAGGTCCGCACACAGGCTGGCAGGTGTAACAGTTATCAAAGGTCACACCGTCTTCAGAAAGCTTGCTGAGATTCGGCATAACTGTTTCGTTGAAGGTGTCCCATCGCTGCTGGTCAGTGAAATAAAATATAACATTCTTCCTTCTTTGAGGAATGCCTATTTTTTCTGCAGTGTCATAAGCCACTGACCTGAGCTTATCAATAAAATCATGAGCCACTTGAAAAACCACCGTCTACAACAATTGATGTGCCTGTTATATATGATGCCATATCTGAAGCAAGGAAAAGCACTGCACCTGCCACATCCTCAGGCTTTGCAAGGCGACGCATGGGTGTTCTGAGGGTCATATATCCCACCCACTTTTCATTTGCCAGATTATCGGCAATAAGTGGAGTTTCAACAAAGCCGGGACATACGCAATTGACGGTGATTCCGAAACGCGCCCATTCACATGCAAGACTCTTTGTTGTCTGCATTATGCCACCCTTACTGGCGCTGTATGCCGCTGCGGAAGGAATTCCCATAATTCCGCCAAGGGAGCACATATTGATAATTTTGCCCTGTTTCTGAGGAATCATGAAGGCATTTGCAATCGTCTGAGCCATGAAGAACTGAGCTGTAAGGTTGAGGTTTATAACCTTGCTCCAGTCCTCCTGTGTTTCGTTTATACTGTATGCCGAATGTGCCATACCTGCATTGTTTATGAGAATATCCAGCTTACCTGTTTCACCTTTGATAATTTCGGGAATTTTTTTCACTTCGTCACTGTTTGTGATATCGCAGGTGATTGTGATAATCTTGCTTTCGGGATATTTTACTTTAAGCTCATCAGCCTTTTCATTCAGTGCTTTTTCATTGTAATCTGCCATATAAACATCAGCACCGTTCTGAATGAAAGCAACGGCACTTTCAAGACCAATTCCGCTTGCAGCACCCGTTATGAGAACCGATTTATTTTTAAAATCAAAACTGTAGTTCATATTTTCTTTCCTCCTGAAAAAATTACTGCATTCATTTTACCACAATTTGAAACACTGTGCAACAAAAAAATCGCAGACTTTCTGTAAAAGTCTGCGATGTATTTTTTATTCTTATGCAACCTCTGCTGCAAGCTCTTCAAATGCTGCCATGAGGGTTGACGCTGTCTTGTCGCCAAGGGAGATAAGCTCCTGATAGTGACCGAATGCAAGAGCAAGACAGTAATCGTTATCGGGAACAATGTAACCGCAAGCATCATTTGCAAGGCCGAATACGATAATGTCTTCACCGAAGATTTCACAAAGAGTCTTGCCTTCGAAATCCTTGCCGTCAACGCTTCCTTCAGCAGTCAGTGAGCTGCCACCGTAAACAAGGTCTGCGCAAAGCTCACCGGGCACCATTGCAATTCTGATATCCTTACCCATTTCGATATAGCCGATTTCAGTTGTCATGTAGTATTTGTTATCAGCCTTCTTAATCTGATAGCTGAATACACCAAGCTTACCTGCGAGCTGCATTACGGGGTTTGTAAGCTCAACCTCAACGGTATCAATTGCAACATTGAGAATGGGTTCAACAGCTGTTTCTGACACAGCCTCCCAGCCTTCGTACCAAGGTGTATACTGGCTTTCGCCGATTTCTTCAGCGGTAAAATTGAGGCTCATAAGATAATCGTCAGCCTTGATTTCCTCTTCGCTCATTGTAAGGCCAAGGGTCATCTTACCGATTTCTCTGCCGTAGTTTGCAGCAGCCTCAACTCTGAGATCCCAATCAACATTAACACCGCCTGTGTAAATACCGCAGATTGCACCGTTGAAGAACATGAAATCATATCCTGCGTTGTTGATAACTTCACCTGCATAGTAAATGTAGTCACCTGAAAGTCCGTGTCCCTTTGTGGGGTCGCTTGCTGTTGCAAGGCCAACAACATCAGGATGTGCAGCCATGTTGAGAATGATTGTAGGTCTTGATGAAGCGTCATCGGGAGTGAAAACAAAACGGGTGAGGTCAGTTTCCATTGAATCAGCTGAAGGTCTGTTCTTGTTGTTGAAATACTTTTCACCAATATCTTTTGATGCAAAGGTCATTGTACCCTCTTCCATATCGGCAACTGCCATTTCAATTGCAGTTTTAACCTTGTCATAGAAGAATGCCATGTATTCAGCATCAGTACCCTGCTCCTGCTCACCAAGGCCTGTTATTGAATTAACAAGGTTGAAGGGAAGCTTACCGAACAGATTTGTCCAAAGACCCTGTGTATCAATGCAGGAGTGTGAATGTGTTGAGAAAAGGTTGATTGAGCTGATGTCATTAGCCTGAGCAAAATCTGAAAGCATACCTCTGATTACTCTGACATCTGAGTTGGAAACACCGATAGCATCAATTGTTGCAAATACGGTTGTACCTCTGTCACTGCCGTCACTCATGGCAATAACACGAACCTTCATATCGTCAAGAATTTCTCTGACATCGTTAGTGAACATATTCTGTTCGCTCATGAAGCCGCCGAGATAAAGGTCATAGTCTTCCCAATTTTCGGGAACAAGGCTGAGTGATGCACTGCCGAGTGCCCACTTGGCATCTGCAGCAGCAGAATCAATAAACTCGCCTGTGCCTTCATAGAAGTTGTCATAAACATAATCCTCTTCAGCCTTGAATGCATCGTTTTCATTCATTACACTGCCAAGGCCCTTGACAAGTGCACCGAATACCCATTCAATTGCCTTTGCAAGAACAACAGTAAATCCGCTGTCTGTGCTTTCAAAGTCAATCGCTGAAGCAGGAACTGCTGTTACACTGAAAAGCATAACAACCGAAAGAATAACTGCAACAAGTTTCTTTTTCATATTTGTATCCTCCTCATGTGCCAAATTATGGCACATTATTATTCAATGATATAATGACACAACAAGAAAAAAATATAATTCCGAAAAAGAATATTTCGGAATTATTTATAAGTTTTTAATAATTCAAGTACGGTTTTTCACTACTTAACGATAAGCATTCTTTCATTTTTAAGCTGAGCAGGATATGTTTCCATAATTTCCTCACTGCAAATAACGCTTACCTTTTTACCGTCGAAATAATTTGCAGATAAATCCACAACATAATAGCCCTTCTCTACAACATCAACCTCGTCACTGTAATAAAAACTGTATCTTCCGCCTTCACCGTCAGAAATAATAAGAATATTTCCGCTTACACTTTCAACGGTGCCTGTAATTACAGTTTCACCTTCAGACAAAGAAGTGTCTGCTTTGTTTTCTGTCTTTTTACATCCGCATAAAGTAAAAGTCAAAATAAGCATCAGAATTATTGTTATAATTTTCTTCATGAAACATCACCTCTGCTATATTAGATAAAAAATATTACCAAACTGTTGCAATTTAACAAAATAATTCTGTGTGAAAGAGTATTCAGAAAAAAACTGTTAAGAAAACTTCAATAAATGTTTCTTTACTTATTGAAATCTTTTTTATATTATAGTATACTGTAACAGTATATGTAAAGTGGAAAGTTATCGGAATTTTTCCGACATTCTGCAATAAAATTAACGGAGGAATTACCATGGCAGAAATTGAAAAAAGCAATAGTTTTATTTCCATGGAACATGATGTTCTCAAGTTCTGGGAAGAAAATGAATGCTATGAAAAGCGTAAGGCTAAAAATGAGGGTAAGGAGCGTTTCCGTTTCATCGACGGACCAATCACAGCTAACAACCCTATGGGTATCCACCATGCGTGGGGACGTACACTCAAGGATACTTTCATAAGATATAAGTACATGAGAGGTTATGACTGCCGCTGTCAGAACGGCTTTGACAGCCAGGGCCTCTGGGTTGAGGTCGGCGTTGAAAAGGACCTCGGCTTTGAATCAAAAAAGGATATTGAAGATTACGGTATCGACAAGTTCACAAGAAAGTGCGTTGACCGTGTTAAGCAGTACTCCGGTGTTATCACCGAGCAGTCAAAGAGACTCGGTCAGTGGATGCAGTGGGATAATTCCTATTACACCAATACTGATCTTAACATTACCTCAATCTGGCACTTCCTTAAGACCTGCGATAACAACGGCTGGATTAAAAGAGAATACAAGCCCATGCCCTGGTGTCCCCGTTGCGGCACATCTCTTTCAGAGCATGAAATGACAGGCTCATACAAAACTGTTACTCACAACTCAGTTTTCTTCAAGCTTCCCGTTGAAGGCACAAACAGCAAAATTGTTGTATGGACGACAACTCCCTGGACTCTTTCCTCAAACGTTGCACTTGCAGTTAACCCCGAAATCGACTATGTTGAGGTTAAGGTTGCTTCCGATGAAAAGACTCTTATTCTTGCTAAAAACGCAATCAAATATCTCGGTGACGACAAGCAGGAAGTTCTTCGCATGTTCAAGGGTGAAGAGCTTGTAGGTCTTAAGTATGACACCTGCTTCCCCGAGCTCGAAGCTCAGCAGGGCTTTGAACACAAAATTGTTGCATGGGAAGATGTTGACGCTGAAGAAGGTACAGGCGTTGTTCACATCGCTCCCGGCTGCGGTGCGGAAGATAACGAGCTCGGAAAGAGACTCGGTCTTCCCGAAATCATGCCCGTTGACGATATGGGTATTTTCCTCAAGGGCTTCGGCTTCTTCACAGGTAAGGACAGCAAAACAATTGCTGACGAGGTTTTTGAAGAGCTTAAGAAAAGAGACAAGCTTTATCTTGTAAAGCCTCACGAACACAGCTACCCTGTATGCTGGAGATGTAAGGAAGAGCTTATCTACCGTCTTGTTCCCTCCTGGTTTATCACAACTGAGGAGCTCAAGCCCCGCCTTATCAGAAATGCAATGAGCGTTAAGTGGGAGCCCGAATCAAACGGTAAGAGAATGATTGACTGGCTCAACAATATGGGCAACTGGAACATTTCCCGTAAGCGCTTCTACGGTATGCCTCTCCCCTTCTATGTATGTGAGGATTGCGGCAACGTTCATGTTGTAGGCTCAATTGAAGAGCTCAAAGCACTTGCAGTTGACCCCGCAAAGGTTGACGCTCTTCCCGAGCTTCACAGACCCTGGATTGACGAAGTTGAAATCAAGTGTCCCAAGTGCGGCAAGAATGTTAAGCGTATCACCGACGTTGGTGACGTATGGCTTGATGCAGGTATCGTTCCCTTCTCAACCACAGGCTACTTCACAGATAAAGAAGAATGGAAAAAGAACTTCCCAGCAGAATGGGTTGTTGAAATGAGAGAACAGGTTCGTCTCTGGTTCTATTCTCTTCTGTTTATGAGTACTGTTCTTGAAGACAGAGCACCCTACGAAAGAGTTCTCTGCCACTCAAGTGTTATTCAGGAAAACGGCCAGAAATTCTCAAAGACCGGTTATATGATCCGCTTTGATGAGGCTGCAGAAAAAATCGGTGCTGACACAGTCCGTTACCTTTATGCAGGCGGCTCCGTTGCAAACGATGTACGTTTCGGCTTCAACCTTGGTGATGAAGCAAGAAGAAAGCTCCTTTCCTTCTGGAATATTTACACCTTCTTCGAAACCTATGCTAAAATTGATAAGCCCAACTTCGAAGGCTATACTCCCGATAAGAATGCAATGACCGTTACAGACAAGTGGCTCATCTGCAGAACAAATGACTTCATCAAAAAGGCAACTGCTCAGATGGATGACTACAAGGCTTACAACATGGTCAAGGAATTTGAAATCTTTGTTGACGATATTTCCAACTGGTATATCAGAACAAACCGTCGCCGTTTCTGGAAGACCGGCGATGAAAGCGACAAGATGATTGCTTACTGGACTCTTTTCCAGGCACTCAATGCCTGCGTTAAGGTTATGGCTCCCGTAACACCCTTCATGACAGAAAGCATCTGGCAGAACCTTGTCCGCCGTGTAATGCCTTCAGTTGAGCTTTCAGTTCACCTCTCTGACTGGCCCACTGAAATCGAAGGCTTCCAGAATGACGGCATCATCGAACAGACAGCCTTTGCCCGTGATATCATTGCAACCTCAATGAGACTTCGTAATGAACATCAGATCAAGGTTCGTCAGCCCCTCAATAAGCTCTTTGTTTGCTGCGACGCTGACAAGGCAAAACAGGTTAAGATTTTTGAAAAGAATATTCTTGATGAGCTTAACATCAAGGTTCTTGAATACATCAGCGATTCTTCAGTTCTTGAAGACAGCTACCTCACCGTTAACTTCAAGGTTGCAGGTGCAGTTCTCAAGCAGAATGTAAACAAGATGAAGCAGGCGCTCGAAGCTGCAACAGCAGAAAAAATGGCTGAATACACAGCTGCCGCAAAAGCAGGTGAGGCTGTTCTTGTTGAAGGCTTTGACGAAGCTTACGACGCTTCAATCTTCAACATCATGTCTAAAACAAAGGCCGGCATCGTATCTGCTGAGTGTCAGGGCGACACAATCATTGCCCTTGATGTTGTTCTCACAGACGAGCTTATTGCAGAAGGCACCCTTCGTGATATTATCCGTCAGTGCCAGCTTATCAGAAAAGAAGCAGGCTATGAGGTAGATCAGAGAGTTGTAATGTCAGTTTCATCTGACGATGCACTTGTTTCAGCAGTTCTTGAAAGCAACAACGCATACATGTGTGAAGAGCTTCTCGCTGACAGCATTGTTTCAGCTTCAATTGATGCTGACCTTGCAAAAGAAATTGTAATCAGCGATAAGAAAATCACAATTGCAGTTAAGAAGGCTTAAACTTAAATATCAAATGAATCAACCCACAGTTTTCCTCTGTGGGTTGATAAAATACCGCGAAAAAAGTCAAAATTTGTATACTATTATATATATGTATCTTTTCGCCGGAAAATTGAAAGGAAATTAACTATGGCTAACGATAAAAAAATGGTTAATGATATCACTTCCATGGAAGAAGATTTTGCCAAATGGTATACTGATATCTGTAAAAAAGCAGAGCTTGTTGAATACACCAGTATAAAGGGTTGTATGGTTATCCGTCCTTACGGTTATGCAATATGGGAAAATATTCAAAGAATTCTTGACGGTATGTTCAAGGAAACCGGACATGAAAATGTATGCATGCCCATGTTCATTCCCGAATCACTTCTTCAGAAGGAAAAGGACCATGTTGAAGGCTTTGCTCCCGAGGTTGCATGGGTAACCCACGGCGGCAGCGAAAGATTAGAAGAAAGACTTTGCGTACGCCCCACATCAGAAACTCTTTTCTGTGAGCACTATGCAAACATCATTCACTCACACAGAGACCTTCCCAAGCTTTACAATCAGTGGGTAAGCGTTGTACGTTGGGAAAAAACAACACGTCCCTTCCTTCGCTCAAGGGAATTCCTCTGGCAGGAGGGTCATACCATTCACGCAACAGCTGAGGAAGCAATCATCGAAACAGAAAAGATGCTCAATGTTTATGCTGATTTCTGTGAAAAATATCTTGCAATTCCAGTTGTTAAAGGCAAGAAAACCGAAAGCGACAAATTTGCAGGTGCAGTTTCAACCTATGCCATTGAAGCCCTTATGCATGACGGTAAGGCTCTTCAGGCAGGTACATCCCACTATTTTGGCGACGGATTTGCAAAGGCATTCGGAATTCAGTATCAGAGCAAGGAAAACAAGCCCGAATATCCTCATCAGACATCATGGGGTATGACAACAAGACTTATCGGTGCTATCATTATGACTCACGGTGACAACAACGGACTTGTTCTTCCTCCTGCAGTGGCACCCATTCAGGCAGTTATTATCCCCGTTGCACAGCACAAACCCGGCGTGCTTGAAAAATGTGATGAGCTCATGGCTGAGCTTAAAGCAGCAGACATCAGAGTTAAGCTTGATGACAGCAACAACTCTGCAGGCTGGAAATATGCAGAATATGAAATGAAGGGTGTTCCCGTACGTATTGAGGTAGGTCCCCGTGATATTGAAAACGGTCAGTGCGTTGTTGTTACACGCCACAACAGAGAAAAGAGCTTTGTTGCTCTTGAAGGTCTTGCAGATACCGTTAAAGAAAAGCTTACAGAGGTTAACGAAGGTATCTACAATAAGGCTCTTGAAAACCGTGAAAACAGAACCTACGCTTGCAAAACAATGGACGAAATCACCGCTGCACTTAACGAAAAAGGAGACGGTTTCATCAAAGCTATGTGGTGCGGAGACGAAGCATGTGAGGATAAAGTTAAGGAAATTACAGGCGTTGGCTCACGTTGTATTCCTCTTGAACAGGAAAACGTTGCAGACACTTGTGTTTGCTGCGGAAAACCGGCTCAACATATGGTATATTGGGGCAAGGCATATTGATTTTGCACAAAAAATAAACCTTGTTTTTGTGCACATTTTTCATGAATTTTTAAATTTTTTTAATTTCGGCGTTTTGTATAATTATTAAAACATTAAAAATTATATTTTATTTACATCGCACTAAAAACACCTCATTTTTTGAGGTGTTTTCTTTTATTTTTTTTTGAAAAAATGGCCTCAAAATGCATAAAACTTGACAATTTTGCCATAAATAGATATAATACCAACCGTTGCCGATATGACGTGGAGTTACATAGGGCGGTCAAAAGCCGCTCTAGCAGGCAAAAATGACTGAAAGTAAACATCTGCAAGGTCAGAGCAAGGCGGAACACATTTTTATCAAACGTATATTTATCAACAAAAAATTCATTCATATTCATTCAGTGTTCCAAAGCCGAGTTTATGCAAATACAAAGTGTTTACCGGAATGATTTCAGTGATGCCTGTGTGTCGGAATTGTTTATACCTTAAATTTTATTCCGACATGAAAAAATCAGAGGTGATAAAATGAAAAAGGCTTTAACAAAAGTGATGCTTTTTGCAATGACTATTGTTACACTTGCCGCAATTATACCACTCTCAGCAAATGCAAGTACCAGCAACAAACAACAAATCTATTCATTTCTTACAAATGAGATGGAGCTCAATTCAGCAGCAGCCTGCGGTATACTCGCAAATATTGAAAGAGAATCCAACTTCAAATCAACTTCAGTTATACGAGACAGTAACGGCCGTAAAAGCGGCGGCTTATGTCAGTGGAACGGCGGCAGATTCAACAATCTCAAAAAATACTGCGAGAAAAACGGCTACAATTATCTTTCAATTGAAGGCCAGCTGAATTACCTTAAATACGAACTCAGTCAGAATTCATACAACTACATTTATGATTATCTGAAGAATGTTTCCAACAACCCTGACGGTGCTTACAAGGCAGGCTACTATTGGTGCTACCATTTTGAGGTTCCGTCAAACAGAAAAACAAAAGCTAAGCAAAGAGGTACAATGGCAGAGGATAACTATTGGCCGGATTACGGCAATAAGACTCCTTCAAAATCGAAGCTTTCCTTCACTAAGGATTCAAAAAGCTACGACATGGATAATACCATTGGCTTCGAGTGGACCTCAGCAGGTGAAAACTGTGATTCTTATAAGCTTTTGGTGGCAAAAAAAACCGGTTCAGAGAATAAGTACAATTGGACCGACTGCAAAACTTTCAATGTTAAATCAAACAAAACAAGCTATAAAATTGCCAAAAACGCTTTGCCCGTAGGAAGTTATGCAGTTAAGTTGCGTGCAGCCAACAGCACCACAGGTGAATACAAAGACAGTAATATCCTGTATTTTACAGTAAGCTGCAGCACTCATTCTTTTGCCACAAAAGTAACTGTACAGCCTACACTTGAAGCAACCGGTAAAAGCCTTAAAACCTGTAAGCAGTGCGGATACAAAAAAACTGCCACTGTAAATAAGCTTACAGTCAATGATTTCGAAAAAATGAAGATGTCCGAGCCGAGAGTTTCATCAACAGCAAAAAAGGCAATCAAGCTCAGATGGAATCACTTAGCAGGAGCCACAGGCTACTATGTTTATCAAAGAGTAAACGATAACTGGAAGCTTATCGGCCAGGTATCAGCAAAAAAAGAGCCCGCCTTTCTTGTACAGAAGCTCACCCCTGCAACTGAATACAGATTTGCAGTCAGAGCCTATATCAAAAAAGACGGAAAGACCTATAAAAGTGTAATTTCACCAAGTGTTGTAACATCAACAGAAACTGCAGTCCCACACATAGACGACATCCAAAGAGGCTCAGGAAAGGGTACTCTTACCTGGAACAAGGTCAGTGGAGCTGACGGATATCAGATTTATGTTTCAGCCGGTGAAAACAGCAAAAACTTCAAAAAGCTGACTACGGTTGATGCAAAAACAACCAAATACACTGCAACAGGACTTAAAAAAGGTCAGTATTACAACTTCAAGATGCGCACCTATATCAAGTGCAGTGACGGCTCATACGTTTACAGTAAATTTTCAACCGTTAAATATATAATCGCAAAATAAGAACCCGACAGTCAATCAAAGATTGCGGTAGGGTACCCGTAACCTTGTTGTTCACAATAAACAAAAACTTTCTCCTATTATTCGGGAGAAAGTTTTTTATTTTTCTGCACTTTTTATATTTTTGCCAAAAAAGGTGTTTTAAGACCGTTTCTTCAATTTCTGGTGTGTATGTATGATTTTGCGTCAAAAGGCTCAAATCAAGTGGATTTCCGATGTTTTCAGCGAAGGCTATTCATCACCACCACACAACAGTGTTTTTTTAGTAAAAAAAGCCTTATTTTTAATTCTCTCCCCCACCAAGACGACAAAATATAACATTTTCTGCAGAAATATATCACCCAATAAAAAACAGGCATATAAACCACCTTTACTGAATGGTATATGCCTGTTATTTTTTACTTCAGATATCAGAAGTGTTTTTTGATGTTATAAAGGTCAATACAACCAACGGGACAAGCCTCATGACATGCACCGCAGCCTGTACATTTATCGTAGTCAACCTTTGCACAGAAATTCTCAACGGTTACTGCACCTTCGGGGCATACCTTTGTACATTTCATACAGCCGATACAACCCGCCTTACACTGCTTTCTTGTTTCGGCACCCTTTGCATGATTTTTGCAAAGCACTGCTGCCTTTGTTGTGTCAAGAGGGAAAAGGTCAATAAGCTGTCTGGGACAGGTTTTGATACACTTTTTACACGCACGGCATTTATCAGGATTGATTCTTGCCACGCCGTCGCAAATGAAAATTGCATCGTAAGGACAAACCTCCACACAGTCTCCGAAGCCGATACAGCCGTGAACACAGTTTTTTGGTCCGCCGAAAAGCTGTGTTGCAATTTTGCAGGAATGAACACCGCTGTAATTAAGCTTTTCTTCAACATTGAGCTTGTTGCCCTGACACATAACAGCCGCAACCATAGGTGTCACATTTCCTGCTTCAAGGCCCATAACCGATGCAATAGCCTGTGCCGCATCGTTACCGCCGGGGGTACAAAGATTGCATTCTTTTGTTTCACCCTTTGAAAGTGCTTCAGCATAACCGTCACAGCCTGTATAGCCGCAGGCACCGCAGTTTGCACCGGGAAGACATTCGCGCACCTTCTGTGCCGTTTCATCAACGGGTACAGCAAATACCACAGAGGCAAATGCAAGGCCGAGACCTGCAATAAGTCCTATTGCCGCAACAATAATTACGGGAATTATAATCTGACTCATTATTTTACCTCCTTAACCGAAAATGATTTCAACAATACCTGTGAAGCCCAGGAAAGAAACGGAAACAAGTGATGCCGCAACAAGGGTGATGGGCAAGCCCTGCATAAATTTAGGAATATCACAGCTTTCAAGTCTTTCTCTTACACCTGCAAACATAACCATTGCAAGCATAAAGCCGAGACCTGCGCCAACTGAATTGAACATTGACTGTGCAAAGTTATATCCTTCATCAACATTGAGAATAACCACACCGAGAACTGCACAGTTGGTTGTGATAAGCGGAAGATAAATACCCAATGCGCTGTAAAGAGCAGGGATGTACTTCTTGAGAATAATTTCAACAAGCTGCACAAGAGCTGCAATAACAAGAATAAATACTATTGTCTGCAGATATTCAAGTCCGTTTTTCACAAGTAAAAACTGATTTATGGGATAGGTTACCGCTGTAGCAAGTGCCATAACAAAAATAACGGCAGCACTCATACCAACAGCAGTGTTAAGCTTTTTTGAAACGCCGAGAAAAGGACAGATACCGAGGAACTTGGCAAGAACAAAGTTCTGGGTAAGTATCGCTGTCAGGAGAATCGAGAATAATTCCTTTGTCATGATTCACATACCTCCTCTTTCTTTTCTTCCTTTTTGTTCAGTGCACAGTTCTGTGCCATGGGACATGCCTCACAGCCTCTGAGCTCTGCCCTCGGTTTGCCTTTCTTTTCGGCAATTTTATTTGCAACAGCCATAAGAATACCGTAAACAAAGAAGCCGCCCGGAGGAAGAATGAATATAAGCATGGGGTTTTCTGAAAGAAACGGAATGCTCATACCGTAGAAGGTACCTGCACCCATGATTTCACGCACTGCACCCATGATGAAAAGTGCGGCAGTGAAACCGATACCCATACCTAAACCGTCAACAGCTGAAGCAAGAACAGGGTTCTTACTTGCAAAAGCCTCTGCTCTGCCAAGGATGATACAGTTAACAACGATCAGTGGAAGATAAACGCCAAGCTGTTCATCAAGGGCAGGAAGGAATGCCTTTACAGCCATCTGAACAACTGTAACAAAAGATGCAATAATAACAATATATGCAGGAATTCGCACCTTATCGGGAATAACCTTTCTCAAAGCCGAAATAACAATGTTGGAGCATACGAGAACAACAGATGCCGCAAGACCCATACCCACTGCGCTTTCAACTGAGGTTGTTGTTGCGAGCGTGGGGCAGGTACCAAGAACAAGTCTCAGAACAGGGTTTTCGGCAATAAAGCCTTTTGTTAATTCTTTACCTAAGCTTTTCTTCTCAGCCATTGTTCTCACCTCCTCTTAAATTAAGTTCTTCAAATGCAGCAGTGATTGAATTAACTGCATTTGTTACAGCCTTTGATGTGATTGTTGCAGCTGTGATAGCCTGTATATTCTGTCCGTCGTTTGAGGTTTTGTTAACGGTAAGCTCACCGCTTTTGCCAACAAACCTGCTTTTGAAATCAGGCTTCACTGCATTTGCACCAAGGCCGGGAGTTTCTGAATGGGAAAGTATTTCAATTCCTGTAATTGTGCCGTAATTGTCAAGACCGACCATCACCGAAACAGTTCCGCCGTAGCCCTTTGCACCTGCGGTAAAGACATAGCCCACCTGATTGCCGCTGTCATCTGTACCCTGACAGTAGGTAATACCGTTTTCAAGAGTTGTAACCTCGCCGTAGTTTTTACCCTCAGGGAGAACCAGCATACGGCTTGCTTTTTCTGTTTCAACCGCATTCAAGGCAATTTTATCACTTGTGATGACATTTGTTCCTGCAAGAAGAGCTGTTGCAATAAGACAGATAACGAGAAGTGCAACGGCAGGAATGATAATATCCTTTGGATTCATCTTTTTCATGCTTTTGCCTCCTTCTTTGCTTTTTTCTCCGGAAGCTCACCGAAAGCCTTAGGTCTTGTCATGTTTTCAATATGAGGAACAAGGATATTCATAAGAATAATTGAGAAGGAAACACCTTCGGGAAGTGAGCCGAAAATTCTTATTACAGAGGTAATAAGACCGCATCCGATACCGAATATAATTTTACCCTTTGTATTAATGGGAGATGTTGCATAGTCCGTTGCCATAAAGAAGGCACCGAGCATAAGACCGCCGCCGAGAAGCTGGTAAGCAACAAACTCAAAGCTGCCCTTACCTGCAATAAGCATGAACACTGCAACGGTACCGATAAAGGTGAAGGGAATAACAGGAGAGATAACTCTTCTGAGAATAAGGTAAAGACCGCCGCAAATAAGAGCAATGGAGCAAACCTCGCCCATTGAGCCGCCGTGTCTGCCGAGAAGCATCTCAGTAAGTGAGGGAAGCTCTGAAGCCACTGCGGAAATATCACCGCCGTGAACATTGGCAAGAGTCGCCATGGGGGTAGCTGTTGTTACTGCATCCCATGAATTTGTAAAGGGAGCCACCCACTGTGCCATAGCTGTGGGGAAGGACACCATGAGAATAATTCTTGCGGTCATTGCAGGGTTAACAAAGTTCTGACCGATACCGCCAAACATCTGCTTTACAACAACAATTGCAATTACGCTGCCGACAGCAGCCATCCACAACGGAAGTGTTGAAGGAAGATTAAAAGCGAGAATAATACCCGTTACAATTGCTGAAAGGTCGCCGAGGGTTCCGCTTCTTTTCATAACCTTTCTTGAAACAAATTCAGCAAGAACGGCACTGCCGACAGTAACAGCAGTTAAAAGTAACGCTCTGAGTCCGAAATATACAACACTCATAACAAGAGCGGGTACAAGAGCAATTATAACGTCAAGCATAATGCCTGTTGTGGTTTCATTTGAGCGCACATGAGGTGAGGCGCTGACTGTAAGTTTTTTTGCCATTATTTTGCACTCTCCTCTCTGAGAACCTGCTTTGCAAGTCTCATATATTGAACGAGAGGTCTGCCTGAGGGACATGCATAAGAGCATGAACCGCATTCCATACAAACCATCACATTAAGATCCTTAAGCTTTTCTGCATCCTTGATTCTTGCATGTCTTTCAATAAGAGTAGGCATGAGGCTCATGGGACACACATCAACACATCTGCCGCAACGTATGCATTCTCTTTCCTTTTTGATAAGGTCTTTTCTGTCGTCAAAGGCAAGAATTGCATTGTTCTGCTTACAAATCGGAGCATCTGTACCGCAGATTGCAAGGCCCATCATGGGTCCACCGGAAATGAGCTTTCTGGGCTCTGATTTAAATCCGCCGCAGTAGTCAATAATATCCTGAATATTTGTACCGATGGGAACACGCAGGTTCTTGGGCTGGCTGATTGCACCGCCGTCAACTGTAACAGAGCGTGAAACAAGAGGCTTACCTGTTTCAATATATCTTGCAATGAAAGCAGTTGATGCCACATTCATAACAACACAGCCAACATCTGAAGGAAGCTTTCCGGGAGGAACCTTTCTGCCTGTTGCAGAAAGAACCATCATCTTTTCAGCACCCTGAGGATATCTTGAGCGAAGGGTCATAAGCTTGATTGCATCATCCTTATCGTTGTCACGGTCTGCAATTTCCTTCATAATCTCAAACACCTTGGGCTTGTTATCTTCAATTGCAATTATAACCTGCTTGAAGCCGAGAATCTTCTTAAGAATCTCAACACCCTTGAGCACATTTTCAGCATTTTCAATGCATTCACGGTAGTCAACGGTGATATAAGGCTCACATTCAGCTGCATTGATAATAAGGGTATCAATTTCCTTATCTTCCGGGATGTTGAGCTTTACATGAGTGGGGAAGCCTGCACCGCCGAGGCCCACAAGACCTGACTCCCTGACAGCAGCGCACAGCTCTGCCTTGTTTGTTACAACAGGGGGCTTAATGCCCTCATAAAGTCTCATTTCGCCGTCACTTTCAATGGTGACACCCTTTGTGATGATACCGTTAGCAAGCTTAACATCACCAACAGCAACAACTTTACCTGATACACTTGCATGAATGGGAGCGGACACAAACTTATCTGTGTCACCAACCTTCTGTCCTACGCCTACGATATCTCCTACTTTAACAGTGGGAGAACAGGGTGCACCGATATGCTGCTGCATGGGAAGTACAACCTTCTGAGGTATGGGCATTCTTTCAACAGGCATCTCTGCTGTGTTTTTGTTGTGGGATACTCTCACACCGCCGCGACCTCTGCGCACAGCAGTGAGAACACCCGGAGCCTTTTTGCTCATGTTTCCATCTCCTTTTTATACTTACTGTCTTTTTTATATAATTCTGAAAACCTTTCCACCCTGGGAACAGTCAGAAGAAGTATAAAGCCCGTGACTGAACCCGTAATAAGGGAAAAAATTAAAAGGTATTTACCGTAACTGATGAGTGCGAAGGTGCCCGAAATTACCGACGCGGCAAAAAGCTGACCCATGTTATGCATAACTGCAGACATGACACCAATTCCCCAGAAGGAAAAATGCTTTTTTCCGTAGCTTAACAGCAAGCAGGCAACCGCCGTACTTAAAAAACCTCCGCAAAAGCTCATAAAGCAAGCCGTAGCTCCCCTTGTGATAAGAGCAAAAAGTGACTTTATGAGAGTTATATAAACTGCACCGGGGAAGCCCATAACCGAAGCAACATACATAGTCACAACATTTGACAGCCCCGGCTTTGCCCCCACGGGCAGAAAAGGTATATCGGGAATAAGAAGATGCTCAAGAAAGCCGAGCACCAACGCAAGAGCCCCCATAATACCAAGAAAGGTAACTTTTTTAGTTTTCATAACAAGCCACCTCAGTACACAACGGAATCAAAATCCGCATTCTTTTCTGATTTCAGTGTAACAACAACCCTCTGAGGTACACAAGCCATGGCATCACCGGACTTTGTCATTTTTCCTCTTTTCACACAAAGGCTGTCGGAGCATGAGCTTTCAAGGAAGGTTACACCGTCCTTTTCAACAAGAATTTCACAGCCTGCAACAGATACTGTCTGCGGCTTTGAAACATCAGAAAGGACAAAGCTGTGAACGGAATTCCCGTCAAGAAAAATTTCAGCCCTGATTTTTTCGCCGTTATCCTTTGGCAAAAACCAGATGATGCACACTGCAATCAATATCAGAACCAGAAGAATATCGCCTTTTTTTATTACCTTAATAAGCTTCAAAGTCAACTTCTCCCACCACGGAAATTTCCGTTTTTTCATTCACAAAAATTGCAGCTGCGTTATATTTTTCAATAAGTGCCTTGCTTTCCTCTTCACCGAGAATAAAGCAAGCCGTTGAAAGAGCATCGGATAAAAGTCCGCTGTCGCAAACAACAGTAACACTGATAAGCCCAGAGGAAGCGGGATAACCTGTTCTTGCATCAAGTATATGATGATATCTCGTTCCCTTTTCTTCGAAGTATCTTTCATAATCGCCCGAAGTGGAAACAAAGCCTTCATCAAGGGAAATAACTCCAAGATACTCATTTTCGTTACGGGGATGGCGTACAGCTATTCTCCACTTGTCACCTGCTTTGTTGTAATCGCCGTAAGCAACATTACTGCCGCCCACAGAAACGACTGCACCGCTGATATCATCACTTGCTTTAAGATAATTCATGATATAGTCACAGGCAAGGCCCTTGCCCACTGCACCAAGATCAACAGAGCAACCGGAAGCAAGGGAAACAGCACCGTTTTCTATTTTTATATTCTCGCTGCCCACATTTTCAAGCTCAGCTTTTATTTCAGCTTCCGACGGTATTCTCTCGTTTTCTTCACCGATGCTCCACAAACGGGACACATCACCTACGGTAACATCAAAAGCCCCGTCACTGCTTTGGCTGAGTTCAGCACACTTATTCAGAACCTCTGCCAATGAAGCATTTTCAACGGTTTCACCTTTATTCATAAGAGCAACGATGGAGTCTTCCCGTCGCCACGAAATAACATTTTCAAGAGAATTCACAATCGATGTGATGTGTGATATATGCTGACCGGCCCTTTCGGAGTATATTTTCTGAGTGAGCACCGTACCCATGGCAACAGTGTTTTTTTCACCGTATTCAAAACGTCTGTTCCTTTCCGTAATAAAAAACACAGAAAGAATAAGGACGCTTGTAAGGAATATACTCAACAAAGCCTTAAGAATTCTGTTTTTACTTTTCATCCGTTACACCTTAATGTATAAATTTATATATATACAGTAGTTGAGAAAATGGTGTATACATTCCCCAACTTTTATATTCTATACTATATCGACAGATTTTTCAAGTAAATTACAGCAAAACTTAAAGTAAACTTTTGGTTTTTTTGATGACATAAACGGAAATTTGTGTTATAATTCTCAGCAGAAAAAACATATCGGAAAGGAAGATAAATTATGGATTTCAACATCAATATACCAGTCAAGGTTGTAAGCGGAAAAAACGCAGTAAAAAACAACTCTGATTTACTTAAAAAATTCGGCAAAAAGTGTATAATTGTCACAGGCGGCTCTAGCGCAAAGAAAAGCGGAGCTCTTGATGATGTTTGTTCAGCCCTTGAAAACGAAGGAATCGAATATACTGTTTTCAGCAAAATCGGGCCCAATCCCCGCCTTGATGACTGTTATGAAGGAGCAAAAGAAGCAAACAGATTCTGTGCAGAATTTGTTATCGGTATCGGCGGCGGTTCACCCCTTGATGCGGCAAAGGCTGTTGCAGTTTATGCCGCAAACCCCGGTTTTTCACAGGATGACATCTATCTTTATGCTCAATGCGAAAGAAACAGAGCGCTTCCGATAGTATGTATCGGCACAACGGCAGGTACGGGCAGTGAGGTGGGCAGAGTCAGTGTGCTCACAAACCCCGAAACGGGCAGAAAGAAAAGCATTTCTCCCGATGACTGCAACCCTTCCCTTACCTTTGCAGACCCGACTTATACACACTCGATGCCTTTTGATATTACGGTTTCAACTGCCCTTGATGCTCTTTCTCACGTGCTTGAAGGTTATATGTCAGTAAAATGCGGCAGCATTCCCACGCTTTTTGGCGAAAAGGCAATTGAGCTTATCTGGGAAGGTCTTTCTTATCTTCACAAGGAAAGAAAGCTGCCCGATGAGGCACTCAGAGAAAAGCTTTATTACGGCTCTCTTTATGCTGGTATAACCCTTGCCTATTGCGGAACTGCATTTCCTCATCCTCTGGGATATATTCTTACAGAAAACTATGATATTCCCCACGGCAAGGCATGTGCAGCTTTCATGTGTGATTTTATTTCACGTTCAGCAGAGCACGAAAAAGCAAAAGCTGAAAGAGTTCTCACCATCATGAACACCGACCTTGATACTTTCAGAAAAACTGTATACGATTTAACAGCCTTGCCCCACATCAGAATGACGAAGGAAGAAATTGAAAAATACTGCGAAAGATTTGATACTGCGCCTGCAAACTTCAAGTTTTCACCCGGCGGATTCACAAAAGAGGATGCAGTTGAAATTTTCAGAAGGAAGTTTATGAAATAATTTTTAAAATACTTTTCTTTTTTGTAATATCGGTGTATACTATTTAGCCGCAAGAGATAAATTAAAACAAAGGAGTTATTCCAATGCTCAGAAAAATCAAGATTTTTATTAACCGTCTTAAAACCATGAGCTTCAAAAAGATGTTCATGATGATAAATCAGATTCATGAGGAATATCACAAATCAAGAATTGTTACATTCATTGATATGATAATCTGCGCACTTAAATTCGGTGTAGGTTATCAGGATTACCGTGTTTTTGGTTTTGCTAATGTACCAATGAAAAAAAGAGAGACCTTCATGACAATGAACCAGAATCTCTCTCTTGTGCGTCAGGTAAATAACCCTGAGTGCTTTAAGCTTTTCAACAACAAAATTCTCTTTTTTGAAAAGTTTAACAAATACATCCGCCGTGATTGGATAAACCTTGAAGGCAAAACAGCCGATGACCTCAGAAGCTTCTGCGAAGGAAGAAGCAGAGTTTTTGCAAAACAGACAGAAACCTTCGGCGGCCAAGGTATTTCACAGATTAAGCTTAGTGCAGATACAGATTATGAAAAGCTCTTTGCCGAGCTTTCCGAAAATAAGCAATTTCTTATTGAAGAAGCAATTACACAGCACCCCAAAATGAATGAGCTTTACGCTGACAGTGTCAATACCCTTCGTATGGTAACTCTGGTTAAAGACGGAAAGAGCGTTCTTATGTATGCCCTTGTAAGAATGGGTCAGGGCGGTGCTGCAATCGATAACATCACAAGCGGCGGCATGTATGCCCCCCTGAATGAGGAAGGTGTTATAACCTATCCTGCCTTCTGCGACAGAGAAGGTGTCTGCCACGAAGTTCACCCCACAAGCAAAACAAAGTTTGTAGGCTTTGAGGTGCCCTTCTTCAAGGAAGCTGTTGAGCTTGTCAAGGAAGCTTCCCTTGTTGAACCTGAGATGAGATACATCGGATGGGATGTTGCCATAACTCCCGACGGTCCTATCCTTGTTGAGGGCAACAACTTCCCCTCTTATGAGCTCCCCCAGAATTACAGACACAGAGACAACGATGAGGGTATCAGAGCTAAGTTTGAAGAAGTAATGGGAATAAAGCTATAAAAAAGGACTGCCGGTGGCAGTCCTTTTTAAGTAGCAAGTAGTCAGTAGTCAAGGGATGAGGGGCAATTCACACGAAAAAAATTAACCGTCTCATATCAGGTCAACATACTCTGCTGCCTTTGTTGCGGCAACGGTACCGTCAGACACAGCTGTTGTGAGCTGTCTGACATCTTTTTTACGGCAGTCACCGCAAACATAGATCCCCTCTTTAACGGTGCAACTTTCGCCCACATCTGCATAACCGTATTCGTCAAGAGGAATAATATCCGAAAACTCTTTTGTGCCCGGAATCTGTCCGATTGCAAGGAAAAGCCCGTTAACTGCAATTTTTCTCACATTTTCACTCACTTTATCCCTGATTTTCGCATATTTTAATATGGGTGCACCGCCAATTTCATAAAGCTCTGAATTTGTTATAATCTCAACATTATCTTTCTGTCTTATTTTATCCATAAGATTTGTTTCGGCTCTGAAGGTGTCTCTTCTGTGCACAAGATAAACCCTGTTGCAAATTTCGCTCAGATACAGTGCATCCTGAACAGCAGTGTTACCTCCGCCGACAACCATAACATCCCTTTTTCTGAAAAAGTTTCCGTCACAAAAGGCACAGTATGACACACCCTTTCCGATGTACTCATTTTCATTCGGGAGTCCGCTTTTTCTTTCCTGAGTACCTAAAGCAAAGATTATTGCTTTTGCACTGTATTCGCCCGATGACGTTACCACCTTTTTTATTTCACCGTCAATCACTGACAGAACCTTTTCATTTTTGAATTCACAGCCGAAGGTTTTAGCCTGATTATATAAATTCATCGAAAACTCTGCTCCGCCGATTGCGGCAACTGCAGGATAATTTTCAACCTTTGCACTTTTTGAAATCTGCCCCCCGTAAGAAAGCTTTTCAAAAAGCAGAACGCTTTTTCCGCTTCTTGCAGCGTATACCGCCGCAGTAAGACCTGCAGGACCTCCGCCTATAATGATTATATCAGCCATTTCATCTTCTCCTTTTGTGAGATATCATATATATTTTACCATAAAAGCCGAAAAAATAAATAGTAATATAAATAATTTTGTAAAAAACAGAATAATTGCTGCTTTGATATAGAAATCCGGATTCTTTTGTGATATACTGTTTTAGTATGGGTTAATATGCTCAACTGATTTTTGCAAACAGAATCATACTTTTGAAAGGAATGAAAGACTTTGATAAAAAATATCGGCGGTCTTGATATAAATTACACCGACAGAGGCAACGGTGAATTTGTTGTTATTCTCCACGGTTGGGGCAGCAACATTACCCTTCACGAGCACATGATAAGCATACTTGAAAAAAAATACCGTGTGCTGGCGATGGATATGCCCGGCTTCGGCGAAAGTGCAGAGCCGGATGAGCCCTGGTGTGTAGACGATTATGTTGATTTTGTGCTTGAGTTTCTCAGTGAATATAAACCGGAGAAGATAACTCTCATCGGCCACTCCTTTGGCGGCAGAGTTATCATCAAGCTTTGTTCAAGGGAATTGCCCTTTGAAATTGAAAAGGTTATCCTTATCGACTCGGCAGGTGTAATGCCCAAAAAAACTCTTAAGCAAAAAACAAAACAAAAAATATACAAAGCTACAAAAAGCATTTATTCCTCTGCCCCCGTACAGAAGATGTTCCCCGATGCTTTGGAAAATCTTCGCAAAAAGAACGGTTCGGCAGACTACAACGCAGCATCACCCGTTATGCGCCAGACCCTTGTTAAGGTTGTTAATGAGGACCTGACAGAGCTGATGCCAAATGTGAAGGCGCCAACCCTTCTTGTATGGGGTACCCTTGACGATGCAACGCCACTTTCAGACGCACTGCTTATGGAAAAGCTTATGCCTGAAGCAGGTCTTGTTAAATTTGAAGGTGCAGGTCATTACTCCTTCCTTGAGTGCCGAGAACAGTTCGGCAGAGTATTAGCCTCATTTATGAATATCCAGCTTTAAGAAAGGATTTTAATAATATGCTTAACCTGATTACAGTTATTGCCTGTGTTGCGGTATTCTTTGTGCCGACAGCCATGAGTGCAATTGATTCAATGCACTTTTTTCAGCTCAACTCCTACCGCTTCGACACCCACACAAAATGGATAAAGGAAAACACGGGAAAATATCTTTCCCATGCAACAGTTTCAGTGCTTATGCTTATCTGTGTGCTTTTCAAAATGAACATACTTATCAAGTCCGTTGCACTTCTTGTTCTTCTTTTGGTTGCCATTCCCGTTTCAAAGCCTAAAAAGGCAAAGAAGCCCCTTGTTTATACCCCGAGAGTAAAAAGGATGCTTTTTACACAAACGGTTCTCTACACTGTTGTTATAGCTGTTGCAGCTTATTTCAGCTTCAGAGCAGAGCCCTTCCACGAAACATATCTTCTTACAGCACTTGCACTTCTTTTTGGTATATCACCTGTTATGTGCCTTGTTGCAAACCTTATCAATAAGCCTGTTGAACTGAGCATCAACAGATATTACACAAACGATGCCAAAAAAATGCTGCGTCAGTGTCCCGACCTTAAAATTATCGGCATCACCGGATCCTACGGTAAAACAAGCGTGAAATATTATCTCACGACTCTTCTCAAAAGCAAATACAACGTGCTTATGACACCGGAAAGCTACAACACCCCCATGGGCGTTGTCAAAACCATCCGCGGCTCACTGAAGGCAACCCACGAAATTTTTGTTTGCGAAATGGGTGCAAAATGGGTTGGCGATATTAAGGAGCTTTGCGATATCGTTCACCCTCAGCACGGTGTTATCACTTCAATCGGCCCTCAGCACCTTGAATCCTTCAAAACCCTTGATGCAGTGAAAAGCACAAAGTTTGAGCTTGCTGATTCTCTTCCCGAGGGCGGTATGCTTTTCCTCAACGGCGATGATGAAAACATCCGTGATCACGGTTCTGACAGACCTTATATTTCATACAGTGTTGAAGGCGATGCTGACTATGTTGCCTATGACCTTTCCGTTTCTGAAAGAGGCACAACCTTCACCGTAAAAACACCCGAAGGTGAAACTGCAGAATTTTCCACAAGGCTCATCGGCAGACATAACGTGCTTAATATTGTTGGCGCAATTGCAATCAGCCACAAAATGGGCATTGCCCTCAAGGACCTCAGAGGTCAGGTGAGAAAGCTTGAAGGCGTACCTCACAGACTTCAGCTTTCAGACAAAGGCAATGTGGCAATCATTGATGATGCTTACAACTCAAACCCCAGCGGAACAAAGGCAGCATTAGAAGCTCTCAGCCTTTTTGACGGTTATAAAATCCTTGTCACTCCCGGTATGGTTGAGCTGGGACCGAAGCAGGATGAGCTCAACCGTGAATTCGGCAGAAATGCCGCCGCAGTGTGCGACTATGTTGTACTCGTTGGTGCAAAACAGGCTGTACCCATCAAGGCAGGTCTTCTTGATAAAAAATACGATGAAAGCAAAATTTTTGTTGCTTCCTCCATAAACGAAGCCCTTGACCATGTTTATGCCCTCAACTCTCAGGGCAAAAAGAAGATTATTCTTCTTGAAAACGATCTTCCCGATAATTATTAAGAGGTGAACTGATATGAAAATAAAAGTAGGCGTTCTTTTCGGCGGCAAAACCGTTGAGCACGAAATTTCCGTAATTTCCGCAATTCAGGCAATGGGTTACCTCAACCGTGACAAGTATGACGTAATTCCCATTTACATAACAAAAAACAACGAATTCTATGTTGGTGAAGATATCGGCAAAATTGAATCCTATACCGATATCAACACCCTTTTGAAAAACAGCCAGAGAATTATTATGGTAAACGAGGGCGGTAAAACCCAGCTTATCAAGTATCCTCAGAAAATGTTCTCCAAGGGTGTAGTTGATTATATCGACATCGCGTTTCCTGTTGTTCACGGCACAAATGTTGAAGACGGCACCTTGCAGGGCTACCTCAAAATGTTCAATATACCTTATGTCGGCTGTGACGTGCTTTCCTCAGCCGTAGGTATGGACAAGTATGTTATGAAAACCGTGCTCAAGGATAACGGTATTCCCGTACTTGACTGCAAATGCTATACTGCTAACCTCTATGACGAGGACAGCGAAAAAATTGTTGACGAAATTGAAACTGCTATAGGTTATCCTGTAATCGTAAAGCCTGTAAACCTTGGCTCATCAATCGGTATTTCAAAGGCAGAAAACAGAAGCGAGCTTTTTGACTCACTTGATACTGCTTTCCATTATGCAACAAAGGTGCTTGTGGAAACAGCTGTGCAGAACCTTAAAGAAATTAACTGCTCTGTTCTCGGTGATTATGAAACAGCTGAGGCTTCAGAATGTGAAGAGCCTGTTTCATCAGATAAAATTCTCACATTTACGGAAAAATACATCGGTGACGGCTCCTCAAAAGGGGCAAAGGGTGCAAAAGGCGGTGTTAAGTCCGCTTCTTCAGGCAGCAAGGGTATGGCAACTCTTAAAAGAAAAATCCCTGCCGATATCACAGGTGAACAGAGAGATGAAATCCGTCAGATGGCTGTGAAGGCCTTCAAGTGTCTCGGCTGTAACGGTGTTTCAAGAATTGACTTTATGATGGACACTGCAACAGGAAAAATCTGGCTGAACGAAATCAATACCATTCCCGGATCACTTTCCTTCTATCTCTGGGAGCCTCTCGGTGTTAAATATACAGAGCTTCTTGACAGGATGATTTCTTTTGCTCTCAAAAGAGAAAGAGAAGAGGAAAACATCACCTATACCTTTGATTCAAATGTACTTCAGGGCGTAAAGCTCGGTGGCGGAACAAAGGGTGCAAAGGGAACAAAAGGTTAATTCGCAATTCACAATTCGCAATGCGCAATTGAGGGAATATTGGGTGGCAGAGGAAAACATCTGCCCGACGAATATAATAAGTATATAAGGGCGCCCCACGGGCGTCCTTTTTAATGTGACATATGTATTTCATTTTTGCTTAGCATATTGAACTAAAAATCAAGTTGCTCTTTGTTGAACTTGCTAAATTTAATTCAATTAATCCCAAAGTATGGCAAATGAAGTTCTGATATGGTATAATCTATATTTGTATAAGACTGTGCATTATTCTATATAATCGCAGCGTACTATCCACAAGGAGGTAAAAAAATTGGCACAAACAAATAATTTAGCAATGAAAGCAAAAACCATTCTTTCTGACGCCCGTGTTTACTGGAATCTGCCTATGCCCGGACGTTACATGACCTTCAAGGAAATTGTGGCTTATGCCGGCGGTGGTATTGGCGCATATTTCCTTATCTACATGGGTAATCAGCTTGTTGTTAACATCAACAATATGATCGTCGGTGGCGCAATTGGTGTCTCCCCCACTCATATGTATATCCTTTACATAATTGCTACTCTGGCAAATATTCCTCTGACCGCAATCAGAGCAAATATGATTGACAACACAAGAAACAAAGCGGGCAAATACAGACCCTATCTTATTTCAATGGGTATCCCAACCGCACTTATTGCAATCGGCTATGTGTGGTTCCCATACGATGCTTTATATAATCTTTTCCCCATGGAGATGCTGGGCTTTGAAGGCGGTTACATTGCCAAGTGTGCAATCATTCTTGTCTTCAACCTCTTGCTCCAGTTCTTCTTCAACTTCTTTAATGATGCATACACAAACCTTATTCATGTTCTTTCACCTAACACCCAGGAAAGAACTGATGTTCTCGCAATCAAGAGTGTTGTTTATTCTCTCGCTCCCTCAATTGCAAACATCATCCTTCCCATCGTTGCTCAGCATCTGACTGACAACAACATGTATGACATCAAGCTGTATAGAGTAACTTACCCCATTTTTGCTGTTCTCGGTATGGCTCTTACCGTTCTTGTTTTCGGTTACACCAAGGAAAAAATTGTTCAGGCAAAAACCCGTGTTATTCAGGTACGCTTTATCGACTCCTTCAAGTCCGTTGCAAAAAACAAGTATTTCTGGATTATCTCCCTTGCAGGCTGGCTTGGCTTCCTTGAGGGCTCCTACGGTAACATCATCAACTGGACATACAACTACGGCCACGCTTGTAGCGGTACCACTATGGGTATCCTTAACACGGTTATCGGTAACGCTTCAATGTGGGGTATGATTCTTGCTCCCTTCTGCATCCGTGCTTTCGGTAAAAAGAAGGTTCTTATCGGCATCAACACAATGAACATTGTTTGTATTCTTGCCATGGGTATAAACAAGACAAGCATTTATTGGCTTGCAGTTTGTGTTTACCTCAACTGGCTCTTCGGTGCCTTTGAGCAGATTACAACTCCCGCAATTCAGGCAGATATCCGTGACTTTCACCAGTACAGAACCGGTGAAAGAATCGACGGTATGTTTGCCACAGTTCAGACCATTGGTAACATTGTAACTCTTATTACCTCATCCGTTCTTCCCTTCGTTTATGAAAGCTACGGAATTTATGAAGGCAACGGCTATGAAAAGCCCTATGATATTCTTGACGTTACAACCGGTCAGTCCGGTCTTCTTGAAAAAATTATCGGTGCCCTCATTCTTATGGCTGGACTCGGTGCTCTTATGAATATGCTTCCCTACCTTTTCTATGACCTTAAGGAAAAGGACCAGAAGGGTATTATCCGTATTCTCAGAATCCGTGCAATGTTTGAAGACTACGGCAACGGCGTAACAAATGACAAAACTCTTGTTGAAGCTATTGATATTATCAGAGAAGCAAGAGTTCTTGCAGAAAAAACATCCGTTGAAGTTACAAAAGCTGACAAGAAAGCCGACAAGAAAGCTTATAAAGAAGCTCTCAGACTCAATGAGGAAATTGAAATTTCCAAGATGGTATGCGACGAGCTTGATAAGTTCAACAAGGGCACATATATTGCAAAATACAACGCATGTCTCAAGGTTTACAATTCAGGTCTTATCGGTCTTTACAATGAAGATATTTCAAGCATTGCAGCTGAGCTTAAAGAAGCAAGAGCAATGCCTAAGGGTACTAAGGAAGAAAAAGAACTTCGTACCTTCGCAATTGAAATTGCACAGAGCAAGCTTTCATCAAAGAAGGCAATCAACAAGTATTATAAGGATTCCTCTTCATTTGTTCAGCCTGACTTCAAGGCACTTGAAGCACTTTACAACCTTGAAGACGAATGCGACGCAAAGCTCAACGCTCTTTATCTTGAACAGGCAGAATGCAAGAAGCAGAAGGATTCCTTCAGACTCAAGGAAATCACTGCTGAAATCAAGGAAACAAAGAAGCAGCGCTCACAGGCTCAGGATGATGCGAAGAAAGAAATGGACAAGCATGTTCAGTTCAACCGTGCCGCTAAGGCTTACCTTGATGCTGCAAAAACAGTTAAGGAAAAGGATAACTACACTCACCTTGAAGAACTTGCAGACCAGTATGAAGCCGCAAAGGCAAGAGAAGAAGCAGCCCGTGAGGCTCAGCTTGCCGAGCAGAAGCGTCTTGAAATGGAAAAAATCGCTCTTAAAGAAGAAAAGCTTGCTGAAAAAGCAGCTGCAAAAATGTCAAAGAAAAACAAATAATATAACAAAAATAAAGCCGACACAATGTGTCGGCTTTATTTTTTATGTTGTTCTCTTAATTCTTTCAGCAGGCTTTCCATGTCCTCAGGCATCTTCGCCTTAACACTGATTTGCTCACCTGTAACGGGATGAACGAAAGTTAGATTTTCACAATGCAGTGCCTGATGGCAGATTCTTTCATCCTCAGTACCGTACATTCTGTCACCGTAAAGAGGAGTGCCCAGAAAGGCAAAATGCACCCTTATCTGGTGAGTTCTGCCTGTTTCAAGGTCAATTCGCATAAGAGAGTAATTATCCCCTTTTTCCTCAACGTGATAGTGAGTTACGGCATAATCTCCCCTGTCATCTGCAGTGCGGTAGGTTTTCATAGGGTCGGGACGATAAATAGGCTTGTTGATCGTTCCGTCTTCGTCGTAGCTGCCCGTCACAACAGCAAGATACTGCTTTTTAATTTTGCCCGAAAGCCTTGCAGCCACATGGGAATTAAGTGCGCAGACCACAATCCCCGAAGTACCCTTATCAAGCCTGCCTATTGCTCTGAAGGTTGCAGGCCTGCCCTTTTTCGCAAGATAACCGGCAACTGCATTTGCAAGGGTATCACCCTGATGGTTGTGACTTTCATGCATGGGAAGCATAGGCGGTTTATTGATGATAAGCAGGTCATCGTCTTCAAAAACAACATCAAGAGGATAATCTATGGGGATTGATGTTGTGCTGTCCTCCGGGATATTTATCACTACCCTGTCACCGGTGTGAATAATATCAATTGTCCTTGCCTGTTTTCCGTTGAGCATAATACCGTGAGGCGTGGTTTTAAGACTTCTTAAAAGACGTACGGAGATTTTGACATGACCTCTTAAAAAGTTAAATATTTTCTTACCGTCAAAATAGTCCGTTACGGTATATTCTATACTTCTCATACTGTTTTTCTTGAATATTCATCAAGCAGACGCTTCTTTTCATCCCAGAGCTTCTGTGAAAGGTCCACATAATAGGTGTGAGGATTTTCAAAGCGCTTTACTTCATCCCAGAGTGTAGCAACCTGCTCGTTGCAATACTTTTTGATATCCTTGATATCGGGACTGTCGTAGCAGCTCTTACCACCGTCAAAAATTTTAACAAGAAGAGGCTTTGCAATAAAGTCAGTCACTGTCTTTCTTTTCCATGTGTAGTTGGGGTCAAAGAGCTCATAGGGCTTACTTTCATCAATCTCCTCATCAAGAAGGGTTATAACGTCAGCAATAGCCTTGCCGCTTTCCTTATCAAAAAGGCGGTACACCTTTTTAGCACAGGGAGTTGTTATTTTCTGAACATTTTCACTGAGCTTGATTCTGGGAACCGGCTCTCCGTCTTCTTCAACAGCAACAATCTTATATACGCCGCCGAAAACGGGAGTTGATGCAGCAGTAATCAGCCTTTCGCCAACACCGAAAGAGTCAACCTGAGCGCCCTGAATAAGCATATCACGGATAATAATTTCATCAAGTGAGTTACTTGCAACGATTTTGCAATCAGGGAAGCCTGCATCATCAAGCATTTTTCTTGCCTTCATTGAAAGATATGTAATGTCGCCTGAGTCAATTCTTATACCCTTGGGTCTGAAGCCGCGGGGCAGAACTTCTCTTCTGAAGGCCTCAATTGCATTTGGAATACCTGATTTGAGAACATTGTATGTATCGACCAAAAGTGTACAGTTATCGGGATACTGCCTTGCATAAGCACAGAAGGCCTCAAGCTCATCACCGAAAAGCTGAACCCATGAATGCGCCATTGTACCCACTGCGGGTACGCCGAAATCTCTTTCGTCAATTGTGCAGGCAGTTGCATCACAGCCACCGATATAGGCAGCTCTTGCACCGTAAATTGCCGCATCGTAGCCCTGAGCACGGCGTGAGCCGAACTCCATTATTGTTCTGTCTCCTGCCGCCCTTTTGAGACGGTTTGCTTTTGTTGCAATAAGACTCTGATGATTTATTGTAAGAAGAATCATTGTTTCAATAAGCTGAGCCTCAATAACGGGACCCTTTACCGTAATGATGGGCTCCCCCGGAAAAATAGGTGTACCTTCGGGAATAGCCCAGACGTCACAGGTAAATCTGAAATCACGCAGATAATCAATAAAATCTTCATTAAAGCCTTTTCTTTTGAAAAGCTCAATGTCCTTCTGGGTAAATCTGAGATTTTTAAGATAATCTATGAGCTGACGAAGACCCGCCATAATTGCAAAGCCGCCCTTATCGGGGACGGTTCTGAAAAACATATCAAAGTAAGCGATTTTATCTTTCATGCCATTAGTGAAATATCCGTTCGCCATTGTCATTTCATAAAAATCTACAAGCATTGTCAGATTTCTGGATTCAAGTGTGTTGCTCATAACGCTCTCCCACTTTCTAAAATGTTATTATGTTTTTAATTATACTCCTTTTAAAAAAATAAAAAAAGTCTTTTATCAATTATTCCATAGTTTTTTTTGAAAAAATTTCGATTGTTTTTCCAAAAAGCAAATTTGTATAAAATAAACAATAAATTTCTTAATTTTTTAATTAAAACTTACATATAATTCTTGACAAAATATACAACTGTATGATATATTGTAAAGGAACTCGGGTCATAGATGGCCTGAACTTTGTAATTTTTTTGAGGTGTGTGTTAAATGAGAATCCGCAAACAGGCTCTCGGTGATCGTAACATCGTTGGTGCGAGAATTGAAGCAAAAAGGAAAGAATTAGGAATCAAGCAAATCGACCTTCTCACTCAACTTCAGATCAGAGGCGTTGAGCTTACAGCGTCAGGACTTTCAAAGCTTGAGGGTCAGATAAGAAGTGTTTGTGATTATGAGCTTGTTGCAATTGCAGACGTTCTTGGTGTTTCTATCAATTGGCTCGTCGGCAAAGAAGATTGATATCGAGATTCACAACCGTCCCGGTGGGACGGTTTTTTGTTATTATACCAAAAAACTGATGAAGTGCTTTTGGCACTTCATCACTTTTTATTTTTCTTGGTTAATATTCATTTTTGTACAGTACTTCTGCCGTATTTCTTACTAACATTATAATTATCAATAAGGTTATGAAGGCCTTCCCAGCACAGTTTTCTTCTTTCCCAATAAAGCCGTCCACCCAGAGCTCTTATTGGATTTGGATTATAAACCTTTTCTTTTACAGGATTAATACCGTAAAAATTAAGCACCTTATAATACCCCTTGAGTTTTTGGCAAAAACGGTCATAATTGCGCTTTTCTTCCTTTGTCCATGCAGTTTCACTTATGGCGCCAAGACGGGGATATGTGCAGAATACAGCCTTATTCATTGAAGGTACGAACTCACACCACAGACATGCTTCAACACCTATTATATTACCTTTGTTCTCTTCGGTTACACCTTTATAAACAGGGTTATATTCATAAGTCTTTCTTAAATTTACAATTCCGTAAGGCAGGTCGAGATAATAATGATTCACATCGGACATTATAAATTTTCTGCCCTTGTTTATTTCTTCGGCGGCTTCACTTTCTTTCATATCACCATTCCAGAGCTGCCAGGCAACAGTGGGATCAACCATTCTTTCCTTTTTGCGGTCATTCCACATTCTCACCTCTATGCCCTTTTTCTGAAGGTATCCTGCCATTCTCTGAAGGTAATAGGTATGAAGGTCACTTACATCACCAAGTCCCTCTTCTTTTATTCTCTTCTGACAGTGCGGACACAGCTCCCAGCGTGTTGTGGGAACCTCATCGCCGCCAAGGTGAATGATACCGTCGCAAAAAATTTCCGTCAGCTCATCAAAAACACTTTCCATAAAGGTGAATGTGCTTTCCTTACCTATGCAAAGCACATCGTGCTTGATGCCCCAGTGAGTTGCAACAGTCAGGTTTCTGTCAAAGCAGGAAAGGAACGGGTATGCCGCAATCATGCTCACAACATGCCCCGGAGTATCAATTTCCGGTATAACCTTTATGAATCTTGCGTGGGCATATTCAATAATTTCCTTCATTTCGGCTTTTGTGTAATAGCCTTCATGAGGAGTTGAATTGAAATTGGTATGTGAACGGTACGAACCGATTTCTGTTAAAAGCAATTGATTTTCAAGCTGACAGCGAAATCCCTGATCCTCACTCAGATGCCAGTGAAACTCGTTCAGCTTATGAATAGCCATCATATCAAGGAAATGGAATACGGCTTCTTTTGTAAAAAAATATCTGCCGCAGTCAAGCATAAATCCCCTTGTGGGAAACCTTGGATAATCCTTTATTTTAAGGCGTGGCAATTTCATTTCGCCCTGAAGCAAAAGCTGCTTCAGAGTCTGTACGCCGTAAAAAAGTCCTGCAGCATCGTTTCCTGTTACCGTAACAGTATCACTTTCAACTGTGATTACATAGCCTTCTTTTTCGCCTTCTTCATCACTGATGCAAAGCTTTACAGTCTCTTTGCCTGTTCCCAGAATATCCGATTCAAAATAATCCTCTGAAAAGCGGCGAAGCTCAGCTTCAGATTTTTCCGTTCCGTCAGCGGCATCAATTTCACAAAGCTTCGTAAGTGTGAAACAGATTTCATCAGATTGAATTTCAAAAGAAACAGGTTCAGGTATAACTGAATATTTCATAATCTCACCTTTTAATGCACAAAATTATTTTGCCAGAAACCAGCAGACCCAAAGAGCAATAACAAAGCATCCCTCTGCCGGAATTGCAAGCTTTGTATAAGGACATTTCCAACCCTTATCAACAAAAAGGAAAATTGTTCTTGTTACAAAAACCGTTGTTGCAAAGAACATTCCGCCCACAAGGGAATAAAAGGCTGTTCCCGTTGCAAAAGCAAGATATAAAAGGAATGCTCCAAGTGCAAATGAAATACCGCCGTAATATACCCTGATTTCTGTTTTACCGGCATTGTCAACAGGCTTTATTGAAAAGCTTTCGGCATTTTTGATTGGCTTTAAGATAAAAACTATCGCCATACCGAAAAAGTAAGCAGCAAGACAAGCAGTTGCAAATGCAGCGGGAAAATTTTCTTCAAAAAGTGCTTTTATTGCGTCCATGATTATAATCTCCTTTGTTTTTTATTATAATATCACACTTATATCTGTAAGGTAAAGTGGTCCCACTGAAAAAAATAAAAAATCTTCCGCAAGCTAATTGTTCACAGAAGATTTTTTGAAAATATAACCCTTTTCAGCATTAATTAAAAATCAAGCTCTCCACCTGTAATACCGATAATTTTTCTGAAAAGTCCCATAATTGCATTGAGAATGCCAAGAATTGTTTCGATACTGAAATTCATATTATTTCCTCCTATGTTTCAAAAGAGACATTTGTTAGTTTTTTGTCTTTTTTATATTATAGCACATAAAAGAAAACATTTGTTAAATTAATGTTAAAAGGCTCCCATCGTAAGACGGAAGCCTTTTAATATATTTAAGAATTACTTTGTGTAGATAAGAAGGTCACCGAGAGTTGCATACATGTCATCACAGCATACATACTTAACATTGAAGAATCTGTAAAGCAGGTTAAGAACTCTTACCCAGATGGGTCTGATGAGTGTATTGTGATGAATACATCCACATCTGTTGCCTTCAATGAATGACTGACTGAGTTCAAGATTAATTGTTGTTGAGATTTTTGTGTAGGTTGCATCATAGATGAAGTTACGTTCAAGGCGCTTTGAGCCTGTGTACTTTTCATCAAGGGTTACAGCTGAAATATCATAATAAATGCTGTCATTTACTGAGCATTTGAAAACAGCCTTACCGTTCACATTTTGAGTCATACCTGTTGCAACAAGCTGACCTGAGCTGTTTACGATGTTAACAATAATCTTGTCAAGATAGTATTCAGGGTCATTTTCTGTTGCGGGAATCACCGCAGTAAGATCGAATTCATAGTCAACAAGATTCTTTACATATTTCGGGATGAGTTCAATAGCCTTATAGTTTGATTCATCCTTGAATCTTGTATCAAGGGCTCCCGGAGGAGGTGTGAGACCGTTTACGGATGTCTGATGGATACTGTCTTTTGCAGTGAATTCACCCATCCATGCATAGATGTATGTACGGTCCTTGGGTCTTGCCATAAGAGTTGCAAATGAAGAGTCTGAATAAAACTTTGATCTTCCGCCGTAAATGATGGATTCGGTATATTCATCGCCTAAGGGGTTACCGTTGAAATCACAGAATACATATTCATAAATTCTGGGATTTTCATAATATACTGCCACAATTCCTGTGTTGCCGTAAATGTGATTAATATCTATATTCCATGTTTTGAAAACATAGTAATATCTGTTTGAATCGTCCATCGTGGGAGGATTTGCATAAACTGTATATCCGTTTTCATCAACGCCCTGAGGCTTGAAGATGTCATCATCAGCCTTCTGTCCGTGACGCACATTGATTTCTCTTGTAAGAGCAGCATTGTTTGCATTGCGGAACTGAATGATATAAGAAACCTCTTTATCAGCAGTAAAAGCTGCATATAATGAAGTGTTTTCATTAACAGGTGTTGCCGCAAGGTCAATAACAGCTGCCTGAGCGTCCTCAGAATCTGTTTTGCTTAAAGTCCAGCCTGCGAATTTATATCTGCCGTAAGCCTTATCCTTTATACGTGAAACTGTAACATCGGGAGAAGCTGCACATTCACCTGCTGCAACATAAGCGGATGCAACTGTTTCTTCCTTGTAAGTTTCAGCAAGCTTTGTGTACTTTACGTCCTCACAGTATGTATCGGCAACCCAAGGGTTGATAAAGTCAACGGAATAATAAATTTTGCCGTCATTTTTAACCGCACCGCACTTACGTGCACAGCTTGCCTGATAAACAAAATGATCACCGTCAGCATGATAGCTCCAATCAGCACCGACATAATCATGACCCAGCTCTGCCTTGTGGTCGCTTGTACCGAGAACCTTACTACAAACAGTACAGAAGCTTTCTGTGTAACCTTTAGTTTCACATGTGGGCTCAATTACTCTTGTGTTAACAAGGTGCTTACCGTCACCGCAGTCTGTTACGGCTGACGATACAAAAGTCATCATCAGCATTGCAGTGATAACAACTGCCATGATGATTAAAGCTTTTTTCATATTCTTTTTCATAAGCTTTCCTCCCTGAATTTTCTTTTCAAGTTAAAATTTACCTCATTAAATTCAACTTAATATAATAACTTAGGATATTATACCCTGAATATACTATATAATTTTTCTTATTAAAAGTCAATGGAAAGATGCAACTTTAAATAATTTTGTATACTTTTTTTAACAGTTTTTCACAATTCATCCCTTAATCAGCCGACTGAACCGCACGTACAAAGTAGCTTTCGTCAGAATTTTTTCCAAGGGTAATTTTCATTATCTTGGAAGGTTCGGGAGAAACCATATTGCCTTCACTGTCCTGCGCCCAGTCTGTTGAGGCAAGATAACCTACAGTGAGTATAACCGTGCTTGGTCTTTCGGAAATATCAAGAATCTCCGGTGTGTAAATTGGGGTAACACCCGTAATAGGAATAATGTATGCTTTCTGGCTCTCACTGTATGTGAAATATATTCCGCCACCGTCAACGGTTTCATGGGTCCATTTTACATCAGCACCGAAAAGAGATTTGAATTTGTCTTCAACCTCTTTTTTGGGCATAAGCATTCCTCCGTCGGTATATTCATACTTATCCGGTTCCGGATTGCTGTCAAGTATTGACCATATTGCAATGCTTATAAGCTGTTGAGTGTTTGCAAGTGAAATATCATCAAAGGTATCGGGGTCATACATAATTATAGGTGCCACAAACTTTTCAAATTCCTCATATTTTAAGGCATCCTGCTGTTTAACAGAATCGTCAATTTTATCCGTAACAGAACCTATGATACTGAAAATTCCCGTTACGGCGAGGACAATCACCACAATGCCGACAATAAAGCTTAACGGACTTCTTTTTTTAGTCTGTTCCATATTATCTCACCTGACCGTTACCGTAAATTATATATTTCTGTGAAGTGAGCTCGGGAAGTCCCAAAGGACCTCTTGCATGAAGCTTTTGTGTGGAAATACCGATTTCAGCACCGAAACCGAATTCTCCGCCGTCAGTAAACCTTGTTGACGCGTTGACATAAACTGCAGCCGCATCAATAACAGAAAGGAACTTTCGGGCTTCGGTATAATTCTCCGTTACAATGCATTCACTGTGGCCGCTGGAATACTTCATGATGTGTTCCATTGCCTCATTTATATCTGAAACAACTTTTACGCTGATTTCATATCCGAGATATTCCTTACCGTAATCCTCTTCAGTTGCGGCAATCACATCGGGAATAATTTCAGCTGTTTTTTCATCACCGTGAATGATTACACCCTTTTCATCAAGCCTTGCTTTTATCAGAGGGAGAACCTTGTCAGCAATTTCTTCATGAATTACAAGGCTTTCACAAGCATTGCAAACGGAAGGTCTGGATGTTTTTGCGTTAAAAATAATTTCAGTCGCCATATTGACATCTGCAAATTTATCAACGTATATGTGGCAGTTGCCCGTACCTGTTTCAATAACAGGTACTGTTGAATTCTGAACACAGGAGGAAATCAGACCTGCACCGCCTCTTGGGATAAGAACATCAACATATTCTGTCATTTTCATCAGCGCAGTTGCCGAATCTCTTGTGGTATCTTCAACAAGCTGAATACAGTCCTCGGGAAGACCTGCCTGTGACACTGCCCTTCTCATAATTAAGGTCATGGCTTTGTTGGAGTTGATTGCTTCCTTGCCGCCTCTGAGTATCACGGCATTTCCGCTTTTAAGGCAAAGCACTGCAGCGTCAACAGTTACATTGGGTCTTGCTTCAAAAATAACAGCCACAACGCCAAGGGGCACACTTACCTTTTCAATAACAAGACCGTTAGGGCGTTTTGTTCCTGAAATAACCTTTCCGACGGGGTCTTCAGCCATGATAAGCTCCCTTGCCGCATCAGCAATAGCCTTTATTCTTTTTTTATCAAGAGAAAGGCGGTCAATCATTGATTCGCTCATACCCTTTTCCCTTGCCGCCGCTATATCCGATTCGTTTTGTGAAATTATGTAATCACTGTTTTCTTCCAATGCCTCTGCTATTGCCGAAAGTGCCTTGTTCTTAGTTTCAGAAGAAGCAACAGAAAGGATTCTTTCTGCTTTTTTTGCATTGATTCCAAGTTGAATAAGCATTTTACGCACCTGCCTTAACAAGTAAAAATTGTTCCTACGGAATGACCGTCGATAAGCTTATATATGTCCTGAGGAGCAGTACCGTTCATTATAACAGTCGGAATGCCCGCCTTGCCGGCAATTTCTGCTGCATGAATTTTTGTAACCATACCGCCTGTTCCTCTTTCACTTCCTGCACCCCCGCAAAGAGCAATTATTTCATCGGTAATTTCCTTCACAACAGGAATAAGCCTTGCGTCCGGGTTTTCATTGGGATTTTCATCGAAAAGTCCGTCAATATCAGAAAGGATGATTAGTGCATCTGCCTTTATGAGTGTTGCCACAATAGCTGAAAGGGAATCGTTATCACCGTATACTATTTCTTCTGTTGCAACGCTGTCATTTTCGTTGACTATGGGAACAGCACCATACTCAAAAAGCTTTTCAAAGGTGTTTTCAAGGTTTTCTCTTCTCTGGCTGTTTTCAATGTCACTTTTTGTGATAAGAAGCTGTCCGGTCTTTACTCCGTTTTCACCGAAAAACTTGTCATACATGAACATAAGCTCACACTGTCCCACTGTTGCAGCCGCCTGCCTGCCGGGGATATCCTTCGGTCTTTCCTTAAGCCCCAGCTTGCCCACACCAACACCGATTGCTCCCGATGTTACAAGAACAACTTCCTTGCCGGAATTGTGCAAATCTGCAAGAACACTGCAAAGCTTCACCATTCTTCTGATGTTTATTTTTCCTGTTTCGTATGTAAGGGTGGAGGTACCCACCTTAATGACTATTCTTTTTGCCTTTGAGATAACACTCATTTTAAATCGCCTTCTTTTATTCCTTGAGAAATAATTTTTTCATATTCGGATTTTTCTTTCACTTTACCAACAGCCGTGAAGGACATTTCGTTGAGCTTCAGATACTTTTCAGCCACGGCTTTAACTTCTGAAAGTGTTATTGATTTAATTTTGTTTATTATATCGTCATCCTCAATAACCTTTGAAATCATGAGGAGATTTCTGCCCTCAGAGGAGAATTTTGACTGAGGATGCTCCCTTGACATAATAAGACTTGAAATCAGCTTTTCCTTTGCTATATCTACCTGCCTCTGAGATACAACCGAAGTAAAATCACCAATTATTTTCACGGTTTCCTTTATTGCTTTTTCTTCACTTTTTTCCTGAAGGCTCATTGAAACCGCGATATAACCTCCGCCCATGTATCTGCCAAGCCATGAATCGATTGAATATACCAATCCGAGCTGTTCCCTTATTCTCTGATTGAGAAGGGAGGATGTACCTGTTCCCAGAATAAACATTACAAGCTGAAGAGGATAAAGGTCGTCATCCTCAATGCCAACACCGTTGAAGCAAAGCATAATGTGGGTCTGTTCTGTTGGCATATTTTTCAATGCATATGTCTGATTAAAAGGGACCGGGTAATAAGAAAGAGGTTTATTTTTCTGCTTTAACGGACCGAAATACTCCTTTATCATTTCAAGCATTTCTTCTTCGTCAAAGCTGCCGCTTACACCTATAACTGTTCTTTCCGGCAGATAATTTTCTGCCATATAATTTCTGATATCCTCAGCTTTGAATGAAGATACCGTGTCCCTTGTGCCGAGGATCTGCAGCGAAAGGCTTGTACCGTCAAACACAGCACTTTCATTCACTTCATAGCAAACATCGGAAGGATCATCCTCACACATTGAAATTTCTTCAATAATAACGCCTTTTTCCGTTTCAATGTCATTTTCGTTAAGGGCAGGGTTACATATCATATCAAAAAGAATGTCTGCGCCCTTAAGAATCTGATAGTCAAGGGCCTTGACATAATAGAAGGTATATTCCTTCGTTGTATAGGCGTTGACCTGAGCACCGATTTCATCCATGCCCTCAGCAATTTCAAATCCGTTTCTTTTTTTGCTTCCCTTGAAAACAATATGCTCAATGAAATGGGAAATTCCGTTATTCTCCTGCGTTTCATAACGTGAGCCGCTTCCGACCCAGACCCCAACAATTGCCGAGCGCAATGTGTTGCAGGGATTGAGGAATATTCTCAGTCCGTTATTAAGTGTGATAAGCTTCATCTTTCCTCCTGAAAAACAAAAGTACGGATTTGAACCGGTATGGCAGAAAATCTGCCTGATATATATAAGTTTTTATTCCACAAACTGTGAATTGTAAAGCTCAGCATAGTCGCCGTTTTTAGCCATAAGCTCCTTATGCTTGCCGGTTTCAACAATTCTACCGTCTTTCATAACAAGAATCATGTCTGCTTCACGGATTGTTGAAAGCCTGTGAGCGATAACAAAGTTGGTTCTGCCCTTCATAAGATTCTGCATTGCCTTCTGAATCTGCACTTCTGTTCTGGTGTCAACGGAAGATGTAGCTTCGTCAAGAATGAGGATATCCGGAGAAGCGAGAATCGCTCTTGCAATTGTAATAAGCTGCCTCTGACCCTGTGACAGATTTATTCCGTCTTCTTCAAGCACTGTGTTGAACCCATCTGAAAGGGTGTTAATAAAGGTGTTAACCTGTGCTGCTTCAACAGCTTCCAGAAATTCTTCCTCTGTTGCGTTCTGTCTGCCGTACATAATGTTGTCTTTTACCGTGCCTTCAAACAGCCAGGTGTCCTGAAGTACCATTCCAAGGTGCTCACGAAGATTCTTTCTCGATATTTCTCTGATATCTTTACCGTCAATTTTAATTGAGCCGCCTTGAATCTCGTAAAATCTCATAAGAAGATTCACGATAGTGGTCTTACCTGCACCTGTCGGACCTACAATTGCAATAAGGTCACCCTTGTTGACATTAAGGCTGAAATTCCTGATAACAGGCTTTTCCGGAACATATGAAAAGTCCACATTTTCAAACTGTACTGATGAGGCGCTTTCAATCACTTTATCAGTTGTGATATCGGCATCTTCCTCCTCAGCTTCAAGAACGGAAAAGACACGCTCTGCAGAGGCGAGAGATGACTGAAGATTGTTGGCAATGTTTGAAAGGTCTGTGATAGGCTGCATGAGAAGCTTCGTGTAGGTCATAAAGGTTACGATATCACCGACCTGCGCCTGCTCGTTAATAATAAGATAACCGCCTATTACACAAATAATCACATAACCTGCATTATTTGCAAAATTTATCAGCGGCGAAAGAAGGCCTGAGAAAAACTGAGCTTTTCTTCCCGCCTCAGTAAGCTCCTCGTTGATAATATCAAACTCTTCAATTGCCGTTTTTTCATGGCCGTAAGCCTTGACAATTCTGTGACCTGTAAACATTTCTTCAATGTGACCGTTTACATTACCTGTCACCTTCCACTGACGTCTGAAATAATATTTTGAAAATTTAAGAACAACCATGGCAATCACAAAGCATACCGGGAAAGGCATAAGGCTTGTAAGTGAAAGAGAAGCACTGAGTCTCATCATAATCACGAACACACCGACAAAGGTTACAACGGATGTGATAATCTGAATAAGATTGTTCTGCATTGTGTTGTTGATATTATCCATATCGTTGGTGATTCGTGAAAGAATATCACCCTTGTTATGACTGTCATAGTAAGAAAGCGGAAGCCTTGAAAGCTTACTGTTCAGGTCACCTCTGAGCTTTGTTATAAGCTTCTGCACAACACCTGCTATTATGTAATGCTGGAAAAAACCAAGAACCGATGATCCGAGATAAATAAAGAATATTGTTTTGAGAATGTCATAAATGGGCTCAAAATTCATGCTTCCTGCCTGAAGCTTGATTTTTACCTGTTTGTCAAGCACGTCTATTATATCGCCCAGATACTCAGGGCCGAGTATACTGAGAAATGAACTTGCTGCGGCAAAAATAACTGTAAGGACAACCATAACCTCGTTGCCTTTCAGAAGGCTGAGGAGCTTTCTGAAGGTTTTGCCGAAATTTTCAGGCTTTTCCTTTTCGTTGTGACTGTGGTCACGGTACTGTGCATACTTATCAAATTTATCAGTTTGTTTAAGGGGTGTTTTTTTACTCATGCTTCCACCTCCCCTTGAATCTGTGAGAAATAAATTTCCTTATAAACATCACAGCTTTCCATAAGCTCTGCATGCTTGCCCATGCCCACGATTTCTCCTTGGTCAAGAACAATAATCTTATCAGCATCAAGGATTGTTCCCACACGCTGAGCTACAATAATAACCGTTGCATCGATGTTTTCTTTTATAGCTTTTCTCAAAGCTGCATCCGTTTTGAAATCAAGAGCTGAGAATGTGTCGTCAAAGATATAAACCTCAGCATCTCTTGTAAGCGCTCTTGCAATTGAAAGGCGCTGCTTCTGTCCGCCTGAAAGGTTTGTACCGCTCTGACTGACAAAGGAATCAATTCCGTCAGGCATTCTGTCAACAAATTCTGCAGCCTGAGAAATTTCAAGTGCTTTGCGGAGTCTTTCTTCGCTCGCGTTTTCATCACCGTAAAGAAGGTTATCCCTGACAGAGCCGCTGAAAAGGCATGCCTTCTGAGAAATATATCCGATTCTTGAATGAAGGTCCTCCTGCTTAAGATCTCTTACGTCAACACCGTCAAAAAGCACCTGTCCGTCATCAACATCATAAAATCTTGTAACAAGGTTTACAATTGTTGATTTACCGCTTCCCGTACCGCCTATAATGGCTGTAACCTTGTTTTTTTCTGCAGTGAAGCTGATATTTTTCAGTGACGGGCTATTGATATTTTCGTATCCGAAGGTTACATTTCTGAACTCAACCGTACCTTTTTTGCTTTCATCAATTGCCTTTGCCTGTTGCGGATCCTTTACGGAAGGCTCAATTGAAAGCACCTCAACAATTCTTTTTGCGGAAATTCTTGCCCTTGGTACAATAACAAACATTGCCGCCGCCATTGTAAAGGCAAAAACAATCATAATCATGTAAACAACAAAGGCCTGCAGATTGCCTATTGCATTTGTAAGCTCCTGTGCCTGTGTTATGTAGTCAAGCTTATCAAGATTCTTCGCTGCAAAAACAATAAGAAGGTCAAGAGCTGTAATAATAAGCACGATACAGGCGGGAATAAGCACTGACATAAGGCGCTGGAATTTAAGGGTAAGGGCAGAAAGCTCCTTATTTGTTTTTTCAAAGCGTTCATCTTCAAATTCACTTCTGTTAAAAGCTCTGATTACTCTGATACCTGAAAGCTTTTCTCTGATAAAACGGTTGATTGAGTCAACCAGCTTCTGCCTTTTTCTGAAAAGGGGCATAACAACCTTAAGAACGATTCCCACAATAACACCGATAACCGGCACAACGGCAAAAATTATTGTTGAAAGCTTGGGATTCATAATAAACGCCATAACAATGCCGCCCACAAGCATAATGGGTGCAGACACAATCATGCGAAGGCCCATAAGCACAAAATCCTGAATTACTCTTACATCATTTGTACATCTTGTGATAAGGGACGGAGTACCGATTATATCAATATCCCTTTGTGAAAGAGATTCAACCTTCAAAAACAGCTCCCTGCGAAGAAGTTTTCCGTATGAAGCTGAGGTTTTGCTGGAATAGTAGCTGTTGAATCCTGCAATGATAACCGCAATGCCTGAAATTGCCATCATGATTATACCGATTTTCTTTATGTACTCAGTGTCACCGTTGCGTATACCGTTATTTATAATCATGCTCATAAGAAGTGGCAGAACAAGACTTCCAACCTGCGACAAAACAGCAAACAGCATAGCTGCAGCTGCTGAACCTTTGATTTTTTTCAGATGTTTCAATAGTTGAATCAAGGTGTTTTACCTCCGGATTTATTTTTCTTATCTTGAATTTATTTTATATCAGATTTAGTTTTTTTGCATACTTAGGCAATTATAGTTAAGTATAGCAATATAATATGAATAATGTGTAAACTAAGTGTGTAATACAATGACAGAAAATATTATTTATTATATCTTTTTTGTTCCGACTGTGATATAATTGATGAAAAGTCAAAAGGCGGTGCAAAAATGAAGATTTTCAATCAGATTCCCGTAAACTCATACTCCCCCGGCACAGACTTTATCGGACAATATCAGAAGCTTATCAAGGATGTTGTTATTCCTTATCAGTATACTGTTCTTTGTGACGAAGCAGAGGGTACCGAAAAAAGCCATGTTATACAAAATTTCAGAAATGCCGCAAAGGCTCTCAGAAACGAAGACATCGGAGACGGTTTTTACGGTATGGTGTTTCAGGACAGTGATGCTGCAAAATGGATTGAGGCTGTTGCCTATTCCCTTGCGGTTTTCCCCGATGAAAAGCTTGAAGAAACTGCCGACAGACTCATTGACATAATTGCAGATGCTCAGGACAGTGACGGATATCTCAACACCTATTACACAATCAAGGACAAGGAAAAACGTTGGACAAATATCCTTGAAGGCCATGAGCTTTATTGCTCAGGACACATGATGGAGGCCGCCACTGCATATTATGAAGCAACAGGTAAGGATAAGCTTCTTAAGGTCATGGAGAAGAACGCAGAGCATATTTTCAGGATTTTTATTGAGGGACAGCACAAGGGATACCCGGGGCACCCTGAGGTTGAGCTTGCTCTTATGAAAATGCACCGTCTTACAAAAAATGAAAAAATGCTCCGTCTGGCAGAGCATTTTGTTGATATCAGAGGGGCCGACCCTCACTACTACGAAAAAGAAAGACAGCAAAGAAGCTGGACTGTGTGGAACGGCGACGGAAAAAATCACCACTATCAGCAAAGCTACACACCCGTAAGGGAGCAGAAGGATGCAGTGGGACACGCTGTGCGTGCAGTTTATCTTTACACTGCAATGGCAGACCTTGCTCACACCTGTGATGATAAAGAGCTTAAGGATGCCTGCCGCACACTTTGGAACAGCATCACACAAAAAAGAATGTACATAACGGGAGCAATCGGCTCAACGGTACACGGAGAAGCCTTCACCGTAGACTATGATTTACCGTCAGACACAGCCTATGCTGAAACCTGTGCATCAATAGGTCTTATGATGTTTGCCTCACAGATGCTTCAGGGTGAAGTCAGAGCAGAATATGCCGACATCATGGAAAAGGCATTTTACAACACTGTTCTTGCAGGCATGCAGAAGGACGGTAAGCGCTTCTTTTATGTGAACCCCCTTGAGGTTATACCCGGCATTTCAGAAAAAGCGGTCACCCACCGTCACACCCTTGCACAAAGACCTGCATGGTACACCTGTGCATGCTGTCCTCCCAATGTTGCAAGACTTATTTCATCCTTCGGAAAATATGCTTACGGTGAAAATGACTCAACTGCCTACTGTCATCTTTATGCAGAGGGAGAGGTAAGCTTCAGAAACGGTGTTAAGCTTAAATGTGAAACGGGATACCCCTATGATTTCACTGTGAAATACAAAGCCGAAAAGGGTGGCAGAATGGCTGTACGCATTCCCGGGTGGAGTGACAGTCACACCCTTCTTATAAACGGTGAGCAAGCAGACTGTCAGCTCGTTGACGGTTACGCCTACATAACCGTCAACGACGGTGACGAGATCATTCTAAGACTTGACGATACAGTTAAAATTATTTATCCTTCGGCAAAAATACCCTCTCTTTCAGGCCTTGCCTGCGTGACAAGAGGGCCCATCGTTTACTGCTTTGAGGGAACAGATAACAGGGAAGATGTTCTGTCACTGAGACTTAAGGAAAAAGGCAGTTGCGCCATTAAAAGCTATGAAGACGGGTTCATAGGAAAAACTGTTATGCTCGAGCTTGAAGCTATAAGAATTGAGCATACAGACAACCTTTATTCTTCAACCAAGCCGAAGGAGACTCCCTGCACTGCAAAGGCAATCCCATATTACCTCTGGGCAAACAGAGGTGAAACCCAGATGAGAGTATTCATCCCCCTTAACAAGCAATAATATTGCAAAACAGTGGCTGTTATCAAACAGCCACTGTTTCATTTACAAATTTTTTTACGAATTCATCAATTTTTCCGTCATAGGATTTCTTGTCAGTATGGTAGCTTTGTGCATGGTCCGCACCGGGCACAATGAGAATATCCTTGTACTGTGCATTGCAGGCATTATGAAGAAGATATACCATATGCGTGGGTACAAACTTATCTTCTGCACCGTGAATAAAGAGCATGGGCACTTTTGCATTTGACACAGCCTCAAGAGCATTTGTATCCTTTTGGAAATCGTATCCCGCCTTGCTTATATTAATTGAATTGATAAAGGGTACAAGGGGCTTAAAGGGAAGCTTCAGGCTTTCGATTTTATAGGTAAATTCATCCATTGCGGAGGTAAATCCGCAGTCAGCAATTGTGAATTTAACATTGGGCACCAGCTCATCACTGCCACTCATAAGCATAACTGTTGTGCTGCCCATTGAAATACCGTGAAGAATAATCTGAATATCTCTGCCAAAGGTAAAGGTCATATACTGGAGCCATTTAAGGCAATCTTTTGACTCATGGGATGAAAAGCCGATATACTCTCCCTCGCTTTCACCTGCTGCCTGGTGGTCGACGAAAAACAGATTATAGCCTAATTCCTCAACATAATGCTTTGCGAAATGGCACCATTCTCCCTTACCGTCACTTCTGTAACCGTGGGAGCCGAAAACATAAACATCGGAAGGCTTTTCAGGCTTCATAAGATAACCCTGAAGCTTATGACCTCTGTCATTTATAATGCTGTGAAGCTCAAAACCGTAATCTAAAAGCCACTGCATATTGGCTTTTCGCACTGCATCCATGTCACTTTCACCTGATTCAGTGATGAATTTTGACACAGCATCAGGCACCTTAAAATGTCTTTCAACAAGAGCCTTATGCAGATAACTGTTTGCAAAATGAAAACCGGTTCCTGCAACTGCACCAAGGGCAAGAAGTGCTCCTAATTTCTTCATACGCTTTCTCCTTTCTTAAATGAACAAGGGACTGCCAACGACAGCCCCTTGGTTTACATATCTGAATTATTTGTAAGTGATTTCGAAGGTTGTATCCATGAATCCGCTTACGCCAAGGTCAAGACCGGCAGGGCCGATTTTTGCACTACCTGTACCCTTAAGAGGAAGGTTGATGTGAAGCTTTACAAGCTTGCCTTCAGCGTTAACTGTTGCGTCAAGAGTTGCACCGGGATATGTCATATCAGCCTTAACAATTTTAACGGGATCAAGGTTAAGAGTTGCAAGGTCAAGGGGGTCAACTGCTGTGAGGTGATTTGTGGGTGATGAAAGAACACTGCCGTTATCATAAACTGATGTTTCAGCGGGGAACTTAAGTGTAACAGTGTAACCGCCATCGGGGGTTGCTGTTGCTGTTGCTGAAGTTACGTTTGCTTCTGCAACGGTAACATTTCTTCCACCGGGATAAAGTCTGTCGTTCATTGTTCTGGTTTCACCGCTGTCATTCTGATATGAGCCGTTAACCATTTCAAATGTTTCGTCTGAGCTCTTGATGAAGCTTCTTACAACCTTGTCAAGTGTACTCTGAAGAGCGCCAACTGAACAGCTGTCAACACCAACGTCGATCTGTTCGATTCTGCGAACAGTTGCATTGCCTGTGTATGCCTTTGCATCGTTAACAGCCTTGCAGTATGCTGCACAAGCCTCAGCAGGAGTTCCGGGAACTGATGATGAACCGCCCTGAGGAGCTGCTGTTGTGGTTGTATCGCCACCCTGGGGAGCTGCTGTTGTGGTTGTGCCACCACCCTGAGGAGCCTGAGTTGTTGTGGGAGCCTGAGTTGCATCAACGGGAGTTGATGAACCTGAGCTGCCTGACATCTGAATTGTAACAAGTCCACCGTTTATTGTGCCGACAACTACACCGCTGAGAAACACTGCGAGAACAACAAGTGCGGCAACAATAACCTTCATTTCTTTTTTCATTGGTTATTAAACCCCTTTCAAAATATGCATTTTCACATTATGATAATGGCTAAAATAAATAGTCATTTACTTATCTAAAGTACAATACTTTTTATAAAAAGTCAATACCTTTTGTCAATTTTGTTGAACCGTGCAGAAAATAGAGCCGCTTTGAATATAAATTGTTTTTCAACACAAAACTGCCACACTATTAGTGCGGCAGTTTTGGAGCTATTCATATAAATTGATTCTTACTGATACTGCATTGTGTAAACAGAATCCATCTGGCCTGCAAGACCGATTGTTGCCTTGATGGGACCCATGCCGCCTGTACCGCTGCCTTCAAGAGGAAGGGTGTTTTCAAGCTTGATAAGTCTGCCCTGTGCGTCAACTGTAAGCTTTGTTGTTGCGCCTGAGTAGCTCATTTCAGCACTTGTAATTTTAATAGGATCAGCATTGATTGTTGCAAGGTTGAGAGGATCCATTGCAGTCATGTGATGAACGGGGTCTGTTGTGTTTGTTCCGTCATAGCTTGATGTTTCTGAAACAAAC
>JAZSHC010000004.1:0-21081 GCA_045533065.1 Acutalibacteraceae bacterium
TATGCACCGCACTGCTTGCATCTTACAAGTGTCGGAGCGTCGAGCTTCCACACATTTGAACGTCTCTTATCTCTTCTTGCCTTTGATACTCTTCTCTTTGGTACTGCCATCTTCCAGCACCTCCTTATAATGATAATAAAAGTTAACTGTTTAATCGTCCAGCAAATCCAAAAGAGCCTCAAAACGAGGGTCAATTTCCTTTTTGCAATTGCAAGGACCTTCATTTAAGTTTGCACCGCACTGAGGACAAACGCCCTTACAGTCAGCTTTGCAAAGAAGCTTTGCAGGAAGTGCAAGATAAATGTCTTCTAAAGTGAGTTCATTGATATCAAGCTTCATATCCTCAACAAGAATGTAGTCATCATTTTCTTCATCATTCAGTTCGGATACAAGTCCGTGATTCATCGGCACCTCAAAACTAAGACTTGCGTTTTCGGCACATCTGTCACAGACGATATCAATTCTGAAAGTAATCAGCGCATCAACAGTAACAATACCTGCTGAATTTTTGATTTCACCTTCAAGCTTTACAGGTGTTGTGAATGGAAACACACCGCTGAACTCTTCCTTGGAAAAATCAAATTCACAGCTTACGGGTATGGCCTCAATGCCGCCGTTAAACAAACTTTCAAGTTCTATAAACATAACTCACCTCATATTAACGATAACATTATATAGATGTCGACGCGCTTTGTCAATAATAAAATAAAAATTAGTTGAATTTTTTAGCAAAAGAAATGTGATTTTACTTTATTTTCACTTTTACAATGTTACTGTAAGCGCTGTATACATATTTACCGTCCAGCTTGGTATAGGCCCTGACCTTGAAGTAATATGTTTTGCCGCTTGTAAGACCTTTTTTATTGATTTTAACCGTATCAGCTTTATAGTTCGATATTTTTGTAAATCCGGAGTCCGACCTGGTGGAATACCATACCTGATATCCCTGCTCGTTACCGATATCAACCCAGCTTACCGTAGCTGTACCTTTGGCATTTGACACCGCTTTTGCGCTTGAATTTTTCAGCTTGGTTGTCAGTTTCAGAGTTGTATACTCACTCCAGAACACCTCACCAGAAATTTTTATATAAGGCTTCACGGCAAAGGTGTACTTTTTGCAGTCCTTAAGGTTTGATACTGTAGTTTGATTTGAAGTGAGAGTCTTGACGGCTTTCCATTTTTTGGAAGAGCCCTCTTTCACATAAATTCTGTAACCTGTTGCACCCGTAACCTTGTTCCATTCGAGTATAACCGATGAAGTGCCGATGCTTACAGCCTTTACGGAAGAAGGCTTTGCTGCCCGTGTAACCGTTGTAAAGGTTATATATTTCGGGGACATCACCGTTTTACCTTCATAGTACGTGTAGGCTTTTACGGTAAACTGATATTTCTTTCCCGAAGCAAGTCCCTTACACACATATGTGTTATTTTCTGTTTTCGCAATCAGACTCCATTTTCCTGACTTTTTCTGATATACTCTGTAGCCCTCAGCATCAGGAACTTTATTCCATGAAACAGTTACTGAGTCAAGAGTATTATCGGTAGCTTTAATGCCGTCAACAACTGCAACTTCAGGCGGTAAATCCGATGTTTTTACATTAACAGTTTCGGACATCTCACTTTCAAAGCTCATTCCCCTGCCCTCAACAACTGCAGAAATATAAAGCTTATACTCTGTATCAGGCTCCAGACCTGTAATAACCAATGATGTGTCTGAAGTTTCATCAATAAGAGCAAGGTTTTTATTGTCTTCACAATAACGGTAAACACGGTATTTCTGTGCGTTATTAACCTTGTCCCAGCTTAATGTAATACTGTCTCTTTTAACCTCAGATGACACAACTTTTACCGGTTTCAATGTTGGCAACAATGCCCACAATGCCTCTGACCAGCCGGAATATTCTCTTTCGCCGTTTACCGTTCTGAAGCCTTTTACTCTGTATGCACACAGATAACCCGGTTCAACATCGTTAATAACAATTTGGGTTTTATCCGTTTCACCAATAGCTATATAAGTCTTAGTTTCAGGGATATATCTGTAAACCCTGTAGCTCTCAGCAGCCTTGGAGCCACTCCACGAAAGAGTGTAACCGCCCGAGGTAATCCCTGACTGTTTGAGATCTGACGGAGCAACAAGTTCTTCAGATATCGTCAAATGGTCAGAATATGATGCATGGGTTGTGATATCTCCGTAAGTAACATAAGCTCTTACCATGAAGCATGTTTCATCTTTATATTTTTCAGGCACCGTAAATTCACCTGTATTTGATTTTACCGTACCGATTCTTGTATAGTCAGAGGTTGCTTCATCGTAAGAATAAATTTTATATCCGGTACATTTGGCAGCAGTTCTCCATCTCAATATAAGACCTTTATCGGCATCATATTCATAGGAAAGGGCCGTGGCTTTTTCCGGTTTTGTCACTGCATAAGAAATTGTGAACGGTCCGTACTCATTCCCCTTGACCTTAACGCACCTTGCAAGCACTGTGTACTTACTTCCACTGTTAAGATTCTTAAAAGTATATGTCGGCTCAGGAACTTCAACACCGTTTATCAATTGCTGATTTTCATCCTTGAGGTAAAATCCGTAACTTTTTGCAGAATTATTTTTATCTGCACTTACCGTAACGGAGCTTGATTGGACTGATGTTTTAACGTTTTTTACGGTATAATCATCAGAGGTTATTACATACTTTATCTTATCGTAGCTTCCGTTTGAAGTGTAGGCAGAAACATAAACCGTACCGTTTTTCACAAAATCCAAGGTGTTACTGTCTGTCACCGTGCAGTATCTGTAGTCTGACGACACAAGACCTGTTATAAGGCTTGGATCTGTTTTGAAATATTGCGGTATAAAACTGCCCGATGGCACATAAACAACAGTATCAATGTCTATAAAGTCTCCGTCAATATAGCCTTCATAGGTGACTGAATTAACGGTTACTTTTACTTTATACCAGATGGGGCAGGCAAGAATGTTGAGGTAATATACCGAATCGGTAAAATCCTTTGAAATAATTTCCACAGTCGTTCCCGCTGTGACTGTAACAGCACTTCCCGATGAGGTTTTTACATTTGAATAGCTTTTAGCGGGGCCTGTTCTCAGCACAGCCTTAGTTGAATTAACAGTACCGTTCTGCACAGTAGCGTCTGCGAGGGAAACCGAGCCTGTGTGATTATCACCGCCCATATTTTCGTACACAGGCACTGAAAAAGTAATACTGCTGTCAAGCATACCGAGTGCAGCATAAGATGCATAGGTTGAATATCCTTGTGATAAGGCTCCCGTAAGATTGGTCATGTACTGATGACTGTAAAGAGGATAAGCGCTTTCCGGATTAACATTGAAGCGTTGCAGGTATCCTGTAAACTGACCTTTGGCGATATATTCTTCAGCAAGGAACTGAGCACCGCCTATTATTGATTTTTCCGGTGTAGTCCATGGACGGCCGTAAGTGGTTTTATTGGTTGAACCACCTTTTGCCCATAACAGTCCCCTTGCAATTGCGCCCGTACCGTCTGTGGCTCCAATGTTGTAGAAATTATAAATTCCGGGATAGGTAGTGTGATTTCCGTAAACACTGTAGCTTCCGTCACTGCCGATTTCGTTAAGAATTTTAGATGCAAGATAACAGGGATTGATGTTGTGTGTTTTACCCGCTTTATAAATCACCTGAGCATAGGTCTCACCGGACTTGACTGTTGTGAACTCCTTTGTTTTTTCATCATAGCTAAGGTATTCAATTTTTGACTGTGACATGAAGGAGCCTTTAAGAACCTTTTCAATCATTTCAACAGTATAATTTTCACTGAATCCCAGAAGCTCAAACTGAAAAATCCCGTCTTCTGTGAGGAAATTTCTCGGGTCCATGAAATATTCAACAGCAAATCTGTTTGCCTGAACAAAGCCTCCGTCTTTATAAACATAAGAGCCGTCAGCGGCATTGTAATCGTCACTGTCATGACTTTTCCAGATTTTTGATGAAGCAGAAGACTGAACAAGGGATTTTTCACCGTACTCGCCTTCTGTAACATCCTGCCAATCAAGGCCTGTTATCATAGGCTCAAACTTCCATTTTGGGTATTTTAAATGCAATTCTCTTAAATATGGCTTATAGCTCTCAGGAAATGCGGCTACACTTTTTTCAAAATCATCCTCTGCGCCTGAAGCAAAAAATGAGAAAGTAAGAGTCATAATTAAAATGAGAAAAAATGTTATTCCGATTTTTTTCATTTTTTCGGCTTTACCTTTCATTTTGTTTCACATCCTGTATATTAATTTAAGAAAGAAGCACCTGAGAGAACATCAAGAATGTTTCTCTTTTCGCTCTGAACAACCTCTTCAGCCTGTTCTTGTGTTAATACATCTGCATAACAACAGAATGAATCTGTTGCCTTTAAAATTGATGCAACCTTATCTTCTTTTATTTCCTCTTCAATTTCTTTTTCTTCATCTGATGATTCAGACACTACAACTGCAGCATCTTCATCAAATTCCTGTTCTGAATCAGATTTTTCAATCACAACAGATACTGTGTTTTCAGATACTCTGTCCATGAAATCACAAAGGCTCTTGCAAAGCTCATCTGCAACCATTCTGAGATGATTTGTAGCTTCATTAATATCATTGACAGGGTCAGCGGTAATATCCTTTTCAGCTTCTGCTTCGTATGTATCTGCTTTAATATCCTGCTCACCGTGTAAAGCAGACACAGCTTCAAGCTCTCTTACTTTTTCATTGAGCTGAGTTATAGTTGACTCTACTTCCTTTTTGTAATCAAAGAATTCATTTCTCATCTTTTCGATATAGTTGATGACATCCTCTCTGTTAAAGCCGCCAAAAGCTGCTTTACGGAACTTGATATAGTTGTTTTCCATTGATTTTCACTGCCTTTCATTTCGCAAATTATGTCAATGTAATTTTACCATAAAACACGAATCAATTCAACCTTATTGCAAAAAAATATACTTATGCTATAATGTAAGTAATGGAAATGAGGTGAAACCCGGGATGTATTCCTCTCAAGCGGAGTTTGTTATCCGCGAACTTTACAAACACGGCTTCAAAGCTTATGTTGTAGGCGGAGCCGTGAGAGACATAATAATGAACAAAGAGCCTTCAGATACGGATATTGCAACAAGTGCCCTTCCCGAAGAAACAAAAGAGGTCTTCAAATCGCAAAGAATTGTTGAAACAGGCATTAAGCACGGTACCGTAACCCTCGTTACTCAAAATGAATCGATAGAAATTACCACATTCCGAATTGAAGAAGATTACAGTGACGGAAGACATCCTGACAAAGTGGATTTTACAACCGATATCATAAAAGACCTTTCCAGAAGAGATTTTACCATGAACAGCATTGCTTTCAATAAATCCGAAGGCTTCATTGACCCATTCAACGGAACTGATGATATAAACAACCGCATTATCCGTTGTGTAGGAAACCCTGAAGAGCGTTTTAAAGAGGATTCTTTAAGGATTCTCAGAGCTTTGCGATTTTCATCGGTACTGGGCTTTGAAATTGAAAAAGAAACCGAAAAAGCCATGTTCAGATGCAAAAATCTGCTTTCAAACATTTCCATGGAAAGAATTTACTGCGAAACCGTAAAGCTTCTTTGCGGTGAAAATGTTAAGAATGTTCTTATGAAATATGCAGAAATAATTGCAGTTTTCATACCCGAAGTCGCTGATATGATAGGCTTTAATCAGCACAACTATCATCACAAATATGACCTTCTTGAACACACCGCAACGGTCACGGCCGCTATTGCACCGATACCTCACCTGAGAATTGCAGCTTTTCTTCATGACGTTGCAAAGCCGCAATGTCTGTCCTTTGATGAAAATGGTGTGGGACATTTTTACTCCCATCCGTCAATAGGAAGAACAATAGCCGACAAAATCCTCACAAGCCTTAAATGCGATAACATAACCAAGGAAAAAGTAACAACACTCATCAAGCTTCACGATTCGCCTATTGAGGAAAGTGAAAGAATAATTAAAAGAAAGCTGCGCTCAATCGGTAGTGATATGCTTTATGACCTGATTTCACTTCAGGAAGCTGATACGAAAGGCCTTGCCGATGAATTCCACAACAGGAGTGCACACTTTACCGAGCTAAGAAAGCTCACCGCAAAAATTCTTGAAGAAGAACAGTGTTTTTCTCTTAAAGACCTCGAAATAAACGGTAACGACCTGATTCAGCTCGGATACTGCGGCAAGGAAATAGGACTCTGTCTTAACCTGCTGCTTGAAGCTGTTATAGACGGAAAAGCAGAAAACACAAAGGAAGCTCTCATAAAAATAGCTGAAAAGAAAAAAATCATGTAAAAGCCAAAAGCGATTACATGATTTTTATTTTTTGAATTAATTTCCGTAAGGGCAGACCTTCATACAAATTCCGCAGACTGCTCCCCTACCGATATTCTTGAATTTCTGTTTCATATAACTACTGCACTTTTCAGGGTTAAACATATCCTCACGGTCCATATCAACAGTCCATTCCTTACCGCTGATTGCACCTGAGGGGCATGCCTTAACACAAAGGTTACAATCCTTACAAAGAGAAACAGGCTTTACATCACTGACATCGAATTCACAGTTTGTGAAAACAGAGCCGAGACGCACCCTCGCCCCATATTCCCTGTGAAGAAACATTGAGCTTTTCCCTATGGTACCGAGCCCCGAAAGGGCAGCAACCTTTTTGTGGGAATATCTTCCCTTGTAGTTCCAACCGTCTTTATTGATGCTTTGAGAAGCGGCAACGGTAATGTATTTGTATCCTTTTTTCTGAAGAAAAAGACCAGCTTTGAGAAGAAGTGAGTCAATAAAAGCATTGACGCTTCTGTAGTGATTGAAGTAGGTATGAGTGGGTTCCGCTCCGATTTCATCAACAATTGCATCAGACAAACGTACCACTATGCTGATACCGTAGTGGCATTCACCGAAGTCACCGTCAGATATACGGCAAAAGCCCACATCTGTTGCACCTTCCGAAAGCAGATATTCTTTAAGTTCAGTCTGGATACTCATTTTAATCAACCTTTATAGTTAAACATAAATTTACACTTTTCAATTTTACTTTCATCACTGTTTTCAAAAAGAATTGTGCCTTCATTTTCACTGTCATTAAGCAAATCCCTTGCTTCAAGGAGTCTCTTGCACTGCCTTGCCGCACCGAGAGAGCCGTCAAAAACGAGTACTTCGTCACCCAGAATGCGCTGAATCTGTCTTCTGGCATAAGGAAAATGGGTACATCCCAGAACAACGGCATCAACCCTGTTATCGGAATAAGGTGCAAGTATTTTTTCAAGATATGAAATTTCTTCGTCAGAATCAAGGTTGCAGCTTTCAATAAAGCCGACAAGTTCCGGCGCAGGAAGCTTGATGAACTCAGCCTCATCCTCAAAACGAGCCATAAGTTTGTTGAACTTTTCCTCTTTCAGCGTCAGCGGAGTTGCAAGGACAAGAACTCTCGGCCACTGAGCAGAAAGCGCCGCAGGCTTTATTGCAGGCTCAAGACCTACAAAAGGATAATCCGGATATTTTTCACGAAGATATGCCGCAGCGGCACTTGTAGCCGTATTACAGGCTATCACAACAGATTTTGCTCCTCTTTTCATCAATGCTTCAACAGCATTAACCGTGAGGTTTTTGATTTCCTCTTTGGTTTTTGTCCCGTAGGGCGAATTTTTAGAGTCGCCGAAATATATATAATTTTCGTTTGGCATAAGACGGTGCAGCTTACGAAGCACCGTTATTCCGCCCATACCCGAATCAACAACGGCAATGGGATCTGTTTTTTTGTTCATTGTATCTTACCAGCCTTATTTAGGTAATTTGCAATCAAATTTCTCTCTAAAATTAAAGTTTTTTCCTTCATAATGTCTGTCTAACATTTAATTGTCTCTCCATGTGTAAATGTTGGTCAGGCATTGCTTCAGAAAATGTTCGATGTAAACATCAGAACATCTGTTTTCACTGTTAAAGGACGACCCCTACAAGTTTTAATCTGGCGGGGCAAAATTACCCTTTTTCGCAAAGTTTTCCGCCATTCTGCATTCATTTAAGCTCTGTGCCACTTAACACCCTGAGGTGTGTCTTCGAGAACAATACCCTGTGCCTTGAGTTCATCACGGATACGGTCTGCTTCGGCCCAGTTCTTGTTCTTTCTTGCTTCATTTCTTGCAGCAATGAGAGCTTCAATTTCATCATCGAGATTTGATGATGTCTTACGGTTATAGAGAAGACCGAGAACATTCATAAGCTCATCAAATACACTGATAGCATACTCAACAAGTGCCTTTGACTGAACACCGTCGTTTACATTTGTGTTGATGTCACGTACAAGCTCAAACACAGCACCGAGAGCCTCACCTGTATTGAGATCGTCTTCCATTGCTTCAATAAACTTATCCTTTTTACCGTCAATGAGTGCAATGATTTCTGCATCCTTGTCTCCTGCTTCTTCCTTTGCATTTTTGAGAGCAAAGTCCATATTGTCACGGCAGGTATAAAGTCTTTCAAGTGAAGCCTTGCACTGTGCAATTGCGTCAAAGCTGTAATTGATGGGGCTTCTGTACTGGCAGGAAATCATGAGGTAACGGATGGGCTCATAGCCGTACTGCTGAGCAACATCACGCACTGTGAAGAAGTTGCCGAGTGATTTTGACATTTTAACCTTGTCAACAGTGATGAAACCGTTGTGCATCCAATATTTTGCAAAGGGAGCACCGTTGCAGCATTCACTCTGTGCAATTTCGTTTTCATGGTGAGGGAAAATAAGGTCCTGACCGCCGCAGTGGATGTCAATTGTTTCACCAAGGTAACGTCTTACCATAGCTGAGCATTCAATGTGCCAACCGGGTCTGCCGTGACCCCAGGGTGATTCCCAATAAGGTTCACCGGGTTTCGCACTCTTCCAAAGGGCAAAATCCATAGGTTCCCTCTTAACATCACCAACATTGATTCTTGCACCTGCTTCAAGGTCTTCAAGAGGCTGGTGTGAAAGCATACCGCATTCGTCAAATTTCTTTGTACTGAAATAAACGTCTCCGTTCACTTCGTAAGCATAACCTTTATCAATAAGAGTTGAAACAATATCAATAATTTCACCTATGTTTTCTGTTGCCTTGGGATGTGTTGTTGCTTCACGGATATTCATACCCTTAGCGTCTGTCCAGAATTCCTCAATATACTTTTCAGAAATATCTTTGAAGGTTACGCCTTCTTCATTTGCTCTTCTGATGATTTTGTCATCGATATCAGTGAAATTCTGTACAAAATTAACCTTATTTCCTCTGTATTCAAGGTAGCGACGCATAACATCAAATACGCAAAGAGGTCTTGCATTACCGATGTGAATAAAGTTATAAACAGTGGGGCCGCAGGCGTAGATTTTGAACTCGCCTTCTTTAAGAGGAATCAGATCCTCTTTTGCTCTTGTGAGTGTGTTGAAAATTTTCATTTTTCTTCCTCCAATTCTTTAATATGCTTTTCAAGTTTTTCTATTTTGGATTTTAATACACAAATTTCCTGTGCAACGGGGTCCGGAGTATGGACGTGGTCAAGCCGATCCACCCTTCTGCCGTTTTGCTTGACTACCCTTGCAGGTGAGCCAACAGCCGTGCAGTTTTCAGGTATCGCCGAAAGAACAACGGAGCCTGCCGCAACATTTGAGTTATCACCGATTTTAAAAGGTCCGAGCACCTTGGCACCTGCGCCGATAAGAACATTGTTGCCGAGAGTCGGGTGTCTTTTGCCGTGGTCTTTACCCGTACCGCCAAGGGTAACACCTTGATAAATTGTGCAATCATCACCTATTATCGCCGTTTCACCGATTACAACACCTGTGCCGTGGTCGATAAAGAAGCGTCTGCCGATTTCCGCACCGGGATGAATTTCAATGTTTGTCTTTCTTGCCGCAGACTGCGAAATTGCGCGGGCAAGGAAATACATTTTTCTTTTGTGAAAAAAGTGCGCCCTTCTGTATGCTCTGACAGCCTTATAACCCGGATAAAGCAACATTATTTCAAGATTTGAGCGTGCGGCAGGGTCTCTGTCTTTTACACACTGCAAATCTTCTTTCATTCGTTCAAACATATATTATCACCTTAAAATAAAAAAATAAACCCCTGCGCCGAAAAAATTCGGTACAGAGGCGTTAAAATACGCGGTTCCACTCTGACTTATAACTCAGCTACATTGAAATAGCCTTTCCGTTAACGCCGGTTTACGCCCTCGGATACTCGTTTCCCCTCGGGTGCTGACGGGTGCATTTCATCGCTTCTTCAACGGAACACTTTCACCTTACAGTTCCTCTCTTGGATGAAGGGACAGCGATTACTTCTCCCTTTAAACGCATTTAAATATTTGTTTAATACATTATACACACGAAAAATATATTTGTCAACAGTTTATTGCTCAATCAACAATCTGGTGAAGCTAAATAAAATGAGCCATCTTCATTAAGCTTATAAATATAATCACCCGTATCACCACTCAAAGCGGTAATAACACTGTTTTCATCAATATTAACATATTTAAAATCCCAATCACGCCAGCTTTGTTCGGGTTCAAAAATCAAATTACCGACTTTATCTTCAACATAAAAAGTTACAGCATCTTCTGTTATAACAGGTACTATCTTAAACTCATCGTTTTCCAATTTCCAAGCTGATGTATCAGGAGTTGACGAAACAATTTGTTCGTGCGTGAAAAACACCACAGCATTATCTGCCGCAAAGATTAAACAAGGTATTAAAACTATTGCAACAACAGAAAAAACAACAATTAATTTGATATTTTTAATAACATCACCAGCTTTATGATTTTATTGATGTAATTAATGTAATTTCTGAACTTTAATACTACCTAAATCAGAATTTTAGCTTCATTCAACAAACTCACCGACAAGATCACAGTCATCAACACCTAAAATTTTAAGCTGAACAAACTGACCTTGCTGCAATTCGTCTTCGGTTGAAATGATAACGCTTGAATCAATTTCGGGGGCATCCATATAAGTCCTGCCCATATAAAGCATATTATCTTCGTCAAACCCGTCAACAATTGCGGTCATAACCTTTCCGACCTTGCTTTCCTGCTTCTGAGAGAAGATTTCATATTGCTGCTGCATAATGATTTCACTGCGATGTGTTTTAACTTCATCCTCAATCTGATTTTCCATTTTTGCCGCAAATGTGCCTTCTTCGGGAGAATAAGCAAAGCAACCCAGACGGTCAAATCCGATATTATTTACAAAACGTGAAAGAGTTTCGAAATTATCCTCAGTTTCACCCGGGAAGCCTGTTATAAAGGTTGTTCTGATAACAACATCGGGAATTTTTGCTCTGATTTTATCAATCAGTTCGGTGAGACTTTTTTCATCACCTGTTCTGTTCATTCTTTTAAGCACATCACCGTCGGCATGCTGCAACGGAAGGTCAATATAATTGCAGATTTTTTCTTCACTTGCCATCACGTCAATAAGCTCATCTGTAATACATTCAGGATAGCAATAAAGAATTCTAATCCATTCAATTCCATTGATTTTGCAAAGCTCTTTTAAAAGTGTCGGCAACATGAGTTCACCGTATAAATCAATACCGTAGCGTGTGGTATCCTGAGCCACAACAATAAGCTCTTTTATACCGTTTTCTGCAAGAGACTTTGCCTCCGCAATAATGTTTTCCATTTCACGGCTGCGGAAATTACCTCTTATTGAAGGTATTGCACAGTAAGTGCAGCAATTTGAACAGCCTTCTGCGATTTTAAGATAGGCATAGTGTGAAGGCGTTGTTAAAATACGGTCACCTTCAAGAGAAAGACAGTATTTTGAAGGGAAGGTATTGACTTTTTCACCCTCAAGCACATCTTTGCAGATTTTTGCAATATCACCGTTGGCGCCGATGCCCACAACGGCATCTACCTCAGGGATTTCCAGGGAAATTTCCTTCTGATACCTTTCAGCAAGGCAGCCTGTTACAACAAGGCCCTTGACAATACCTTGCTCCTTAAGGTCAGCAACATATAAAATAGTGTCGATTGCCTCTTTTTTGGCATCATCAATGAAGCCACAGGTGTTGACAATCACAATATCTGCACCTTCTATTTCACCTGTTATTTCAAAGCCGCCCTTTGTGAGTGAAGACAAAAGCATTTCACCGTCAATCTGATTTTTAGGACAGCCTAAGCCAATCATTGCAATTTTATTCATCGGATACCTCTAAATCTGATTCGTTATTAATTTCCTCAAGTGCACAGCGGATTTCACCGTAGGAATAGCCTAACCTTAAAAGTGAATTCACTGTTTTTCTGACACCTTTTTCATCATTTAAATATCGCATATATTTTCTGCGGATAATATCTGACAACCTATCTTCAGGGAGCTCGGCATTTTGGAGAACTTCTTTAACAATATCGCGGTCTACACCTTTTTTATATAGTTCCTGCTCTATTCTCTTTTTTCCGTAAGCTTTGAGGTTTATAAGCTCTCTGACATACAAATTTGCAAAACGTTCATCGTCAACATAACCGCTGAGTTTCAGCTTTTCTATTGCCGCTTCAGCACCTTCGCCATGACCCTTTGCTTTAAGCTTTGTATAAAGCTCTTTTTCACTGTGGTCTCTTCGTGAAAGCAGAGACACTGCACAATTATATGCCCTTCGGATTTCAATCTGATTTTTAAGAATGAGAAGCTCTTCTCTGCCGATTTCCTGTCCGTTCTTCAGATAAAGGGAACTGAAATACATTTCATCAACTGTCATGAAATATTCATCGTCAATCGAAATATGTATTTTGTCCCCTTTCCCTTTTTTATATGTTAAAATCATTATTCGTCGTCATCAACAGCAATATCGATTCTGGCTCTGACACTGCTCGCGCTTCTTCTTGGAGCTACGGGAGTTGACATAACGGGTGCTTCGGCTTTCTTTTCTTCAGCCACACCTTTTTTCATGCCAAGCATGTGCTGACGGATTTTATCTTCAATTTCCTTTGCAAGCTCAGGCTCTCTCTGGAAAAGAAGTTTAACATTGTCTCTGCCCTGTCCTAAACGTGTTTCACCGTAAGAGAACCATGCACCGCTTTTGTTAATGATTTCAAACTTTACGCCAAGGTCAACGAGCTCGCCAACCTTTGAAATACCGGTGCCGTACATGATATCGAATTCAGCCTCTTTGAACGGAGGTGATACCTTATTCTTTACAATCTTTGCCCTTGTTCTTGCTCCTATAAATTCGTTACCAGGTGCTTTGAGCTGTTCAATTTTTCTGACATCAATTCTGATTGATGAATAGAATTTAAGCGCACGGCCGCCTGTGGTAACCTCAGGATTGCCGTAAACAACACCAACCTTTTCACGAAGCTGATTGATGAAGATAACAAGTGTGTTTGATTTTGCAACAACACCTGTAAGCTTTCTTAAAGCCTGTGACATGAGCCTTGCATGAAGACCAACATGACTGTCGCCCATTTCACCTTCAATTTCTGATCTGGGCACAAGAGCCGCTACAGAGTCAACAACAATAATATCAAGCGCACCTGAGCGTGCAAGCGCTTCTGTAATTGAAAGTGCATCTTCACCGTTGTCAGGCTGAGATACAAGAAGTGAATCAACGTCAACACCGAGACCTTTTGCATAAACGGGGTCAAGAGCATGTTCAGCATCGATGAAAGCTGCTTCGCCGCCGGCTTTTTGTGCCTGAGCTATACAGTGAAGAGCAAGGGTTGTTTTACCTGAGGATTCAGGACCGTAAATTTCAACAATTCTTCCCTTGGGAAGTCCGCCGATTCCCGTTGCAACATCAAGACCGATTGAGCCTGTTGAAATAGCTTCAACATTCATCTCCGTATTCTGACCGAGGCGCATAATTGCACCTTTGCCGTACTGTTTTTCAATCTGAGCGAGAGCCGCATTCAATGCACTGTTTTTATCTGCCATGATTATACCTCCATACATCGTACAAATGTTCGTTTGTCTGTATTATACAACACATAACTAAAAAAATCAACACTTTTTTTAAAATCAGAGTCCGAAAAAAATCACTCAGAAACAACTGAGTGATTTTAGTTGTCAGGCAACACTTTTCTGTGTTCCGCTTGTCATAAACAGACTGAGTATTGCAAGAATAATTTTTTTGATAAGATTTACAATTGCTTCGGTAATACCGGAATCACCGCTACCGGATATACCATTTCCTTCACTGTCAAGTATATCAATGTTCAGATTAGCGTTTATACCGTAAACCGTAAACAACTGATAGTTAGAAGAATAACAGTGAATGGTAACCGTTTCACAACCGTTGAAGGCTGTATACTGACATATAACAAGTGATTCAGGCATATAAACATCAGTCAATGCAGTGCAGTTTGAAAAGGCTTTTGAGCCGATTGAAGTAATACCTTCTGCGATTGAAACGGTTGTTATATCCTTACAGTTTTCAAAAGCATTGTTCTCAATGGATGTAACATCATAGGACTTACCTTTGATTTTTACGATTGCAGGAATAACAACTGAGCCCTTTGCTGTTTCAGAGCACTCCTTCACACCGGCAGTTCCGTCTGATTTGACTATATATGTCAGAGCATCACTGCCTGCCGCCGAGCATACAACCCCAAAACAGCTCAAAATAATAATCGAAGCAAGGATAACAGAAAGTGATTTTTTAAATGTACACTTCATTAAAATTCCTCCTTATACACTTTATGATGTATATATTATAGTTTGAACGGAAAAAAATGTCAACGTATAATTACTTTTTTATAACATTATGAGCTGCCGAAAAACCCATAAATTGATAATAAAACTAAAAATAAAATTAAATATATTTTTTTTTAAAAAAGTCTTGCTTTTTGTTTTCTTTTCTGCTATTATATCTTTTGCTTATGTAGTTTATTAAATTTCTAAGGAGGTGCGACACATGGCAAAATGTGAATATTGCGGTAAGGATGTATCCTTCGGTATCAAAGTTTCTCACTCACACAGACGTTCAAACAGAACATGGAAACCCAATGTAAAGCGTGTAAAGGCTATCGTAAACGGCTCACCCAAGAGAGTTTATGCTTGCACTCGTTGCTTACGTTCAGGTAAGGTTACTCGTGCCATCTGATCAGACGAAATTTGTGATATAGGACTTTCCTTAAGGAAGGTCCTTTTTTCTTTTTCAAACTCGCTCCTTTCAGCAACTTGCAAAAATGTTTTTCTTATTATATAATAATCACAAAGTAAAGGGGGCTTTTAATTGAAAGAAAAAATTAAAAGAAAACTGAACGAACATTACTATAAATATCTTCATAAAGAAAAATACAGGACCATGCTAAACAACTTCCTTTTTGTTTTGTGGAAAATTGTTTATAAGGTTACATGTCTGCTGCCTGTTGATAAAAAATCAATTCTTTTTGTTGCGAACAATGACTTTTCAGTTCCTGCAGAATATGAAAGTCTGGATAAGCTTGCAAAAGAGCTCGGATATAAAACCGATTTCATTTTCAAAACGCCGAACAACAGTGATGTTATTTACAAAAACGAATGGCAGAAGATAAAAAATGAGCTTAAGTTCCAAATAAAATTTGCAACCTCAAAATGCACTTTTCTTTATGACTATTTTCTCCCTGCATACGCCAACAATCCCAGAAAAGGAACAAGGCTTATACAGATATGGCACGCTTGCGGTGCCTTCAAAAAATGGGGATATTCAACAAGAGAATCGTCATGGGGATTAAAATCAGATCTTTTTGAAAAATACAATATCCATAAAACTTACACAGATATTATAACATCAGCCGAATATATCAACCCTGTCTACGCTGAAGCCTTCGGAAACGATATTGCAAAAGTAAAGGCACTTGGTGTACCGAGAACAGATGTATTCTTCAATGAAGATTTTTTAAGCACTCAGAAGGATAAGCTTCTGAAAAAATATCCCGAATTAAAAGACAAAAAACTTCTTCTTTGGGCGCCAACCTACCGTGGTAACAGTATAAACACATCTCACAATGACATTGCAATTGATTTTCTTAAACTGAAAAGCATTATCGGAAGCAATTATGCTTTGCTTATCAAGCTGCATCCCCATGTTGCAAAAAGCTTTTCTTTCAAGGATTTACCTGAGGAATTAAACGGCTTCGTTTATGACATATCCAAGGAGTTTGTAATATCCTCCGCTCTGTGCTTTTCAGATATTGTTATATCGGACTATTCTTCTTTGATCTTTGAATACTCTTTGTTTGAAAGACCCATGATTTTTTATGCATATGACCTTGAAGATTACGATAATAACAGAAGCTTTTATTATAACTACAAAGACTTTGTACCCGGTGAAATTGTAAAAAACACCGACGAGCTTGCAAATGCGGTTCTCAATGCTGACAAAAGCTTTGAAAAAGAAAAAGTAAATTTATTCAAGAATAAATTCATGTCAGCCTGTGACGGCAAGTCTACTAAAAGAGTTCTTGAAGCTGCACTCAAATAAAACTAAAACGGCATCTGATGATGCCGTTTTATGTTTTATTTGTTATTAATAAAGTTCAGAATTTCATCCTTTGAATGAAGTCCCACAAGTCTGTCTTTTTCTTCACCGTTTTCAAATGAGATAAGACAAGGAATAGACATAACGCCCATTTCCATGGCAATGTCCCCTGCTTCATCACAGTTAAGTTTACAAACCTTGACAACACCGTCAAGCTCATCGGCTATTTCCTCAATAACCGGAGCCAGCATCTGACAGGGCTGACACCATGGTGCCCAGAAATCCACAATAACAGGAACTGATTTTTCTTGTTTGACTTCCTGAGAAAAATTTTCCGAATAAAGATCAATATATGACATTGTTTGCCTCCAATTATTATTTATGCCTGTATACCCAGAAGATTTCTGAACCAGGCCAAAATATTTTTGATAATTCTTAAAAATCCTGAAAGCAGACTGTTACCGTTATCTACAGTTCCACTTGCCTCAGCTTCAGGAACCTCGCTGAGAGTATTGTTTGAATTATAAACCATAAACTGAGGATACTTTTCCCTATCCCATACAGTAAGCTGCTTTTTGCTTCTGATGATTTCATAGATAAGCTTATTTATGCTTGATGCAAAATCTTCATGCGGTGAATTCTTGATAAACCATGTTGAATCAGGGAAAAGACATGTTGAAGCGTCAATAATAAGGTCGTTTGACACATAATCAATGGCACCGCTCCATTTTACCTCTTCAAGATAGGCTTTTGAAAGAGTTTTGCCGAAATCTGCGGCAGTTGCGCCAAATGAAAGTGTTGAAAGTTCAATTGTTCCGTCAGCCTGCTTTGTGCTGCTTTCAAAAATCGGAGGAAGAGCCGTGTTATATTTAGCAATAACAGCAACCTTAAGGCCCTTGCTTTGGAGCGACTTCATGTTACTGTCAAAGGCATTCATAACATTATAATGATAATTATCTATTTTTTCTATAAGACCGGCATATTCATCTGTCTTATTACCGAATATAAGTCTTTTTGCTTCTTCAAAATTATCATCGTCAACCATACTCCAATAAGCAGGCATTGTGGCATAGGATGCAAGGAGAAGTCTTGGTACAACATTATCCGCTATCTGATCATAAACCGACTTAACAAGATCAGCTCCCGTTGAAAGCAGGCTGAGTGAATGAGTGATTGATACAATAGACTGAATGAAGCTTGCCATCTGGTCATCAGTATCGGTCATATATTCATTAACATATGTGTTGATAAGTTCAGCGTCAAATTTGAATTTACCGCTGAAGGATTCACTACACACCACAGTTCCCTTGGTTGAGGGAACATAGAGTACACAGGTATCAACCTTGCTTGCGCCGTACCGTGCAAGATATGCAGAAGCATAATTGGCTCCGAGGCAACGGGCAACAATAGTTACCTTTTTCTTACCCGTGGCTTTGAGAACTGATTTGATATAGCTGTGCATATCTTCAGCAACTTCCCATGGGTCAAGCCTTGAATCATAATTGAAAATATAATCACTCAGATTGAATTTGGACGTTTTCTTTTTTGGGGTTGCATTAGGTTTGATATAACTACCGTCACTTGCTTCGCCGTTTTTGTCAAGCACAACATCAGCATAAACCTTGCTGACAATGTTTACAAGTTCATCGCAGTATGTGTCCCAGTTTTTTGTTAAAAGACTGGAAGTAAAGGCAGCAAGAAGAGCATCTGTATGCTCGAGTATCTGATCCTCAGGGTCCTTTGTGAACGGCATAATCTGCTTACCGTCTTTTGAATAAATTTCACGGCCTGCACCTTTTACATATATAATAGGCCAATCATTTTCATAATCGGCAGCCATAGTTATCGGTGCACATACAGAAAACATGGTAATGGCTACCAATAATATTGAAATAAATGACTTTATTTTTCTTTTCATAGAACATCCTCCGTTCCTGAATTTTACAATTAAATACAAATATCGCATTATACTATAATATATGATATCACAAACAGCACAACTTATCAAGATTACAATGAATATTTAATATATTTTTCAAAGTTATTAAAAAGATGTTGTGTGCTATGAACTTATCTGCTATAATACACAGATAAGGACGGTGAAATGATGTTTAACTTTTTTGTTAATGACACTGACAGGCATAATGACTGTTATTATATAACAGGTTCGGATTATAATCATATAAAAAATGTGCTTCGAATGAAAAGCGGCGACAAATTCCTTGTAAGTGAAAACGGAAAAAGCAGCTTATGCATTCTTGAAAGCCTTGAAAATGAAACAGCAATTGCAAAAATCATTGACAGTGATTACAACAATACAGAGCTTCCTGTTAAGATTTATCTTTTCCAAGGTCTTCCCAAAAGCGACAAAATGGAGCTCATTATACAAAAAGCTGTTGAACTCGGTGTGCACTGCATTGTACCTGTTGAAATGAATCGATGTGTTGTGAAGCTGGATGCAAAGAAAAAAAGCAGTAAGGTTTCAAGATGGCAAGCAATTTCCGAAAGTGCCGCTAAACAGAGCAAGAGGAACATAATCCCCGAAATTACCGAGGTTCTTAATTTCAGCGCTGCACTTGAAAAAGCCAAAGAGCTTGACCTGGTGCTAATTGCTTATGAAAACAAAGACGGTATGAAAGCCACATCCGATGCCCTGAAGCAGATAAAAAAAGGCTCATCGATCGGAATTTTTATAGGTCCTGAGGGTGGATTTGAGGAAGATGAAGTCAGCACTGTTACGAAAGCCGGCGGAATTACCGTATCTTTAGGAAAAAGGATATTACGCACCGAAACAGCCGCATTAACGGCTGTAGGTATGTGCATGTTATACACTGAAATGAATATTGACGGTGAGAGCCAATGAAAAAATTACCTGTTGAATTTGTTGAAAGAATGAAGCTTCTTCTCGGAGAAGAATATAATGAATATGAAAAAGCCCTGAACGACGAGCCTGTAAAAGCTTTCAGAGTCAATACAGACAAAATCAGTATTGAAGAGTTTGAGAAGGTTGACATTTTTTCCTCAGGTAAAATCCCCTATGTGAAAAACGGTTATTATCTGAATTATAACAAAATAGGTAATCATCCTTTTCATCATGCAGGCATGATTTATGTTCAGGAGCCCGGTGCAATGGCTCCTGCCGAATGTATTGATGTAAATCCTGATTGGAAAATTCTTGACATGTGTGCCGCACCAGGCGGAAAAAGCACGCAGCTGAAAAATAAGCTTTCGGAAAACGGAGTGCTTGTTTCAAATGAAATCGTACCGTCAAGATGCAGAATTCTAACAGGCAACATTGAACGTCTGGGTTTAATGAACACTGTTACAACCTGTATGGACACAAAGCGTCTTTCAGATACCTTTTCAAAAACCTTTGACATGATTATGGTTGATGCCCCCTGCTCAGGCGAAGGAATGTTCCGAAAGGAAGACATTGCAATTGACGAATGGAGTCCCGACAATGTGAAAATGTGTGCCGAAAGGCAAAAGGAGATTCTTGAAAATGCTGTTACTCTTCTCAAAGACGGCGGATACATTGTTTATGCCACGTGTACCTTTTCCCTCGAGGAAAATGAAATGGTAATAGATAGCTTTCTCAGTAAGCATCCCGAATTTGAGATTATGACCGTAAGAGAAGATGTTAAAAACAGCACTTGCCACGGCATTTCATTTGACGGATGCATCTGCGAAAGCATCAGCTACGCAAGAAGATTCTATCCTCACAAAAGCAAGGGTGAAGGTCAGTTTATGGCTGTTCTTCATAACAAAAATGAAGCTGTTGACCTTTGCAATGCCAAAGCAGTAAAAAAGGATAAAATTGACAAGGTTATCACTGATTTTCTTGACGATACTCTCACCGAGTATAATCAAAACCATGTTATGCTTTACAATAACACCCCTGTTTATTTTACACCGGATTTTGATGTACCAAAGGGGGCTGCATTTTCCTGCGGAGTTACAATAGGTGAAATAAAAAAGAATTATATACTCCCCCATCATCAGTTTTTTATGGCAATGGGAAAATATTTCAAAAGAAAAATCGAACTCTCACCTGATAGTGATGAATTAAAAAAATATCTCCACGGAGAAGAAATTTCCGTGGACTGTGAAAACGGTTGGGCAGTTATATGCACAATGGGTTGCACATTAGGCGGAGTAAAGGTTGTTTCGGGAAGAGCAAAAAACCATTACCCGAAAGGCTTAAGAACAAAAAACTAACAGAATAATTCCATCAAAAAACCTGAAAAGCCAAAGGCTTTTCAGGTTTTTTGAATTATACTTCTTCAAGAAGAGCTGCTCTCTTATCAGCAAGCTCAACAATCATCCTGTTCTGCAACTCACCGTGAATAGGATAGAGGATAAAGGAAATACCGTAAAGACCTCTTGCAAGAGCAGGAAGCACACAGAACACTGTCCAGATACCGCGAAGGATGCCAGGCTCTGTATTAGGCACTGCGTTGCCGAATTCATCTGTAAGTGCTTCATAATTAATCCATTCAAAAACAAGACCTGAAAGTGCACCTGTAATAGTACCTGCAAGCTTTGTGAAATAGCCCTGAACAGTTGTTACAAGAGCCTCGTTACGAAGACCGTGCTTCCATTCCA
>JAZSHC010000046.1:0-57551 GCA_045533065.1 Acutalibacteraceae bacterium
TAGCAAACATTTCTGATACATAGCCTTCATAGCCGGCACGGGCAGTCTTATGTTTGGAAATAATACCGGCATTTGTAGTGGTAATGTCATAATGACTGCTGGCTGTATATTTGCTTCTCTTATTCTGCATCTGCTGAAGCGTGTCAATGCTCTCAAGTATTTCCTCTACCTGTGAAACAGCATCCTCATCCGCTGCAAAGCACGCCGGAACTGAAGCAAGTATAATAACAAGAGTCATCAGAAAAGACAAAAATTTTTTCATAACGAACACCTCCGTATCTTTATATTATATCACAAAAAAATAAAAACTCAATAGGTTAAATTGACGGAAATACTTCCTCCTTGTTCGAGTCGTTACTTACGAGCTTAACAAAAAAACAAAAGGCAGCACCTGCTACCCTTCATTTTTCAGATACGGCTAGGGTGACGGCAGTCGAACCCCACAAGCCTTAAATGTCCGATTTACAGCACCTTTGATGATTTTTCTCCTCGCAAGACGCGAGTATTGTTTCGTCGAAGAAATCCTCAAATGCACTATAACTCGGGCATTTAAGGTTCTTCAAAGTTTAACGGGTAGATATTTTTATTGTAACGAGGCAAAAAACGCAGAAAGGCTGTCGCCTTTCGAGGCTTTTTAACGATGTTACGGTGAAAATATACCCCGTTAAACCTTATCGGGTTCGATTACTGCCACCCTAGCTTTTTTGCCTATATCGTGTCTGTAATATGCATTTTCAAATTTGATTGTTTCAACCATTTTATAGGCTTCATCAATTGCTTTTGTGAGTGTGTCTTCAACTGCTGTTGCGCCGAGAACACGTCCGCCGGCAGTTTTGAGAACACCGTCTTCGATTTTTGCGCCTGCGACATAAACGTTGTTTTTGATTTCAGCAGGGATTGTGATTTCGAAGCCGCTTTCGTACTTCTGAGGATAACCGTCGGATGCCATAATAACACAGCATGCATTTTTATCGGCGAATTTAACCTCTGTTTCACTGAGAGTACCCTCAGTTGTTGCCTTCATTACAGTGAGAAGATCGCTTTCAAGAAGTGGAAGCACAACCTGAGTTTCGGGATCACCGAAACGGCAGTTATATTCAATAACCTTGGGGCCTTTTTCCGTAATCATAAGACCGAAGTAAAGGCAGCCCTTGAAGGTTCTGTTTTCCTTATTCATCGCCTCAATTGTGGGGATGAAAATTTCCTTCATGCATCTTTCAGCAACCTCTTTTGTGTAATAGGGGTTGGGAGCAACGGTACCCATACCGCCTGTGTTAAGGCCTTCGTCATTGTCTTTGGCACGCTTATGGTCCATTGAAGAAATCATGGGAACAACGGTTTTTCCGTCTGTGAAGGAAAGCACGGAAACCTCGGGACCTGTGAGGAATTCTTCAATAACAACCTGACTTCCGCTTTCTCCGAAGATTTTGTCTTCCATCATTGAGCGTGCAGCATCTTTTGCTTCATCCCTTGTCATTGCAATGATAACACCTTTGCCGAGTGCAAGTCCGTCTGCCTTGATAACAGTGGGAATGGGAGCAGTTTCAAGATAGCTGAGAGCTGAGTCAAGGTCTGTGAATACTTCATATTCTGCAGTTGGAATTCCGTATTTCTTCATAAGATTTTTGGAAAACACCTTACTGCCTTCAATAATTGCTGCTGCCTTTGACGGGCCGAAGCAGGGAATGCCAAGCTCTGAAAGAGCATCAACACAGCCCAGTACAAGGGGGTCATCGGGAGCTACAACAGCGTAATCAATTGAATTTTCCTTTGCAAAAGCGGTTATGGCTTCAATATCAGTTGCCTTTACGGGCACGCAGGTTGCATCTGCCGCAATACCACCGTTACCGGGGAGAGCGAAAATTTCGGTTACATCCTTGTTTTCTTTGATTTTTTTGATGATGGCGTGTTCTCTGCCGCCGCCACCTACAACCATTATTTTCATATCAGTTCTCCTTATAACTTAATATATAGGATATTCAGCACAAAGTGCTTCAACTTCAGCGGTGATTCTGTCTTTGCTGTTGTCAAAGTCAACAATAACTTCCTTTATCCATTTAGCAATCATTACCATTTCTTCTTCTTTGAAGCCTCTTGTGGTAATGGCGGCTGTACCGATGCGAAGACCGCTTGTAACAAAGGGACTTGCAGGGTCATTGGGGATAGTGTTCTTGTTGGCTGTGATGTGAACCTCATCAAGGCGCTTTTCAAGCTCTTTGCCTGAAATGCCGTATTTGCGAAGGTCAAGAAGCATGAGATGGTTATCTGTACCGCCTGATACGATATCGATATCTTCCTTTTTAAGTGCATCACAAAGAACAGCGGCATTTTTTATAATCTGCTCACCGTATGCCTTGAATTCATCAGTGAGAGCTTCACCGAAGGCAACAGCCTTTGCAGCGATGATATGCATAAGAGGACCACCCTGAGTACCGGGGAAAACAGACTTGTCAATCTGCTTTGCGAGCTCCTCCTTGCAAAGAATCATCCCGCCTCTGGGGCCGCGGAGCGTTTTATGGGTTGTTGTTGTAACAACGTGGGCATAGGGTACCGGTGAGGGATGAACACCTGCAGCAACAAGGCCGGCAATGTGTGCCATGTCAACCATAAGATAAGCACCAACCTCGTCTGCAATTTCTCTGCAACGGGGGAAGTCGATGATTCTTGAATAAGCGCTTGCACCAACAACAATGAGCTTGGGCTTACATTCAAGGGCAATTTCTCTCATTTTATCGTAGTCGATAACTTCAGTTGCGTCATCAACACCGTACTGCACAATATTCCAGTATTTACCTGAAATGTTAACAGGTGAACCGTGGGAAAGATGTCCGCCCTGAGAAAGGTTCATACCCATAACTGTGTCACCGGGATTAACAAGGGCAAAGAATGCTGCAAGGTTAGCGTTTGCACCTGAGTGGGGCTGTACGTTTGCATGTTCAGCACCGAAAAGCTTTTTTGCTCTTTCTCTTGCAATTTCTTCAATCTCGTCAACGCAGTGGCATCCGCCATAGGAACGCTTGCCGGGGTAGCCTTCTGCATATTTGTTTGTAAGCACACTACCTGCCGCAAGAAGAACTGCCTTTGAAACAATGTTTTCCGAAGCAATAAGCTCAATAAAGCTCTGCTGTCTTGTCATTTCCTTATCGCAGGAAGCAAAAACCTCTGCATCGTAGTTGTTAAGTTCGTTAAAGTAGTTAAGCATAGTCGGCTCCTTAAAATCAATGGTGGAAAAGTCTCATCTTAGTGAATGCCATTACCATGTTGTACTTATCGGCACATTCAATAACAGCATCGTCTCTGATTGAGCCGCCGGGTTCTGCAATATAGCTTACACCGCTGCGATATGCTCTTTCAATGTTGTCTGAGAAGGGGAAGAAAGCATCTGAGCCAAGGGCAATACCTGAGAAGGTTTTAAGGTGAGCTTCCATTTCTTCCTTTGTGAAGGGCTCGGGCTGTTCGGTGAAATACTTCTGCCAGTTGCCGTCTGCACAAACATCCTCTTCATTCTTGTTGATGTAGCCGTCGATGACATTGTCTCTGTCAGCTCTGCCCAGAGTGGGAAGGAAGGGGAGGTTAAGAACCTTGTCTGCCTGGCGAAGAAGCCATGTGTCAGCCTTTGTTCCTGCAAGGCGTGTGCAGTGAATTCTTGACTGCTGACCTGCGCCTACGCCGATAGCCTGACCGTCAACTGCATAGCAAACTGAGTTTGACTGTGTATATTTGAGAGTGATAAGAGCAACGATAAGATCTCTTTTTGCACTTTCGGGAAGGTCCTTGTTTTTTGTTACGATGTCCTCAAGGAGAGCTTCATTGATTTCGAAGTTGTTTCTGCCCTGTTCAAAGGTGATGCCGAAAACCTGCTTTTTCTCTGTTACGTCGGGAACAAAGCTTTCATCAATTTTAACAACGTTGTAGTTACCGTTTCTCTTAAGCTTGAGAATAGCCAGAGCCTCGTCTGTGTAGCCGGGAGCGATAACACCGTCGGAAATTTCTCTTTTGATGAGCTTTGCCGTTGTAGCATCGCAAACGTCTGAAAGTGCCACCCAGTCACCGAAGGAGCACATTCTGTCTGTGCCTCTTGCTCTGGCATATGCACAGGCAAGGGGACTTTCGTCAAGACCTTCTACATCATCAACAAAGCAAGCCTTCTTGAGCTTTTCGGGAAGAATTGTGCCGCAGGCTGCTGAGGTGGGACTTACGTGCTTGAAGGATGCTGCACAGGGAAGACCTGTTGCTTCCTTAAGCTCTTTAACAAGCTGCCATGAATTGAAAGCATCAAGGAAATTAATATAACCGGGGCGACCGCTTAAAATTTCAATGGGAAGATCGCTGCCGTCATGCATATAAATCTTTGAGGGCTTCTGATTGGGGTTACAGCCATATTTAAGTTCGAATTCTTTCATTGTTATAACTCCTTATACCTTTAATTCTGCTTTGATTTCGTCAGTGTAATATCTGTCGAGAATGGGCTGAGCCTCAACCTTGATAAAGTTTTCAACCTGGCTTACGCTTCTGCCGATATACTTGATCGGGTCAAGGTGAACAAGAATATCTTCCTTTGTAAGAGGGATTCTTTCATCCTCGGCGATACGGTCAATAAGGTCGTTCTGACCGCCTTCAAGCTTAACCTTTTTGGCAGCTGCGTGGGAATGAACACGGATTATTTCGTGAAGCTCCTGACGGTTGCCGCCTTTTTTAACGGATTCCATCATGATGTTTTCCGTTGCCATGAAGGGAAGCTTTTCCATAACTCTTCTTGTTACAACCTTGTCATAAACAACAATACCTGATGTAACGTTCATATAAATGTTGAGAATTGAGTCGATTGCAAGGAATGCTTCTGCAACACTGATTCTCTTATTTGCGCTGTCATCAAGAGTTCTTTCAAACCACTGTGTGCCTGCGGTCATTGCAGGGTTGATATAGTCGGCGATGACATATCTTGCAAGAGAGGAGATTCTTTCCGATCTCATGGGATTGCGCTTATAAGGCATTGCGGAGGAGCCGATCTGATTCTTTTCAAAGGGCTCTTCACATTCCTCAAAGGACTGAAGAATTCTCATGTCGTTTGAGAATTTATATGCACTCTGAGCAATGCCTGAAAGAACTGCAAGGAAATAGGAGTCGGTCTTTCTTGAGTAGGTCTGACCGGAAACTGTTACGCAGGAGTCAAAGCCCATATCCTTTGCAATAAGCTCTTCAAGCTTCTGAATTTTTTCTTCGTCACCTTCAAAAAGCTCAACAAAGGAGGCCTGAGTGCCTGTTGTACCCTTTGAGCCTAAAAGCTTAAGGTTATCAAGCTGATACTGAAGGTTGTGCATGTCCTGAATAAGCTCATACATCCACAGAGTAGCTCTTTTACCGACAGTTGTAAGCTGAGCGGGCTGAAGATGTGTATAAGCAAGGCAGGGGAGTGCTTTGTATTTTTCTGCAAACTCAGAAAGGTTTTTCACAACCTGAGCACACTTCTGCATAACAATCTTTGATGCCTCACGCATAATGATAACATCGGTGTTGTCGCAAACATAACAGCTTGTGGCACCGAGATGAATAATACTTTCTGCTTCGGGACACTGTTTGCCGTAAGCAAAAACGTGGCTCATAACATCATGGCGGCATTCTTTTTCTCTTTTTTCGGCTGTTTCGTAGTCGATTTCGTCTTTGAAAGCAACAAGCTGGTCAATCTGCTGCTGAGTGATATCAAGACCTAATTCCTTTTCAGCCTTTGCAAGGGCAATCCAGAGTCTGCGCCATGTTCTGAATTTAAAGTTTTCTGAAAAGATATGCTGCATTTCAGGAGAAGCATATCTTGTTGAAAAAGGGGAAATATAGCTGTCTTTGTTTGAAGTCATTTTATTTTCTCCTTATTTATTCTTGTTAACAACTCTTGTTTCGGATTCGCCGCTTTCAATGTCGATGTATCTTACGAAAAGGGAAACCTTATTGTCTTCGTTGAGGTTTGTCCAGATAAGGTCTGTGAGCTCGTCAATGGTAACATCGGGCAGCTCAAGAGTTTTGGGTTCACCCTCGAATGAGGGAAGGGGATTACCGTCACAGTTGTAGGTATGAATGAACTTTGCTCTGCCGCAAAGGGGGTTGGAATAAGCATATGTAAATCTTTCGCAGGAGCTGTCATCACCTTCAGCACTTTTGAGAATTGACATTGCGAAGTTCATGCCTTCCTTTTCAAAACGGATGATGCCTGAAATTCTTGGTGTAAAGTTGGGGGCATCGTCCTCGAATTCTCTTGTGCGAAGAGCCTGCTCAAAGGTCATCTGCTTGTCCATAAGCTCGTAAATGGTGTCGGTCTGGTCGCCGTTTGTAACGATGGTCTTGTTGCCGAGAACTCTTACGGGATAGTAAATGATGAGGTGGGGGTCTGTCATTTTGCTTTCATCAAAGGCCTTTGTACGCATTGCGTCGCCTTCAAGCACGAAAACACGGTTGCGGCTGTTTTCACTTCTGCCCATGATGAAATAAGCAGTTACAGCCTTTTTGCCGTCGGCACTTTTGCCGATAATGATACCTCTTCCGTGATAAGCAAGTGAATTAAGCTCGTCTTTGATTGTTGAGATTTTCATTGTCTTATTCTCCTATATAAACTTTGTTATTTTCTACTGTGAGTCTGTCCTGACAGAAAAGACTTACTGCTTCGGGAAGAATCTTCCATTCAGCTTCGGTCATAACTCTCTTCTGCAGTGTTTCAGGTGTATCGTCTGCCATTATTTCAACGGCCTTTTGTAAAATGATTTCACCGCCGTCGGGAATTTCGTTAACAAAATGAACAGTTGCACCCGTTACCTTAACGCCGTATTCAAGGGCTTTTTCGTGAACGTGAAGACCGTAAAAGCCTTTACCGCAGAAGGAAGGGATAAGTGAGGGATGCACATTGATGATTCTGTGCTCAAAGGCTTTTGTGAAATCAGATGAAAGAATACTCATGAAGCCTGCAAGAACAATCAGGTCAATTTCATGCTCTCTTAAAAGGCTTATGATTTTCTGCTCAAACATTTCTTGACTGCCGCATTCTTTTTTAAGTACCACAGCTGAGGGGATACCGTTCATTCTTGCTCTTTCAAGAGCATAAGCTGTTTTGTTGTTTGAAATAACAAGGCTGATTTCACCGTTTTTGATGATACCGTTTTTTTCAGCATCAATAAGTGCCTGTAAATTTGTACCGCCACCGGATACAAGAACTGCAATTGACTTACTCATTACAGAATCACCTTCTCGTCACCTTCGATGATTTCGCCGATTACATAAGCGTCGATACCGTTTTCTTTAAGAACAGAGATAGCAAGCTCTGTTTCGTCAGCGGGAACCACAATACTCATGCCAACGCCCATGTTGTAGGTGTTGTACATATCACGTTCAGGGATATTGCCCCATTCAGCAATCACATTAAAGATAGGAAGCACCTTAACTGCGGACTTGTCAATCTTTGCGCAAAGTCCGTCAGGAATGGAGCGGGGGATGTTTTCATAAAAGCCGCCGCCTGTAATATGGGAAATACCCTTTACCTGAACTTTTTCAAGAAGAGCAAGAACGGGCTTTACATAAATCTTTGTGGGAACAAGCAAAGCCTCTGCAATGCTCTTACCGCCCAATTCTTCACGGGCAACATACAGCTCGGGATTATTGTTATCAATATCAAAAACCTTACGGCATAAGCTGAAGCCGTTGGAGTGGATACCTGTTGAGGGGAGAGCGATAACCACATCACCTGCAGCCATTTTGCTGTTGTCAATCATCTTGGGCTTATCTACCACACCTACAGCAAAGCCTGCAAGGTCGTAATCCTCTTCAGGCATAAGACCGGGATGCTCAGCAGTTTCGCCGCCGATAAGAGCAGCACCTGACTGAACGCAGCCTTCAGCAACACCGCTTACGATTTCTGCAATCTTTTCGGGAACATTTTTGCCGCAGGCAATATAGTCAAGGAAAAATAAGGGCTTTGCACCGACACAGATGATATCGTTAACACACATAGCAACTGCATCAATACCGATTGTATCGTGCTTGTCCATAAGAATAGCAAGCTTAACCTTTGTTCCGCAACCGTCAGTACCTGAAACGGAAACAGGGTGCTCCATTCCTGCAATACAGCTCAGGTCGAAGCAACCGCCGAAGCCGCCTACATCATCCACTGGGCCTTCGTTACGTGTTCTTGCAACGTGCTTTTTCATAAGCTCTACCGATTTGTAACCGGCAGTAATATCTACGCCTGCAGCTGCATAGCTGGCAGAAAAAGAATTTTTATGATCCATACTAAACTCTCCTGTATTATTAGTTTTATTCTTTGCCGTTCCAGCAGTAAGTGCAAAGGCAGTCAGCGGGAAGGCCGATAGCTTCAATAAGACCTTCAAGGCTCTGGTAGCCTAAAGAAGCGAAGCCTAATTTTTCACATATGTTTTTAAGAAGTGCCTGACCTCTTTCGGTGGAAGCGTCTGCATATTCTTCAATATGCTTTTCGCCTTCCTCACCTTCAAGCTCAAGAATAGTTCTTCTTGCTATAAGGTCACGGTCTGATGTGTTTCTTGAAAAGTTGAGATATTTACAGCCGTACATAATGGGTGGACAGGCTGAACGCATATGTACTTCCTTTGCTCCGTTGGAATAAAGGAAATCAACAGTGCCCTGAAGCTGAGTGCCTCTTACGATACTGTCGTCAACAAAAAGAAGACTTTTACCCTTGATAAGCTCATGAACGGGAATCATCTTCATTTTTGCAACCTTGCTTCTCTCGTTCTGGTTTGTGGGCATGAAGCTTCTGGGCCAGGTAGGAGTATATTTGATAAAGGGTCTTGCAAAGGGGATATCGCTTTCGTTTGCGTAGCCTATAGCATGGGGTGTTCCCGAATCAGGTACACCGGATACAAAGTCGATGCCCTCGCATTTTCCGCACTTTTTGTCTTCCCTTGCCATTACTTCACCGTTGCGGGTTCTCATAACCTCAACATTGATACCTTCATATCTTGAGTTGGGGTAACCGTAATATGTCCACAAAAATGAGCAGATGCGCATTTTCTTATGAGGCGGGGCAAGCACCTTGATTTCATCGGCACTGATTTCAACTATTTCTGCAGGGCCGAGTTCTCTTACAGTTTCATAGTCCAGCTTTTCAAAAGCAAAGGATTCAAATGAAACACAGTGACCGTCCTTGTCCTTACCGATAACGATGGGAAGTCTGCCGACCTTATCTCTTGCGGCAATGATATTGCCGTCATGCTTGAGAATGAGAAGGGAAAGAGAACCGTCGATTTTTTCCTGTGCAAAGCGGATGCCTTCTTCAAAGGTTTCTTTTTGATTTATAAGAGCGGCAACGAGCTCAATTGAATTGATTCTGCCGCCTGTCATTGCAGTGAAGTGACCGCCTGTGTGAGAAAAGAACTCTCCGATGAGCTCTTCTGCATTGTTGATAATGCCGATTGTTGTAATGGCATAAACACCTAAGTTAGAGCGTATGATAATGGGTTGGGGATCGCTGTCGCTGATACAGCCGATGCAGGCGTTGCCTTGCATTTCATCTGTTATGCCTGCAAATTTAGTTCTGAAGGGTGAGTTTTCGATGTTGTGGATGTCACGCTGAAAGCCGACTGTGTCATTTACCGCAGCCATACCGCCCCTGCGTGTACCAAGATGTGAATGATAGTCAACACCGAAAAATACGTCCAGTACAACATCCCTTTTTGATGTTGCGCCGAAAAATCCTCCCATAAGTTTTTACCTCCTGTCAGGATAAAAAAGCCTGAACAGATAAATATTCAGGCTTTGGGTGTATGCATGCTTGTGAAGGTAAATCAGTTACCCATAAGTCTGCGCATAACTTCGTTGTATGCGTCTTCAACGCCGCCGAGATCTCTTCTGAAACGGTCCTTATCAAGCTTTTCGCCTGTTGTGCTGTCCCAGAAACGGCATGTATCGGGAGAAATTTCGTCAGCAAGTACGATTGTACCGTCTGCTGTTTTACCGAATTCAAGCTTGAAGTCAACAAGTGTGATGTTGAGAGCCTTGAAGTATTCCTTCATAACCTCGTTAACCTTGAATGCCATTGACTTGATGAGTTCAATTTCTTCTTTTGTTGCAAGCTTAAGAGCAAGTGCATGGTAAGCGTTGAGAAGGGGGTCGCCGAGGTCATCGTTTTTGTATGAGAATTCGATTGTGGGTTCATCAAATACGATGCCTTCGTCAACACCGTACTTCTTTGAGAAAGAACCTGCTGAAATATTTCTGATGATAACTTCAAGAGGTACGATTGAAACCTTTTTTACAACAGTTTCTCTGTCATTAAGCTCTTCAACATAGTGAGTTGCAACGCCGTGCTTTTCAAGCATCTGCATCATCATGTTTGACATTTTGTTGTTGATAACGCCTTTTCCTGCAATCTGACCCTTCTTAAGGCCGTTGAATGCTGTTGCATCGTCTTTATAAGATACGATTACAAGATTTTCGTCTGCTGTGGCAAATACCTTCTTTGCCTTTCCTTCGTAAAGCTGAGTTGTTTTTTCCATTGTTTTGTACCTCCGTTGAATTAAATATTGAACTGCTTTTCAGCTGCAGCATTTTTTTCAAGAACTTTTTTTGTGTCTGCCAATCTTTTGGCAACAAGCTTTTCGTGAAGAGCTTCGTCGCTTACTGCGAGAATCTCAATAGACAACAAGGCGGCATTGACTGCACCGTCAATTGCAACTGTAGCTACAGGGATACCTGAAGGCATCTGAACAGTTGACAAAAGGGCGTCAATACCGTCAAGATATTTTGATTTCATAGGAATGCCGATAACGGGAAGAACTGTGTTGGCTGCAATGGCACCTGCAAGGTGTGCGGCCATGCCTGCTGCGGCAATAATACATCCGAAGCCGTTTTTCTTTGCATTTTCTGAAAATTCCTTTGCTTCTACGGGTGTGCGGTGAGCAGAGAAGATGTGAAGCTCAAAAGGCACACCGAACTCCTTAAGTGTATCGGCTGCTTTTGAAACAACAGGTAAATCGCTGTCACTGCCCATGATGATTGCAACTTTTTTCATGTTTTTCAACCTCCTTGAAAATAAAAAAATCCGGACGCACTTACACAAGGCAAAAAATACCCTTGTAAGTTAGCCCAGACGGTCGACTGATATTATTCTCCCTGATCCGTGTGGTGAACTCCACTTAGCCGTCAGTCTCAAGGGAATGTATACCATATAAATACAGTATAATTTTTACTTTAAAAGTATAGCATAAAAGCACTGATAATGTCAATGAAAAAAGCCCCTCAAAAACCTTTTTGTGAATAAGGACAAAATTAAGATTTTGAGGGGGTTTTTAGTTGTGTGTTTTGTCATTTATTGGTTTTTTCTGCCGCTTTCAGCACACTCATCGGGTCAATATTTTTGCTGTCTTTCATTGTTTCAAAATGCAAATGAGATTCCTGTTCTCCTTCACAGGGAATAACACCGAGCTTACCTACGGTATCGCCTTTCTGAAGAACATCGCCTGTTTTTACCGTTGAACCCTGTTCAAGTCCGCAGTAACGTGCAGTGAAGTCTCCGTGGTCAATTTCAATGATGTAACCCCAATTTGGGTCTGAAATAACCTTTGTGACCTTGCCGTTGCCGGCGCTTTTGACTTCGCTTCCCTGTTCTGCGCTGAAATCAATACCCTTGTGTACACGCCAGTCACCCATGGTCTCGTCATAAACAGGAGAGGTGGGGAAATAGGCCTTTTGTATTTTGTCTCCTGTGGGAAATACATAAGAATCGTTTGATATAACCGGCTGTGTAGCTTCTGTAGTTGAAGGAACCTTACTGTCGTCACGGTTCACCCATGCCATGGAGGTTTCGGGTTCTTCTTCAGTTGTGATTTCGGTTGTTGTTTCCTGTGATGCAGTTGTTTCGGTTTTTTTGCGAGGATCTGTTTCATCGGTTTCGTTGTGGCGTACCTGCTGAGCTGTGTAGCCTTGAGGTGAAGTTGTAAGAATATCCTTCAGCATACCTGTTGAGGTTCTGTACACAAGAACAATAGCTGAAACAACAAGAAAAAAGCTGATGCCGGCAGTGATATAAAAGCCTTTGCCTGAGGACAGTTTACTGATTATGTTTTTGTTTTTCATCGTAATCACCTTTCAGGTTTATTGTCAGTTCTATCCTTGACGCAAAAAGAAGAATTTATACTTTTTCATATAACCAAAAAAATTTTTTAAAAAATGAAGAACAAATGTTTGCATTTTTTGTTTTTATGTGCTATAATGATTTTGCAAAAGAACATTTATTCGACTATTATATATAAAAAGGGGCTGAAATTATGCGAGAACTCAGCGAAAACCAATACCGCATATTAGAATATCTTAAGGAAAGGGCGGCCTACGGTGCAATACCGTCTGTCAGAGAAATCTGCAAGGCAGTAGGACTCAAATCAACCTCATCTGTTCAGAATAATCTTGATGCACTGGAGGAAAAAGGGTTTATTGAGCGTGACCCTATGCTGAAGCGTTCAATCCGTATTGTGGGTCAGGCGGAAAATGTACGTCACGTGCCGCTTCTCGGTGTTGTTACGGCAGGTCTTCCCATACTTGCCGTTGAACAGATTGAATCATATCTTCCTTTTACAGGCGGTCATATTTCCTCTGATAAGGATATGTTTGCTCTGAGAGTAAGAGGTGAAAGTATGCTCGGTGCGGGCATTTTCGACGGGGATATTATTTTTGTTGAACGCACTCCCACAGCACGAAACGGTGAAATTGTTGTTGCACTTGTTGAGGATGAAGCAACAGTCAAAACCTTCTATAAGGAAAACGGACACTTCCGTCTTCAGCCTGAAAATGATGAGTTTGACCCCATCATTGTAAACGAGGTTGCAATTCTCGGTAAGGTTGTTGCAATGCTGAGATACTTCTGATTTCCGTTTTTCACATATGATGCTCAGGTTATGCTTTTACATCAAATTCAATTCTTTTGTTTTAAAAACACCAGTTTACATAGGATTATAGTATTGCTCTTTCATATATTGAAAAATGTGAACAAATTGTGTATAATAAAATCACCAAATAAAAGGAGGTAACAACTATGATGTATGTAATCGCAGCTTTATCGGATATTGTTTATTTCGTTCAGGTCTTTTTCGAAAAGATTTTCGGATTTGTTAAAGGTGAAGAAACTGAATAAACCCAAAAAAGCTAAAAGGCTCTGCCCGTAAAACGGGCAGAGCCTTTTAATATTAAATTTGTAAATCCTGCGGTAAGAGATTGCTTTTCAGAAGTATTTTCCACGCAATAGCGAATTCTTAATTCATCTCAAATGTTCCGGTGTAAAGCTGATAATACTTTCCGCCCTTTGAAATGAGCTCGTCGTGGTTGCCCTCTTCAATGATTTCGCCGTTTTCAAGAACTACGATATCCTGAGAGTTTCTGACTGTTGAAAGTCGGTGAGCAATTACAAAAACAGTTCGGTTTTCCATAAGCTTATCCATGCCGATTTCAATAAGACGTTCTGTTCTTGTATCAACTGAAGATGTTGCTTCGTCAAGAATCAGAAGGGGACTCTTTGCAATTGCGGCACGTGCGATGTTAATAAGCTGTGCCTGGCCCTGAGATATGTTGGCTGCATCGGATTTGATTTCTGTGTCATAACCGTCGGGAAGCTTTTCAATGAAGGAGTGGGCATTGGCAAGCTTAGCAGCTTCAATGATTTCCTCATCTGTTGCATCAAGCTTACCGTAGCGGATGTTTTCCTTTATTGTACCTCTGAATAGCTTTGTGTCCTGAAGTACCATTGCCATGGAACGGCGAAGGTCGTCCTTCTTGATATCCTTAATTGAAATGCCGTCGTAGGTGATTTCACCGCGGTCAATTTCATAAAAACGGTTGATGAGATTGGTGATGGTTGTTTTACCTGCTCCCGTTGAGCCTACAAAAGCAACCTTCTGTCCGCTTTTGGCATTAACGGAAACATTTTTAAGAACATCGGTGCCTTCAACATAAGCGAAGGTGATATCCTTAACCTCAATATTTCCCTTGACGGGAACATATTCGTTGCCGTCCTGCGTGGGTACCTTCCATGCATAGGTGCCGTTTTCGTCCTGTGTTCCTTCGGTTTCTCCAAGGGTATTTCTGATAATTCTTACAAGGGTTGCCTTGCCTTCGTCGGTTTCAGAGGGTGTGTCCAGAATTTCGAACACACGCTCAGCACCTGCAAGAGCAGATATCAGTGAGCTATAGCTTGAAGCGAGTGACGCAATGGGGGAAGCATAGCTTTTTGAATAACCCAGATAGGTTATAAGGCCTTCAATTGCAAGTCCTCCGCCCATAACAAGCTTTGCGCCGTAGAATACAACAATAACGAAATTGAGTCTTGTGATAATTGACATCAGAGGGCCCATGAACCCGCCGATGATGTTCGCCTTAACGCCTGTTTTACGGTAGTTTTCATTGAGCTCACGGAACTGACTCTTTGTTGTTTTTTCCTGAGAGAAAAGCTTAACAACCTTTATACCTTTGATGTATTCTTCAATGTAACCGTTGCATTCACCGATAGCCTTCTGCTGTTTTTTGAAAAGGGGAGAGCACTTGCTTGTGATAAGCATAACAACAGCAAACATAAGCACAATGGCAACTGTGATTGTAAGGGTAAGCTTCCATGAAAGAACAATCATAATTGTGATTGTCATAACAGCCTGAATTGCCGAAGAAATTACAGACGGGAACTGATTGCTCACAAGGTCGCTTACACGGTTGATGTCGTTTGTGAAGCGGCTCATGATTTCACCGGTTTTTCTCTTGTCAAAAAACTCAAGGGGAAGAGTCTGCAGGTGATTGAAAAGGTCACGGCGCATGTTTGCAAGAGTCATTGAAGATACATAAAGCATGATTCTTGTGTAAATAAGGTTGCACACAGCAGAAAGAATATAGCATACTGCCATTATAAGAATCCACTTTGTGATTTGGGAAACAGCAGGTTCAATCTGCATGTTGTTGCTGAGAACATCTTTAAGAATACCGTAAACGGGATAAGTGAAAAGAGATGCAACAACACTTGTTACAGCTGTAAGGATAACAAGAATTGCAACAAGAATAAGCAAGGGCTTGAATACTGTTATGTAGCTGATAAGGCGTTTTGCTGCAGTTTTTACATCCTTAGGCTTGCTTTTCTTTTTCTTTTCTTCCTTTTTTTCTCTTTCAATTCTTTCTTCTTCGGTTTCGTTTTCGGGGATTTTTTTGCCGCGGCGCTTTTTTGTCCGGGCTTTCTTTTTATCTTTTTTTCTGTCTTTTTCTGATGCCTCTGCAATTTCGACATTTTCAGAAGCTTCTTCTGTTGTCATAGCTTTTACTTCTTCATTGTTTGCGGGAGTCTTATTCATTGTGCCAACACTCCTTCCTGCTGTGAAACGAATATTTCATTATAAATTTCACTGCTTTTTACCAATTCGTCGTGAGTGCCGACTGAAATAATTTTACCGTCATCGATAACTATAATACGGTCAGCGTCCATGATGGATGTGATGCGCTGAGCGACGATGATTTTTGTGATATCCTTATATTTATCGGAACGCAGAGCAGCTCTGATTTTTGCATCTGTTGCCGTATCCACTGCACTTGTTGAGTCGTCAAAAATAATAATTTTAGGCTGCCTTATAAGTGCTCTCGCAATGCAGATTCGCTGCCTTTGTCCGCCGGAAACAGTGTTACCGCCCTGACCGAGCTCAGTGTCATAACCGTTTTCGAATTCACTTATAAAGTCATGGGCCTGTGCATCTTTTGCTGCTTCAATCATTTCTTCTTCAGTTGCATCAGGTTTACCCCAAAGAAGATTGTCTCTGATAGTACCTGAGAAAAGTATATTCTGCTGAAGCACAACGGAAACCTCGCTTCTGAGGTTGTCAAAGGTATAGTCCTTGACATTATTTCCGCCAACGAGAACTTCACCCTCATCGGGGTCATACAGACGGGGAATCATCTGAATAAGAGTTGATTTTGAGGAGCCTGTTGAGCCGATAATGCCCACGGTTTCTCCTGCTTCAATTTTGAAACTCACATTCTGAAGCACGTTCTTCACTGCATCTTTATTATAGCTGAAGCACACATTTCTGTATTCTATTTCACCGTTTTCAACCTTGAGTGACGGATCGTTGCCCTTATCGGAAACAGCGGCTTCTTCTGCGAAAACCTCGCCGATTCTGCCAACAGAGGCCTTTGCCATAACCATGCTGACGAACACAAGAAGAACAGTCATTGTGGAGGTAAGAACACTCATTATGTAAGTGGTGAATTCTGAAAGGTCACCGGGGAGAAGAGTTGTTTCACCCCTGATAATAAGGTGACTGCCTCGCAGAAGTGAGAAAATTATGCAACCGTACATGGCAAGCATAATGGCAGGAGTCATATAAAGAACAAGCTTTTGTGCCTTGACATTCATCTCCATAACAGCAGTGTTGACCTTGTCGAACTTGCTTTTTTCATGCTCTTCACGCACAAAGGATTTAACAACTCTGATACCGTTGATATTGCCTCTGAGAGTACCGTTGAATTCGTCGGTCTTTTTGAGCATCTGCTTGAAAATGGGCACTGCAAGATAGCCCATGACACCAAGCACTATAACAATTGCAGGCACAGCGGCAATGAATACTGCTGAAAGCTCAGTGCTCATGTTGATACACTTCACAAGGGCCGCAACAAGAAGGAAAGGCCCCTTGAGGAAGGTAACAAGTGTATTTTTATAAACATTCTGAACCTGTGAAACATCACTGGTCATTCTTGTAATGAGGGATGAAATCTTGATTCTGTCGATGTTTTCAAAGGAAAGGTCCTGTGTTTTGTTGAAAAGCTCACGGCGAAGGTTTGCGCCGAAGCCCATGCTTGCGATGGCAGAGCATCTTGAAGCAATATAGCCGATAAAAAGTGCCAGGGCACAAAGACCAAGCATTTTCAGAAGTGATAAAACAAGCTCATCCTGAACCAGTGAGAGATTGAAGTCTTTGTTTTCAAAACGGTAAAAAATATTGACAACGTCACTCATTGCATCGGGAATTTCAAGTTCAATGAGGACGTCGGCAAAAATAAGGAAGGGACACAGAAGTGTTAAAAGTCTGTACCCTTTTGTAAAGCCCCAGAAGCGGCTCATGGCAGCTCTGGTATGTTCTTTGTTAACTTTAAAAGGATTTTTCTCCAAGAAAAGACCTCCTTTGTTTTGAAATTACATGGGCGGATATTATCCGCCCGTTGTATTTACATTGGTATAAGAGCTTTTGTCAAAGCGAAATAAATCACAAGTGAAATTGTGTCCACAAGAGTGGTGATGAGGGGACCTGCCATAAGTGCAGGGTCAAGCTTCAGAAGCTTTGCCACAATGGGAAGGGTACAGCCTATGGTTTTTGATACCACAACAACAGCCGCAACGGAAAGTGAAACCACAAGAATAACACTGTTGGTGACATCATCTCCGGTAATAAGTCTTACAACAAGCATTCTTCCGAAGTTGGCAGCCGCAAGAGTGATGCCAACCATAAGGGAAACTCTGATTTCCTTCCACAGAACTTTGAAATAGTCCTTAATTTTAACTTCGCCTAGGGCAAGACCGCGGATGATAAGGGTTGAAACCTGATTGCCCGAGTTACCGCCGGTACCCATAAGCATAGGTATACAAGCAGTGAGACCTGCAATTGTTGCAAGCTGATTTTCAAAGCCTTCAATAATCTGACCCGTAAAGGTGGATGCAATCATAAGCACAAAAAGGCAGCCGTTACGGTTTTTTGCAAGGGAGAAAACGCCTGTTTTAAGGTATTCGTCCTCTGAAGGGGTAAGAAGGGCCATCTTTTCCATATCTTCCGTGGCCTCTTCGTCAATAATGTCAACGATATCGTCGATGGTGATGATACCTACAAGGCGGTCCTCCTTATCCGTTACGGGAACGGACAGAAGGTCATATTTTTTGGCAACGGCGGCAACCTCTTCCTGGTCGTCCATTGTACGCACAAAAATAAGCTGCTCGTCATCGCTCATAATGTCTGTGATAAGAGTATCCTCGTCATTCAGAAGCAGGCGGCGCAAGGGGATTGTACCCACAAGGTGACGCTTATCGTCAATAACATAGCAGGTATAAATTGTTTCCTTGTCAACACCTGTGCGGCGGATGCTTTTTATAGCCTCTGCAACGGTAAGGCGGTCGTGCAGCTCAACCATTTCGATTGTCATCACACTGCCCGCTGAGTTTTCGGGATACTTGAGGAAACGGTTGATGATTTCTCTTGTTTCCTTATCAGTGTTCGCAAGAACACGGCGGACGATATTTGCCGGTACCTCTTCAAGGAAGTCAACGGCATCGTCAACATAAAGGTCATCCATAAGACGCTCGATTTCGCTGTCGGTTATGGATTGCACAATAACAGTCTGGCTGTCTGTTTCAAGGTAAGAAAAAACGTCTGCAGAGATGTCCTTCGGCAGAATGCGGAAAATTTTAACGGCTAACTTATCGTCGTCCATATCCATAATGAATTCCGCAATGTCGGCATAAGCCATATCCGAAAGCTCTTCACGAAGCTCTTTCAGCTTGTTTTTGGCAAGGAGCTTATAAAGCCCGCCAAATTCATTTTCATTCATTTTGTTCACCGACTTTCTTTAGTGCAGAGCCGTCAGTGAGTTGGCAGGGTCTGCACAGAGTTTGATTAAATTGCACGCGTTAGGTTTACTATCGCCATCCATTGTGCGACCCACCTCCTGTCCTTTCAAGGGCGAAGAAACGAAAAGCCTTGAAAATAAACGCTTTCAGGCTGCTTCGGATTATACTCGCCAACTTAAGAATGAATTCGGGCATTTTACCCGTATTTTATATTGTACAGTTTTGGAGTAATAAAGTCAACCTTATTCGAAAAAAATATCCTGTCTCACGGACAGGATATTTTTTGGAAACAGTATTTTATTCTAACTCAAATGCACCGGTATAAAGCTGATAATACTTACCTTTTTTAGCTATAAGGTCCTCGTGGGTGCCTCTTTCAATGATAACACCCTGCTCAAGCACCATAATAACGTCGGAATTCATAACCGTTGAAAGTCGGTGAGCAATAACAAAAACCGTTCTGCCCTTCATCAGTGCATCCATACCCTTCTGCACAAGGGATTCCGTTCTGGTGTCGATTGATGAGGTTGCCTCGTCAAGAATCATAACCGGCGGATCGGCAACGGCGGCACGGGCAATTGAAATAAGCTGTCGCTGACCTTGTGAAAGGTTTGCACCGTTTGATGTGAGCATTGTGTCATAGCCCTGGGGCAGTCTTGAAATAAATGAGTGGGCATTGGCTTTTTTCGCCGCTTCAATAATCTGCTCGTCGGTGGCATCAAGGTTGCCGTAACGGATGTTGTCCTTTACCGTACCCGTGAAAAGGTTTGTGTCCTGAAGAACAATACCGAGTGAACGGCGAAGGTCGCTCTTCTTGATTTTATTGATATTAATTCCGTCGTAACGGATTTTGCCGTCGGCAAGGTCGTAAAAACGGTTGATAAGGTTTGTTATTGTAGTTTTACCTGCGCCCGTTGCACCAACAAAGGCAACCTTCTGACCGGGTTCGGCATAAAGACTTATGTTGTGCAGAACGATTTTCTCCTCGTTGTAGCCGAAGTCAACATCGAAGAAACGGACTTCACCTTCAAGCTTTGTATAGGTTGTGGTGCCGTCCTCGTGGGGATGCTTCCAAGCCCAGAGACCCGTGTGTTCGGGAGTTTCCGTGATTTCACACTTTTCGTTGTACTTTGCATTTACAAGGGTAACATAGCCTTCGTCCTTTTCACTTTCAGCGTCAATAACTTCAAAAATACGTTTTGCGCCTGCCATTGCCATAACAACGGAGTTAAGCTGCTGAGAAATCTGATTTACGGGCATGGTAAAGGATTTTGAATAGCCGAGGAAGGTTGCAACAGAGCCTGCTGTGAGAGTAAAAATACTCATGAAGCCTTCATCGGGGAAAACATTGTTTGAAGTCATAACAGCAAGAATACAGCCGGTAATTGCAAGAACAACATACTGCAGATGGCTGAGATTGTTGTTGATGGGACCCAGCATATTGACAAATTTATTTGCTGAATATGCATTCTGATAAAGCTCAGTATTTTTCTCGTCAAATTCAGCCTTGGTTTTTTCTTCGTGGCAGAAGACCTTAACAACCTTCTGACCTGTTACCATTTCTTCAATATAGCCGTTAACATCGCCGATTGATTGCTGCTGTTTTATGAAGAATTTTCCGCTGTTGCCTGCAACTCTGCCTGTTACAGTAATCATACAGAAAATGCAGATAATTACAACAACAAGAAGGGGGATGCTTTCAATGAACATGGCAACAAAGGTGGAAACGATTGTCACAATTGAAGAAATTACCTGAGGCACCGTCTGAGAAATCATCTGACGGAGAGTGTCAATATCGTTTGTGTATCGGCTCATTATGTCACCGTGGCTGTTTGTGTCAAAATACTTGACGGGCAGAGTCTGCATATGGGCAAACATTTCATCACGCACATTTTTCAGCACTGCCTGAGAAACAACAACCATAATACGGTTATATGTGAAGGTTGAGATAATGCCGATAAGAAAAATTGCCGCCATTTTGAAAAGCATGGATATGAAGGGGCCGAAATCCGTTGAGCCGCTTGTGAGCATGGGGGTGATATGGTCGTCAATTATTGCACCCACAAAGCGTGAGGAATAAATACTCGCAATGCTTGAAAGAAAAATACAAAGAACAACCACAAGCATCAGTATTTTCTGCTTTGTGCCAAGGTAAGAGAATATTCTTTTAATTACCTTGAAGTCCAGCTTTTCGCCTTTCATTCTGACAGGTGTTCCGCCGTGACGGTTCATTGGCATTTTTTGCGGCATTTTATCCTGAGGGCGTTGCTGATTACTCATTTTCGTTTCCTCCCTTCATCTGAGAAGTGTAAACATCACGGTAAATTTCATTGGTGGAGAGAAGCTCCTCGTGACTGCCGAAGCCAACAATATCGCCGTCATCAAGAACGATAATTTTGTCTGCTCCTTCAATTGAAGATATTCTTTGAGCAATGATAATCTTTGTGGTTTCGGGGATATATTCTGCAAAAGCCTTTCTTATCATGGCATCTGTTTTGGTGTCAACGGCACTTGTTGAGTCATCAAGAATAAGGATTTTCGGCCTTTGAAGAAGGGAACGGGCAATGCATATTCTCTGCTTCTGACCGCCTGAAACATTAGTACCGCCTTGTTCGATAAAGGTGTCATAGCCTTCGGGCATTTCAGTGATAAAGCCGTGAGCCTGTGAGGATTTACAGGCTTCAATCATTTCTTCATCTGTGGCATCCTCCTTGCCCCAGCGAAGATTATCCTTGATTGTGCCGGAGAAAAGGACATTTTTCTGCAGTACCATGGCGACCTCGTGCCTGAGAGAATCAAGGTCATATTCCCTAACATCAATGCCGCCAACCCTGAGTGTGCCCGTTGTAACATCATAAAGTCGTGGTATGAGCTGCACAAGTGAGGTTTTTGAGCTGCCCGTTGAGCCGATAATACCAACGGTTTCGCCACTTTCAATTTTTATGGTGACATTTTTAAGGCAGAGCTTGTCTTCGTTGCCCGAATAGCTGAAGCCTACATTTTCAAATTCAATGCTTCCGTCGGGAATCTCAAAAACGGGATTTTCGGGGTTGTGAAGGTCTGATTTTTCGTTCAGTATTTCACAAACTCTTTCGCCTGATGCCCTTGACATTGTGAGCATAACAAAAATCATTGAAAGCATCATAAGATTCATCAGAATCTGCATTGTATAATTGATAAGAGAGAAAAGCTCACCTGTTGTCATTTCCGTGGCGCCGCTTTTGATAATAAGATTTGCGCCAAACCAAGCGATAAGAATCATGCAAAGGTATGAGCTGAACTGCATAACAGGTGCATTGAAGGCAATGATGCCCTCGGCTTTTTTTGTGTCTTTATATATTGTATCGGAAACTGAGTTGAATTTTTTCTTCTCTTCGTCCTCTCTTACAAAGGATTTGACAACTCTTATGCCGTGAAGATTTTCGTTCACAACATTGTTCAGCTTGTCGTAGGTTTTGAAGACTCTTTTAAAAATAGGATGAGCCTTTGAAACGATAAATCCGAGAGCAAGGGCAAGGAAGGGGATAACGCACACAAAAACAAGGGATATTTTTGTGTTGATCGAAAGTGCCATGCCTAAGGAGAAAAGCAGCATAGCCGGAGAACGCACGGCAATTCTGATAATCATCTGAAAAGAGTTCTGCAGATTGGTTACATCTGTTGTAAGTCTTGTTACAAGACCCGATGTGGAGAATTTATCAAGGTTTGCAAAGGAAAAGCTCTGAATGTTATGAAACATATCGTGACGGAGATTTTTTGCAAAGCCCGAGGATGCCTTTGCAGCTGTAACACCGCCGGACACACCTGCAATAAGGCTGAATGCACAAAGAACAAGAAGAATAAGTCCTGTTTTCACAACATAAGCTGTGTCCGCTTTGTTTATGCCGTTATCAATCATCTTGCCCATAAGCATGGGGATGAAAACCTCCATTATGACTTCAAGAGACATAAAAAATGGTGTGAGAACCGCAGGAAGCTTATATTCTCTTATGCATTTGCTTAAACGTTTAATCATTGCTGTTTTCATTCCTTTCCATATTCTTATTGATTTTATCAAGAACACTGAAAAATACCGAGAGCTCTTCGTCGCTTATACCTTGCTTCATGGTGCCTTCAAAGCGGTCGATGGCTTCAATCACAACTGCCTGAATATCAAGTGCTTTCTGAGTAAGCGTGATTTTTTTCAGCCGTGCATCATAAGGCACATTTTCTCGGCGGATAAGGTCATTCTTTTCCATCAGAGAAAGAATGGAGCTTGCCGTTGAACGTCGGATATTGAATTCCTGTTCAAAATCCTTCTGAAAAATATCCTTGTCACGGTTGCGGTAAAAATAGCCTACTGCCCAACCGTGAGTACCTGTCATTTTATCAACATAGCTTTTGGTCACATCGGCATCGGCAAATCTTTTTATTATACGGGAGGTTTTATGTATTTCAAAGCCCAGCTTACGGTCGCTTTCCATAGTTTTATTTCACTCCTTTAAAAAATGTAAGGTTACGAACTGTTAGACAGCGAACAACCTTATATATTATAAGTGTATTGGTATTTTTTGTCAATCAGAATCACATAATAAAAAAATGAAAAAGTATTAAAAACAAAAAAGTTAATACTGTTAAATAATTTAAAGTTTATTTTATGTTCTCAGGTGTATTATGTTAAATTGCAACAAAGAAAAACGGGTCGCATAGTTTCATTTGAACAAACACAAAGAGGTTTTATACAATTGTGACTATATTTTTTTGTGCAGTTTCATAAATCTTAATCATTTTGCTGTTGATATCAAAAATGATATGTGGTATATTATTTAACACTGTTAAATAAAATGGACAGAGGTGAAACATAATGGACAGAGAGATCCTTGCTTCAGAGATTCTCAAAACCTTTGAAACTATAAATACGGAAAACATTCTTAACAGGCTCAAGCTTTCCTTCAAGGGCGAAAATGCTGTCCTTATGCTTCTTAATGAGTATGGCGGGAAGAGCACTCCGGGTAAGCTTTGTGAAAGAATTGATTTCACTGCCGCAAGACTTTCGGCGATAATCAAATCCCTTGAAAATAAGGGATTTGTTGAAAGAATATGTAATCAGGACGATAAGAGAAGCTCAATCATTGCCCTGACAGCTTCAGGATATGAGCATTTTATTCGTTTAAGGGCAGAAATAATTTGTAACGCTCTTACTATAATTGAACAGTTGGGCGAAGATGACGTTAAAGAGTTTTTAAGGATAGTCGGAAGACTTATAGACATTTCAAACACAGATTCAGAGCAATGAGGTGGTAATAAAGTATATGAAACATATCAGAAAATACGTATGCGTTTTAATTGCGGTTTTAATGATTGCTCTCACAATGGCGCCTGTTTCAATGGCTGCAGTGCAGTACCCTCAGGGGGTTACGGCTGAGCAGGCTGAAAATGCCATTGAAAAAACCGATGCATTGATTTATGCAATGCTTAAACAAACCCAGAACACAACACTAAAGCAGATGCTCATGCCTCAGATTTGTTCAGGTCAGACCCTTTCCATGCTCACAGTGGAAATTTATAAGATGGTGGAACAGAATGCGGAAACTCTGTCTACTCTCGGACTTGATACAAGCCCTGCTGCCGTTGCGGCTTATCTTGTAAATTATCCCAATGCTGCACAGAAGGTGGCGTCACTTACTTCATGGTCGGAGGCTGACCTTAGCAGTGTTGATTGGGGTGTAAGCACAAAGGAGCAGATGGCTGATGCCGCCGCTGCAATCTTCGGCCCTTTTAACGAGCTTTTGTACACACTGCTTTGCTCCGGTAAGTATTCACTTAATATTCTTATCGGTATCAACGGTGACTACGGTTATGAAAATGCGATTGTTCCAATTCTCAAAAACCTCGGCTGCAAGCAATATACCACTCCCGAAACCTTTTATCAGGATGCGGCAAATGACCGTTATTCAATGGTGAGACATATAGTTCTTGACCTTATGGGCTTTGTGGAAGATGTTCTTGAATCTCCCTGCTCAAGGCTCACCGATATTCTGCCGGGGATTGCTTACTTTATAAATAACGGCGGATTTGACAAGGCTATACAGAGCCTTATTGAGCCTCTGAAGGTTGAAGTGCTTATAATCAAAATCCCAATCGATGTTCAGTCTATGATGAATAATGAAGGCTCTGAGGAGGGCTTTACCTTTGATATAAATCTGGGTGATATGCTCAGCGTTTCGGATTTCCGCACAGCGCCTCTTGATATGGAGCTTATTGCTTCCTGTGGCACCGTTTCGGGCGATACAGTGATTTCAAACAAAGGGGATACCTTCATTGTTGTGTTAAGATGGTTGCTTGAAACTCTCAAGCTCAATCAGGCTTCATTGCCTGCAATGCTTGGTGAAAATGCAAGTGAGGAGCTTATGGGTATTCTCAACTCCCTGCTTTCAAAAACTCCCGATGAGCTCATAACCGTTATAATAGGTCTTTTTAATCAGACATCAGCCGTTGTAAACGATTATCAGTGGTTTTTTAATGATAACCCACAGACAGCGGTAACCTATACACCGAATCTTGGTCAGGAGAAGTATCAGAGAGTGCTTGACGGTATTGATGAGCTTCTCAACGAATTCATCCGCGAATCCGGTGAAGCACAAACAGTGCGTCAGGCCCTTCAGCCGCAGATTTACTCCAACAGCCTTGTAAGTGAGCTTGTAGTTGGAATTTATGCCATGCTTACAGGCAATGACATGAAGCAGCTGACAGAGCTTCTCGGCGTTTCGCTTTCCCCCTCAGCTCTTGCAGATATGCTCACAGAAGAAAAATATGCTGTAACAAGAAAGCAGCTTGACCAGTACTACACCTGGTCTGTTGTGAAAAAAGAAAGTCTTACATGGGGCTTCCATGATGGTGATAAGGAGGGCTTCATTGATGCTGTAAGTGCAATTTTCAGACCCTTTGACGAAATTCTGAGAATGATGCTCTGCGGCGGAAAATACAGCCTTTTCGGGGCGGTTGACCTGTACGGCAGTGACGGCTATAACACTGCAATTATCCCTGTGCTTGAAGCCGTTGGTGTTTATCCGGAAAGCATACCGACCTTTACGGAATATGCAACTCAGATTCAGAATCAGGATTCCATGAGGCCTATTGTAACATCTGTTGCTTCGCTTATTGAAAGAGTGCTTGACAAGCCTGTTTATACAATTACGGAAATACTTCCCAATCTTCTGTATTTTGTTAATAACGGCGGAATTGAAATTGTGATAGGCAACCTGCTTTATCCTGTTATGAAGGTTATGAATCAGCTTGGCATGTCAGATATGCTCAATCTTTCACAGATGACAAAGCTGGATATCAATTCGACTGTTAAGGATTTAATGGGAAGCATGGACCTTGGAATGGAATTGACTCTTCCGGAGCTTGATTTAAATCAGTTCCAGGGTATGGGTCAGCTTGTTACAGTTTCATCAAAAAGAACACAGCAAGGCTCTCAGATAATGGTTTATGCTGTTGATTCCGACCAGACGGCAGTTCTTATAACTCTTCTCAGATACCTTGTAACAGTCATGAAGACACCGGGCAATGAGGACCTGATGACATCCTTTATGGGTTCAGGTTCAGGTGACGAAAACAACATGTTTGCTACCTATTCCGGCGGTATTACCGAAGAGCTTGCGGCCATGTCTGTTGATGAAACAGTTGAATGGCTTTATAAAATCTTTTTCAGAGAAAGAGCAGTCGTTGAAGAAAAAGACGACAATTATATGCCCACAGTAATCTATAAGGAAGAATTCAAAATGCCATGGGGCACAATTTTTACAGTGCTGCTGTTTGTTGTAGGTATCGGACTATTCCTTGGCCTTGCAAACCGTGACAGAATAATGATTTTACTTGAAGAATTAAAACAGAAAAAACAGCTTAAGGCTCAACGAGCCGGTAAACAGGAGGTGTAAGCCATGCTGATATTAAAAAATATTGTTAAAGATTATGTGACAGGCGATACAACTGTCAGAGCCTTGGATAATATCAGTATCAATTTCAGAGAAAGTGAATTTGTTTCCATTCTCGGTCCGTCAGGCTGTGGCAAAACGACCTTGCTCAACATTATCGGCGGTCTTGACCGATATACAAACGGTGACCTTGTAATCAACGGTAAGAGCACCACAACATTCACTGATGAAAACTGGGATACCTACAGAAACCACTCAATCGGTTTCATTTTCCAGAGCTATAACCTTATCCCTCATCAGACGGTGCTTTCCAATGTTGAGCTTGCACTTACCCTTTCAGGTGTAAGCAAAAAGGAAAGACGTGAAAGAGCTATTGAGGCTCTTAAACAGGTAGGGCTTGAAGATCATATTCACAAAAAGCCCAACCAGATGTCAGGCGGTCAGGTGCAGAGAGTTGCAATTGCACGAGCACTTATCAACAACCCCGATATTCTTCTGGCAGACGAACCTACGGGCGCCCTTGACAGTGAAACAAGCGTTCAGATTATGGAGCTTCTTAAGGAGATTTCCAAGGATAAGCTCATTATTATGGTTACTCATAATCCTGAGCTTGCTTATGAATATTCAAACAGAATCATCAGGTTCAAAGACGGTAAAATGACCGATGACACAAATCCCTTCAATCCTGCTTCGAAAGATTTTGAAGCAGAAAAAGTAAAGGCAGAAGAAGAAAAGGCAAAGGGAAGAAAGCCTTCCATGAGCTTCAAAACAGCCTTCGGACTTTCTCTTAACAACCTTGCAACCAAAAAGGGCAGAACCATTCTTACTGCTTTTGCAGGTTCAATCGGTATTATAGGTATTGCACTTGTTCTTGCTCTTTCAACAGGTATTCAGAATTATGTTGACAAGGTGCAGAACGATACACTTCTTGCTTTCCCTGTTTCCATTGAAAAGGAATCTGTTGACCTTAACAGCATGATGACTTCTGTTACGGGTATGATGCCCACGGGTGAGCTTTCTCATGACCTTGACAATATCTATGTCAACGAAATGTTCACTGACCTTGTCAATACCTTTATTTCTCAGTCATCTTCAAATAACCTGCGTTCATTCAGAAAATATATTGAGGATAACAGAGAAAAGTTTGATGAAATCTGTAACGATATCCAGTATAAATACTCTACACCCCTCAACATTTACCGTGCAGATACGGAAAACGGTATCATACAGGTAAATCCCAGCACCCTCATGGATAACTTCCAGGGCAATCAGATGATGGCTTCAATGGAAGGCTTTATGGGTGCAGGCTTCAGTGTATGGATGGAGCTCATCGGTGACGAAAGTGTAATTTCAAATCAGTATGATGTAATTTACGGAAGACTTCCCGTTGAAAAGAACGAGGTTGTTCTCATTGTTGACGGCAATAACGAAATCAATGAGCTTGTGCTTTATGCTCTGGGTCTTAAGGATCAGAGTGAGTTTTCTTCAGATCTTATGGCTTCACTTACAGGCGGTACACAGTTTGAAACAACAGATGCAGTTTACAGCTATGAGGATATCTGTAACATGAAATTCAAGCTTGTGCTTAACCATGAATATATGGTGAAGGATAAGAAAACAGGTCTTTGGACAGACAGAAGAAATAACCTTGCTTATGTAAAGACACTTGTTGACGGTGGTATGGATATCAATGTTGTTGGTATTCTCCGTCCTGATGAAGACAATGTTCTTTCTGTTGGTACTGGCGGTGTTGGTTATCTTACAGAGCTTATGGACTATGCACTTGCAGAAACGGAAAAGTCCGAGGTTGTTCAGAAGCAGCTCAGCAATCCCAAGGTGGACGTTATTACAGGACTTGAGTTCTTTGACCTTTCCGTAAACGATTTCGACCTTGCCGATATTGATATGAAGGAAATTGACATTAATTACCTTGACATTTCTCCCTTCATGAGTATGGCTACTGATATTGATCTTTCACAGATTGACATCACCGATATGTCTTCCCTTTTCAATTTCGGAGACATGACGGACCTTCAGAAAAAACTGATGGAAGGTTATCTCAACGATGAGCAGGTTATTGCTCTTAAGCAGGCATATATTGACACGATAAACTCAAAAGCATCTTACGATAAAACGATGGAGCTTCTCGGTTATCAGAGCGTTGATACTCCCACTTCAATTTACTTCTATCCCAAGAGCTTTGAAGCAAAGGATGAATTCAACCGTATGGTTGATTATTATAACGAGCAGGTGACCGCTGACGGACATCCCGAATATTCAATCACCCCCACAGATGCTATTGGTGTAATGCTTTCATCCGTTACAAAAATTATAGATATCGTAACCTATGTTCTTGTTGTTTTCGTTGCGATTTCACTTGTTGTATCCTCAATCATGATCGGTATTATCACTTATATTTCCGTTCTTGAAAGAACAAAGGAAATCGGTATTCTCCGTTCAATCGGTGCTTCAAAGGGCGACGTATCAAGAGTGTTCAATGCTGAAACTATAACCATAGGTCTTGCGGCGGGTATAATTGGTATATTGAGTACACTTATTCTGGAAATACCCATTAACTTCCTGCTTGATTATCTTACACATACAGGTGCAGCAGCTCAGCTTCCCTTCAAATCCGCTATCATTCTTATTGCTATCAGTGTATTCCTTACCTTTATTGCAGGTCTTGTACCTTCATCACTTGCAGCAAAGAAAGACCCTGTTGAAGCTTTGAGAACAGACTAAACAGTAATAGTAAAACTGCAGTTCGGCTTTATGTTGAACTGTAGTTTTTTTTATAAAATAACAAGTGTTCACATCTTGTTAACAAGTCTACAATGCTATATCAAAGTAAATTTGTCTTAATAACATCATGGTATCTGAAACAGCACACAGTGTATCATTTTTTCCTTAATATTGTTGACTTTGAAGGTTAATTTTGTTATCATATATAGTGGTATATAAAAGCGTTTGTATCTGTTTGTGCAACCCTTGTGCAAAAAATAACATGAAAGAAGTGTAGAAGCTTATGAAGAAAGCAACTCCGGAAAAGCTATATGACATTATTCCTTCACAGGAAACGATGTACCTTATGGTTAAATACAGTTTTTCAAAACAGCTTACCCAGATTCCGACATCAATTACTTTGGAAAACGATCTGGATTTTGATGTTCTTACTAAGGCACTTAATATTGAGTTTGAAAGAAATGACAGCCTTCGTCTCAGATTCACAAAGGTTGACAAGCAAATCAAGCAGTATTTTCTTCCAAGCTTTAAAATGAATAGGGTTCCCATGAAGTATTTCCGCTCAAAGCAGGAGCAGTATGATTATATATCAAAGGATGCTCAGGTTCCTGTCCGTTTCCTTAAGGGTGAAAACTTCAGAATTCTTTTCTACAAAACAGCAGGCGCAGGAAGCGGTATTTATTTTAATGTAAGCCACCTCAACATGGATGCTCTCGGTGCTGTTGTGTTCTACCTTGATCTTCTGGGTGTATATAAAGCCCTTATTGAAGGTAAAGAATTGCCCGACCCCCTTTATTCCTATGAAGAATATATTCAGCAGGAGCTTATCAAGGTTGCAGCAAAGAAAAGATGGGACAAGCATGAAAGCTGGTACCGTGAATACTTTGCAAAGGGCGGAGAACCCTTCTATGCAGGTGTGCATGGCCCCGAGTTCCTTGAAAAAACAAGAATCAAGAAGAAGAACCCTAATCTTCGTGTTCCCGCAGCCTACAATCCCATTTATGATAAGTGCTTCATGGTTACAAAGCATATAGGCTCTGAAGATGCAGCCAAGATTTTTGAATTCTGCAAGGCAAACAAAATTGCACCGGAAAGCCTTTTCATGTTCGGTCTTCGTACTCACTGCTCTGCAATCAATTACAGAACAGAAGATGTATTCATGATGGCCACATGCTCAAAGCGTGCAACCGTTAAGGAAAAAAGAATGAGCGGATGTCTTGTTCAGCCCATTCAGGTGCGTACAATTCTTAAAGAAGAACAGAGCTTTATGGACGGTATTAATGAATACACATCTGTAAGAACTCAGCTTTACCGCCATACAGACTATCCCTACATCACTGCAAGAGACTTGTCAAGAGAAATGTATAACTACAATCTCATTCAGGGCCCTGCATGTATGATGTTCTCATGGATTCCTGTACCAATTGACCTTGATGATTACGGAATTAAGTTTGACTTCCAGACATATGACCTCGGAAGATACTTTACTCCGCTTTATACCATTTGCTCACCGGATCCCAAGGATAAGGGCATTAACTTAAATTATATGTACAGAGTAAAGCTTACTGAAAAGCATCATATTGAAGCACTTCACAAAAGCTGCATGAAGGTTGTTATGGCAGGTATTGAAAACCCTGATATTACAATCAAAGAGCTTCTTGACATGTGCAAATAATTGATATTGGAAATCAGCGGCAGTCAGGCCGTAAATATATTAAAAGAATCAGGAGAATCAGAATGCATATTGAATTAACCAAAAAAGAGTTCAAAGAGCTGGCAAAGCTCAGGACAAAAATTCACAACTACGGTCCTCTCGGTACAATCAAAGATATCTTTACAAGAAGTGAAGAATTTGGTGACAGAGTTGCTGTTGTTGAAAAAATCAAAAAACAGGATGTTGTTTACACCGTTAAGGATTTTCACGACAGAGTAAGACAGGTAGGTACTGCTCTTTATGAAATCGGTCTTGGCGGCAAGCACATTGCTATTGTCAGCGAAAACAGCTATAACTGGATTGTAAGCTTCTTTGCCATTGTCTGCGGCGGCGGTGTGGCAGTGCCCATTGATAAGGAGCTTCCTGACAAGGATATCAGCATGCTTATTTCAAAGGGTGATGCAGAGGCTGTTTTTCACTCAAGAACATATAAAGAGACTGCAAAGCTTCACCTTGAAAATGACGACCGTTGCAAGTATGCTTTCTGCATGAACCCCGGCTCAAAGGCTGAAGGCGGTAAATTCCTCACAGTTGACGAGCTTGCCGAAATGGGTAAGAAGCTTCTTGAAAACGGTGACAGACGCTTTATCGATGCTCAAATCAAGGGCGACGATATGGCTGCTATTGTTTTCACCTCAGGCACAACTGGCACAAACAAGGGTGTTATGCTTTCACATTATAACTTTGCATCAAATGTTGAAGGTATTCTTGATTTCCTTGGTCCTGAACAGTCAACAATGTCAATCCTTCCCATGAACCATGTTTATGAGCTTTCCTGCAGTGTTCTCACAGCCATTTACATGAACGGTATCATTTACGTAAATGATAGCCTTAAAAATATTCTTCCCAACATCAACGATTTCAGACCCACTGCAATGGCAGTTGTGCCTCTTGTTCTTGAAGGTATCTATAACGGTATCTGGGAAAAGGCTGAGGCAAGGGGCAAGGCTGATATCATGCGCAAAATGATTAAAATCAGCAACAAGCTTCTCACAGTAGGCATCGATATCAGACCTATAGTGTTCAAGTCCATCAGTGACAATTTCGGCGGACAGTTCCCAACAATGTCATGTGGCGGCGCCCCTGCAAGAGGTGACCATATCAAGGTTCTTTCAGAGCTTGGCTTCAACATTATTTCCGGCTACGGTATGACAGAATGCTCACCCACAATCACTCTTCACAAAAATGGCAGAAAGAAGCCGCTTTCAGCAGGCTATGCTTTCCCCAGAGCTCAGTTTATCATTCACGATCCTGATGAAGAGGGTATTGGTGAAATTTGGGTTAAGGGTGATAATGTAACAAAGGGCTATTACAAGGACGAGGAAGCAACAAAAGCATCCTTCTCAGAAGACGGTTGGTTCAAAACCGGTGACTACGGCAGACTTGATGAAGACGGTGAGCTTTACATAACCGGTAGAAAGAAGTTCCTCATCATTCTTCCCAACGGTGAAAACATCTTCCCTGAAACTGTTGAAAGCAATATTATGGAGCACCTTCCCTATGCTGTTGAAACTGTAGCATTTGAAGAGAAGATTGTCTCTGCAACCGGCAAGGAAAACACAATCATGTCAGCTGCAATTTATGTGAACAGAGAGCTTATCAAGGGCCTCAGCGATGAAGAAATTGTTGCAAAAACAAAGGCTGATGTTGCTGAATCCAACAAAGGTCAGCCTGCATACAGAAAAGTTCAGAACGTTTATGTATCATTTAACGAATTCGAAAAGAACTCAACAAGAAAAGTTATCAGACAGAAGGTTATTGATACCTACACAAAGAAAACAGAAACAGTATAAGATATAAAAGGAGGAAAAAACAATGCTCGAAACACTCAGAGAAGTTATTTGCCGTTTTGTTGACATCGACCCTAACAAGCTCACAGAGGATACAAATATCAGAAGTGAACTTGGTCTCAACTCACTTGAACTTATCAATATTGCAGTTGCGATTGAAGACGAATTTGATGTTGAAATTCCCGACCGTGAAGTTGGCAACATCGAAACTCTAGGCGATGCAATCAAAGTAATTGAAAAGTATATGGACTAATAAATAATTGAAGAACGGTACTTTTCACCAACGTGCCACAAGGCATCGGTGAAAAGTACCGTTCTTTTTTCTTTTTATTCAGGTGGTGAAGAATATTATAAAAAAGTAAGGCATCTTAGCGATGCCTTACTTTTTTGATTAATAGTGAGTATTTCCGCAGTTACATGTTTTGCCGATTCCGAAGAGCTTCCAGAAGAACTTCAGAATTCTGTAAACGAGTTTCATAATAGGATTGGTTTTGTGGCAGATACATCCGCATTTTTCTTTCATTGCTTCAATATCACCTGAGCAATCGTCACATGTGCCGTCAGCGTCTGCATCAACATGTTCAAGGGCTGAAATCACTTTCTTTCCGTCAATCATGTTACAGATTTCGCAGCGTAAGTGATCGGTGTAACCTGACTGAGTGCAGGTTGCTTCCTTACCGGGAACAGTAACCCATTCATGCTGGTCATAAGAGGGGATGAAGTCGTATTCTCTGCTGTTTTCATCAAGGCCTCCGTTTGTGCCGCAGTTGTTTGCACAAACTCTGTATTTTGTTCCTGTTACGAAGCAGGTGGCTTCGCTGATAACAATCCAGCCTTCAGCATCGGTATCGTTGCTTACAACCCAATCGTGACCTGCTGCGGGAATAGTCTGTTTGCCTTCCTTGCCGCAATAATCACACTTGTAAATGTAGTAACCGTTCTTTGTGCAGGTAGCGTCAACCTTTTCTGTGCAGATAATGTCGCCGTTTTCGTCTGTGGGATACTTGTGCTGACCGTTTACACAGCCGCCGAGTACACCTGAGAGCTCTTCCTTAAGTTTAACAAGTGCTGCGGCACCTTCATCAACAAGGGCCTGCTCTGTAATAATAAGATTATCGGGTGTTTCAGCAATAGCGTCTCTTATTTTGGCTTTTGTTTCTTCGGGAATTGTTACATCGTCGAGGAGCTTTTCAAGTTCATCAACTGCTGCATCATAAGCAGTGTAATCAGCTCTGTCAATATATTCAGTTACAAAGTGATTTTCGTTGTTATTACATTTGTAAGTGTAATAACCCTGAGCCCATGTTCCGTCAATATACTGTACAGGGCGGGTGAGATTTTCTTCCGACTTTGTGAGGTCATAGTCGTGGTCTGTTGCAGAAATTCTGTCATGGCCTGAAATCCACTTGCCGCAATCGTTACAGTATACACCGGCTTCATAACCGTCAACTTCACACTCAGGTGCAACAGCATCCCTGTTTTCGGTGTTTACATGGTTGTTTGCATCTCTTGTACCTGTTTTAGCTTCAGTGCTGAGTTTGGCATCACAGTCTGAGCAATAAGTAACCTGATCCCATGTTTTTCTTGTGGAGCAGGTACCGGGAACAACGTTTTCTTCTTCTGTATAAGTCTCGCCTGCATGGTTGTCAGCAACTTTTTCGCCTGTTTTTGCTTCGGAACTGAGTTTAGCGTCGCAGCCTTCACAGTAAGTAACATCGTTCCATGTTTCCACTGAGTTACAGGTGCCTGCTACAGCGTCTTCTTTTTCTGTGCGTGTTCCGCCAACATGGTTATCAGCAACTTTTTCGCCCGTTTTTGCTTCGGAGCTGAGCTTAGCGCCACAGTCTTCACAGTAAGTAACATCGTTCCATGTTTCCACTGAGTTACAAGTGCCTGCTACGGCGTCTTCTTTTTCTGTGCGTGTTCCGCCAACATGGTTGTTTTCATCCTTGTCGCCGGTTTTAGCCTCTGTGCCGAGCTTAGCGTCGCAGCCTTCACAGTAAGTAACGTCGTTCCATGTTTCAGCTGAGTTACAAGTGCCTGCTACGGTATCTTCTTTTTCTGTGCGTGTTCCGCCAACATGGTTGTTTTCATCCTTGTCGCCGGTTTTAGCTTTAGTGCTGAGTTTAGCGTCACAGCCTTCACAGTAAGTAACATCGTTCCATGTTTCAACTGAGCTACAAGTGCCTGCTACGGCGTCTTCTTTTTCTGTGCGTGTTCCGCCAACATGGTTATTTTTATCCTTGTCGCCGGTTTTAGCCTCTGTGCCAAGCTTGGCATCACAGCCTTTACAGTAGGTAACTTCGTCCCATGTTTTAACAGAATTACAAGTACCTGCAACGGTGTTTTCATCCTTGGTGTATGTTCCGCCGGCATGGTTTTCGGAGTTTTCATTAACCTCTGTTGTATAGGTTGCACCGCAACCCTTTGCAGTACATGTGAAGGTCTTTACGCCCTTATCGTTACATGTAGCAGCGGTTGTTATTTCACCGTCATTCCATGTATGGGCAACTTCTGTGTTTGTTATTCCACAGTTTTCTCTTATGCATGTCTGATAGTGGGTGTTGTTTTCACCGTCACCGTTTGAAGTGAAGGTTTCTGACCATTCATGGTCAAGGGCAGGCTTGTCAACCTTGGTTGTGTAGTCGCAGCCGATTCGTTTACATGTTACATAAGCATCCCATCCGCCATCGGTACATGTGGGAGCCTTTGCGTCATGATTTCTGAGGTTATGGTTGTCGGGATCTATATCTGATGAAAGGTCAGTAGCTTCAGTTGTGCATGCTTCATCGCTGAAGTTTACGCCGCAATCGGGACATGACCAATATTCTATTATACCTTCCTTGATGCAGGTTGCGGCCACAGCTTCGTGGTGAACCTTGTTTTCATGGTTTGTAGCATAAAGAATCTCAGTATAACCGTTGGAGCATTTCGCGTCTGTACATACCCATGTTTTGTATCCGTTTTCTGTACAGGTTGCAGCAACAGTTTTGGTAGGTGCAAAAGTACAGCTTGTCTGCTTGGTCTGTCCGCAGTCTGCGCAGGTTGCAGTCATTGTGCCGCCTTCGGCAGAGCCGTTTGAGTCGCTTGACCAATCACCCCAGGAGTGACCTTCTGAAACAGTCTGTCCGCAGATACAGTAAGCATTATGGCAGTTTTCGTCAACCTTGTCGTACTTGGTTGTTGAATCATAGCACTGTTCTTTTTCGTTGAAACCGCCTGCGGGTGTACCGTATGCGGTGGAGCACTTAGCACATGCAAAATAGTGATAACCGTCTTCAGTGGATTTTACAGTACCGGTAAATGTATGGGATTCTTCTTTGAAAGCCTTACAGTCCGGGTCTGCTGAACAGTATACTCTGTGCTTATTACCGTCATTATACTGCTTCCAACCGTTTTCTTCGTCATAAACATGAATGCCGGTTGCGTTTGTCTGGCAAGCACCGAGAGTAGTTTCAGTTGTGCCTTTTTCATCTGAGAACAGCTTATCACATACAGAACAGGTCCAGTATGCTTTGTTACCCTTGGAAATACAGGTTGCATCTGTAGCCTCGGTCTTTGTAAGCTTATGTTCTGCATAGCCTGTTGGCTCGTGACCTTCAGTATAAGTGTTACATACTGCGCAGTACTTACCTGCAGTGTATCCGATTTGCTGACAGGTAGCTTCAACAGCGGCTACATCTGTTTCTTTGTGTCCTGCGGCAGCGATGATATCAGTTTTGGTTGCGCCGCAGTCTGAACATTTATATGTACCGCTGCCTTCCTGTGTACATGAGGGAGCAGTTTCAGTGGATTCAAGGGACCAGCTGTGGTTTGCAAGACGTGTGCTGTCATATTCACCGCAAAGTGTACATACATATCCGTGCTCTGCAGAGTCTTTACTGCTGAGAACAGTTGCCCATGTATGGTCGGTGGTTCTGGGAATCTCAACTGTTGTTCTGGAGATTTCATTAGCGCATTTTTCACAGTAAATAACAGCTTCATAGCTGCCGGGGTCCTTACATGTAGCTTCATTTCTGTTTTGTTCAACAGCGGGCAACGGTGTATGCTCTTCGGTGGGAATAGTTCCGTCTTCTCTGTAAGAGCAAACAGTACATGTTCTGTATTTTAGACCCTGAGTTGTACAGTTAGGATATTTTGTTGTATACCAATCACTCCAGGTGTGTTCTGTTGCTGTTTCAATTTCGGTATAAGCTGCAGCAGCAGTTACGGTTGTAGAAACATCGGGTGACCATTTGTATGTGTAGTGGTATGTTGCATCTGAATCCTTGGTTGTATTTTCCGGAGCTGTGATTGTTGAACCTTCTTCATAATAGTCGGATAAAACAAGTGTACCCTTAACGTTGGTGAAGGTTACAAGATATTGATTTTTGAGATTTGCAATGGCAGTTGTAAGAGCAGATGTCAGGTTATCAACTGTTGTCTGGTCTGCAGCTGCCTGCTTGCCGGCGTTGTTATTTGTATATGCGTGATAACGCGGAGTGCTTGTATAGAAGGATGATTTTTCTGCGTTGTACAGAGCAGTCTCAAGAGCCTGTTTTGTAGCCGGAGTATACTTTGAAGCATAATCAGCCTCACTCTTTATTGTGTTGGCTTGATTTACGGCATTTCTGAGAGCAGTATTTGATGCTGCAAAGTAAAGTGCATAAGCAGCATTATAAAGCTCATTCTTTGCTGTGTTGATATTTGACTGAGTCTGTGCTCTTACAGCAATCTGACTCTGAGCCTGAGAGTTTTCGCTAAGAAATGTATTATAATTACCGGCAACTACATAATTGGCATAATTGTACTGAGCATTTGCTATTTCTGCAGCTTTTGTGATTTCGGCGTTAAGAGCAGACTTGTCATAGACTGTAACATTCCATGCCATTTCAATCCATTGACCCTCCATATAACTGGAGCTTGAGCCTTTAGTATTGAACATGGAAGAAGAACTGTGTGTACTCCAAGTGTTATTGTTTCCGTACTGCTGCGCAAGACCATAAGAACCGATAGAACTACCCGAAGTATTATATTCGTTAGTTGTACCAACATATGAGGATGACGGAGTACCCTTGAGATATACAGTGCTTGATGCAGGGTTATAATAAGACGTGTTTGTTCTGAATAAAACATACTTGTCATGTCTTGCATTATTAGCTGAAAATCCGTCGGTGCTCTGACTGCTGTAACCGTAGCCTACTATACGAAGGTCATAGTCGGTGGAGCTACCGGTGCCGTCATTGTACCAACCTGCAGGAGCACCCTTGGGAAGACTTGCATCTACGGAGTAATCCGAGAAAATATTTGACATAGTATAATATCTTGTGCCATGTCCCGAATAAGCTCTGTTATCACCCCATACGGGAGCACCGAGAAGTATTCTGTATTGAGCACTGTCACCAAAATGCCACTCAACATCAAAGTGATATCCTGCAGATTGCAGGGTTTCGCTAACATCAAGGTACATGTGTGACGGGTAATAAACTCTTACATAGTCACTGCCTGTTGCCCACTGAAACCAACGGTCTCCGGTGCCGGACCAGGGAAGAGTACCGTACTTGTCACTTGTTGCGTATGTAGTATCTGTTGCAGGGAGAGCCTTGGTTCTTGGTGCAACAAACACCCAACAGGACAGAATCATAACTAAAGCGAGAAAAAGGGATAATGCTTTTTTTGAATTAGTTTTTTTCATACTAATATCATCTCCTTGTTAAAATGTTCAGTTCCTTTTAGAAGGAATCCGATTTTGTCTTTGCGACGGTGAAATTTAACTGTTTTATCATCCCATCAGGTAAAAAGATGACACATCTGACCTCCATGTGGATTCACCTTTGACAAAAAAGAGAAAATCACAGAAAAATCTACCGTTAGTTATACAATATTAATATACCATAGTACTTAATTTTTCGCAAGAGAATATAACTGTCATAATTATAGAATTTTTTTGTTTATTATAATCAAAATATACAAAACAATTAAAAATACCACAGGTACTTCAAAAATAAATTTATTCAAAAGACTTGATTTTTATAATTACTTTGTGTATAATAGCATGGCAATAAAGCATATGGAGAGTTGTCCGAGCTGGTCGAAGGAGCACGATTGGAAATCGTGTAAGTCGCTAAAACGGCTTCGAGGGTTCGAATCCCTTGCTCTCCGCCAAAAAATGAAAGGTAGTACCAACAGGTGCTGCCTTTTATTTTTTAGTTTAGTTCAGAAGTAAGGGATTCGAACAAGGAGGGAGCATACGAAGTATGCGGAAGAAAACAGTCCGCCACTTTTTATTTGACTGGATGAAGGGCGTACTAAGGTAGTATTACTAAGAGAATGCAATTAATCTCCTGGCATCGGTTTGGTCTGAGTATCCTGCTCTATCTTATATTTTCTGTTACAATATTTCATTTCAAGAATTTATAGGGTGAAACTATGAAAAGCATTGCTGTAACAGAAAATTCTGCTTTACTGTACCACAAGGTCAGGTATGCGGTTAATGCGGTAATTGATGAATTCATTGCTTTTCATAAAGTAAATAGCAATACGTTCTCAGGTGCTGTGAAAAGGATGCCTTAAGTATTGAAAAATCACATATTGCATATAAAAAATCACCGCTATCATGATAGCGGTGATTTTTGCAATTAAAGTTTATTATTTCATCCATCCGAAGAGCATCTCGAAGAAGTCCTTGATTGCTTTGATTATTTTTTCAAACAGTGTGAGAGACTCTTCAACATCGGGAACTTCAACGTCCATTGAAAGTGCACCGATGAGCATGTAACCGTCAACAACAACGGTGATTGTGTTGGCAGGATCCAAGGGGACCTTCTTACCGTTTACGTAGAAGTCGAATTCATCGTCAATCCACATGTCCTGCACTCTGACAACGAGAACGGAGCCTTCATCAACCTCAAGTGTGGAGTTGGGACCCTGGGGGAAGAAGTCGCCACCGTTTACAGATACCTCATACCAGCCGATACCATCGGTCTTGCCGAAGCAGACATGGTGCTTACGCGGGGGAGTGGGAACCGCAATAACGGTTACGGGAATTACTCTGATATCTCCGTTGCCGAAATCTACAGTGACGGTTGTAATGCCGGGTCTCAGGGCTGTAATGTTACCGTTGGCGTCAACCTTTGCAATGCTTTCGTCAGCAGATGTAAAGGTGGGGTTCAGCTTGCCGTCATCGGGGGTGATGGTTATTGCAATGTTTTTCTTTTGGCCAACCACAAGACTCATTTCTTTGGTTACGTCTATAACATATCCGGGCTCATCAGTTGCAGGCTTAGTTACGGTAACCTTAATTTCGGTTTTAACATCGGGATCAACCTTTGAGGTAACGGTGATTGTTGCGGTGCCTTCACCGACTGCAGTAATGTTACCTTCTTCGTCAACTTTAACAACAGATTCATCACTTGAAGTGAAATCAACGGTTTTATCAGTTGTGTCATCAGGATTTACTGTAACTGTAATCTTGTCACTGTCACCTTCTTCAAGGTCGAATTCATTCTTATTGACAGTGATGCTTTCGGGAAGAACATCGGGCTTAGTAACAGTAACCTTGATTGTTTTTTCAACCCTGCCATCTTCAGATTTTACGGTGACGGTCACTTCACCTTCTTTTTTAGCGGTGATTTTACCGTTTTCATCAACCTCTGCAATTGTGGGGTCACTTGATTCGTATGTAAGTCCGTAGTCAGCTTCGTCGGGAGCAACAGTTGCTCCGATTTCTGCTTCTTCGTTCACATCCAGAGTAATGTCGCTATCGGGAATGACGATGTCAGAAACGGGAGTTTTTACGGTAACTGTAACTGTTTCGGTAATTGAGGGGTCATCCTCGGAGGAGATTATAATTGTTACTGTGCCTTCCTTAAGGGCAATAACCTCACCGTTGGAGTCAACCTTTGCTATGCCGGGATCACTTGACTCATAGTTAAGCTTTTTGTTTGTTGCATCCTCGTTGACCTTGGCATCAACATTTTTAATATCACCGATATCCATGGTGAAATCTTCACTTGCAGTAATATCCGTAACAGGGTTTTCAACGGTTACGGTAACAGTTTTTGTAACTGTCGGGTCATCCTCAGAAGTGATTGTGATTGTTGCAGTACCTTCCTTAAGGGCAGTGATGTTACCGTCCTTGTCAACTGTAACAATACTTTCGTCGCTTGATGAAAATTCAACGTTTTTGTTGGTTGCACCGTCGGGATTTACGGTAACTGTGATTTTGTCGGTGTCACCGGTGTCAATTGTGATATCATCTTTGTCAGTGACAATTTCCTTTACGGGTACCTTTACTGTTATTGTGATGGTGTCGCTCTTTGTGGGGTCATCAACGGAGGAAACGGTGATTGTTGCAGTACCTTCTTTAAGGGCAGTGATGTTACCGTTTTCGTCAACCTTAACAACACTTTCATCACTTGACTCATATACAAGGTCTTTGATTGTTGCATCTTCAGGCTTTACGGTAACATTGATTTTTGTTTCGTCGCCCTCGTTCATAACAAGCTCTTCGCCGTTGATTTCAACGCTGTCAACAGGCTTTTTGAAGAAGCCGTAAAGAGTAACATCATTTTCGGGCATTGCAAATTTATTGTCTTTTACGGTTACATCCTCTGTTGTCCAGCCCACAAAGGTATATCCGTCAACAAAGGGAAGGCTGTCAACTGTTACTGCATCACCTGCTTTGAAGGTGTAGGAGGTGAGTGCGGGAGCACCTTCGGGTATTTCGTAACCTTCTGCGTATTTATAGGTAACTGTGTATAATTTGCTCCATGAGCCCACGAAGTGAACATCGTTGTTTACTGTGAATTCACCGTTTTCTGCTACAGTAGTGTCTTCCGTTGCCCAGCCTGAGAACACATATCCGTCTGCTGTGGGAGCGTCTGCAACCTTAATGGTTGAGCCGCTGTTATAATTGAAAGCTTCCGGTGCAGTTACACCTTCGGGAACGGCTTCACCGATAAATTCATAAGTAACAGTGTATTCTGTGGGTTTATTGCTTTCTTTATATGTGAGGTAGCCTTCGGTTGTGGCATAGGTTTTATCGGTGTAGAACTGATTGAACGGGATTTTACCCTCAATAACATAACAACAGTTAAACATTTCACCGCTGTCGATAACCTGTTCAACAGACCAATCATCACCGGTATATAAGGTTGTAAGCAACTGACATTTATAAAACATACGCTTCATGTTTGTAACATTTTTTGTGTTGAAGCTGCTTATATCAAGTATAGGTAAAACCCAGCAATTGGTAAACATAAAGCCCATGTTTGTTACTTTGCTTGTGTCCCAGTTTGCAAAATTAACACTTTCAAGAGCGTTACAGTCCATTAAAAAGCTGTTAAGATTGGTGACGTTTGATGTGTCAAAGGAACTCAAGTCTACGGTTTTAAGTGATTTACACTTTTCAAAGAAGCAGTCAAGAGTGGTGGCGTTGCCTGTTTTGAAGTTTTCCAATCCGTTAACCTCTTTAAGATTAATGAAATTAAAAAATACGTTTGATGAATTCTCGTTAGCTCCAACACCGCCTTCACCGCCGATGTAGACATCATATCTGTCAGCGTCGGCTGCTTCGGTTTCCGCTTCGTTGAGCTTAATCCATGCAATTACCGTGCCGGTATCACTTGATGCAGAAACGTCCCAGGACTGAATTGCTCCGGTTGTGTCAATTTTGTCCATAAAGGTCACTGTAACAACCTTGGACTTGTAGCTGCTTGCATGATAATCTTCGGTGTTCATAGCAGCCGCTGTAGCATAGGCCTTCATAACAGGGTAGCTTTCATCTGTTGAGAAAACCGTCATGGGTACTGCGGAAAACAGCACAAGCACAACAAGCAACAGCGATAAAGCCTTTTTAAAATTCGAAGTTTTCATAAAGATACTCCTTTTTGTTTTTCCTTAATATTCTCTAATATACTGACTTTACGGCCAGCACTTTCATCATAACATGTATATTATTTTTTTGCAATATATACATAAAAAAATATAAGCTTAATGCTGAATTTTTTGTGGAATGTATAAATTATCGCATAATTTCATACCCTATATGGGGTGATAATATGAAAATAGGAAGCAAAAAATTTAAAACATATGCTATTTCAATTTTTATAGCAGAGGCTGTGGGGGCTGTTTCGGCTTTTCTCACATCTATGGGCATGGAGAAATACAGCATGGTTGAAAAACCTGCACTGACTCCTCCGGATATTGTTTTTCCAATTGTGTGGACAGTGCTTTATGCTCTTATGGGTATCAGCAGTGCAAGAATATGGATGAATGAGCCGTCAAGGACAAGAACTCACGGACTTCTCATTTACGGTATACAGCTGTTTTTTAATTTTGTCTGGAGTATACTGTTCTTTAATTTTCAGCAGTACGGATTTGCATTTGTCTGGCTTGTTGCTTTATGGGCACTTATTCTTCTGATGATTGTGAAATTCAATGAGGTGGATAAAATTGCCGCCATACTGCAGATACCATATCTTCTGTGGGTTACCTTTGCGGCGTATCTCAACTATATGGTATGGATGCTTAATAAATAAAATTAATCCGGCAGCGGAAGCTGTCGGATTAATTTTATTATAAGTCATCAACATCCTGAACGGGCTTTTCGTAAATATCTTCAGGAACACCCGTATAAGAGCCGAGAACATCTGACGGTACTTCATTGAGCCTTGCAATTGACACATCTGCGTTTTTGTTACCGCCCTTATTGTCTTTGTTGGAGTGGCAATTACTTTTTTTCTTTTCCATTTTTATCACCTCAATAACATTATTTCCGATAAAAACAGTATTATTGTTGTAAAAAAACAGATAATTTAGTAAAATAAATGCAACAAATCGAAGGTGTATTTTATCTAATAGAGTGAACGGACGGTGATAAATTTATGAGCTCAAAAATTATACGCGATCTGGTCAGAAATGCACAAAAAGGTAATGCCGATGCCTTCGGTGAGCTTTATGAGATGTATATGAAGGATATGTACCGTTTTGCTTATTATTACACAGGCTCTGTGAGTCATGCGGAGGATTGTGTCAGTGAAGCTGCTCTTATTGCTTTTCAGAAAATAGGGGACCTGAAAAAAGCGGACGCCTTCAAGTCATGGCTTTTCAAGATTCTGTACAATCAGTGTAAGTCTGCACAAAAGGAAAAGGCTTTTGCAATCAGCACCTGCGAAGAATTAAGCGCTGAAATTACATACACGCAAACTGATGAAGCCAATGAAAGCATTTCCCTCAGAAATGCCCTGAAAAGCCTTTCCGATGAAGAAAGAGAGATAGTTATCCTTTATTATACCTGCGGCTATACATCTAAGGAAATCGGCAGAATAACATCACTCAACGATGCTACGGTGCGCTCAAAAATTTCACGCGCCACAGCTAAACTGAGAACTATGCTATCTATGTGAGGACGGTGAGGTATTTATGAAAAAGTACGATGAAATGATGAATGAGCTTGAAGGTAAGTTTAATGACTGTTCCGAATTTCCCGAAAGTCTTTCAAAGGAAAATATAATCAACAAAATAAAAGAAAAAAACATAAAGCCTGAAGAAAAGAAGCGCTTTGCCTTTAAAATGGAAGCTCTTGCGGCGGCAGTGGCTGTGATTATAGTGGCTGCTGTCGTTATGGCTCAGAGCGGCTCAGGAGATATCGATATTCTTGACAGCAGTGTCAATGCAACTGAAAATCAGGTAGAAGTAACCTTCAATCCCGAAAATGCTGTTTCTGTTGACGAAAAAGGCAATGAACTGCCGGAAGGCGTTTACACCTTCAAAGACAGTGAAAGCGCAAAAAAGCATGTTCTTGAAATTTTCAACAGCCTTGAATATTATTCTTATGATATAAAATATAACGGTGCGGTTAATGTTACGGCAGCGGCTACAACGGTGGCGGCACAAGCTGCACCGATGGCAGACGGTAATGATACTGCACAGAATATTATGTCTGAAAGTGCTGTCGGAAACAGCAGCGGTTCTTATACCGAAACAAACCAGCAGACCGTCGGTGTTGCTGAAGGCGACATAATTAAAAATGACGGCAGATACATTTATGTTGCCGCCAATGAATACGGCTATGAGCCTAGAATCAAGATTATTGATACCGAAACCATGAGCCTTGTTTACAGCGGTAAAAACGAAAACACTAAAGGTGACAAAATTGCTGTGGATGAAATGTATGTAAACGGTAACCTTCTTACAGTGGTTTATGATTACACAAAATATGACGAAAAATCAAAGCTGGTAGAATGCACAACCTATGTTGATGTTTATGATATAACAGACAGGGCTGCTCCCACAAAAATCATAACAAAAACTCAGGACGGAAGATTTACAAGCTCAAGGATGATAGGCAATGTGCTTTATACCGTTTCTGTTTACGGTGTGATGGGCAACAGCAAAGAGGAAGCAGAAAAATATGCATTACCGAGGATAAACGGTGAAGAAATATCGGGCAAGTGTGTGTTTTATTATGAAGAGCCCTCAACAAGATATACTGTTGTAACAGCCATTGACACATCGAACAAAGAGGCTCAAAGCACCTCCATTGCAGTTCTCGGCAGCTCCGAAGAGGTTTATTGCAGTGAAAGCACAATTTACTGCGTTGCTCCCTTCTTTTACAATGGAACTGAAAGAAAAACGAAAATTACTGCCTTTTCCCTTGACGGTACATCTGTTACCTGCAAAGCAAAGGGTGAAGTAACGGGAACATATAACAACAATTATTCCTTTGATGAGTACAAGGGTTATCTTCGTGTTGCAACAACTTGTTATGATTATAAAAGCTATAAAAATGTCAGCAGCATTTATGTGCTCAATGATAAGCTCGAGGTTGTTGGCTCATGTGAAAACATTGCACACGATGAGCAGGTGAAGTCAGTGCGCTTTATGGGTGACAGGGGATATGTTGTCACCTTCCGTCAGACAGACCCCTTATTCAGCCTTGATTTGTCAGACCCTGAAAATCCCCTTGTAAAAGGAGAGCTTAAGCTTCCCGGATATTCAACCTATCTTCATCCCTTGGGTGAAAATACCCTTCTTGGTATAGGATATGGCGGTGATGAAAACAATGCAGACATGAACAAGCTGAAAATTGCTTTGTTCGATATTTCGGACATGACACAGCCGAAGCTTCTTGACGAATATGTTATAGATTCGTCCTCAACCCAGGCGAATTATGATCCTAAGGCGCTTATTCACTATGCCGAGAAGAACATTGTGGGAATTCCTGTTTTCACCTTTAACGCGGACACGTCGGGCTCTGTAAAAAGCTTTGCAATTATAAATTACAGTGAAAACAAGCTTTCTCAGGTTACGGGCTTTGTGCATGACTCAACAAAATACGGTGAGTTTTTCAGAGGTACCTGCACAGGTGATAAGCTTTATACCCTTGACTTCATGAAGGTTATTGAGCACAGTCTTCAAAACGGTGAAAAGGTAAGGGAGTGCATTATTACCGATGAAAAGGAAGAAGATATGCCGTCAGGTCTTTTTGCAACAACCTCTCCGTATTATATGCCCTGATTAATTCAAAAACCTCATCAGTCTTTTATAGGCTGATGAGGTTTTTATTCTTATTCGTAAATATTTTCTTTTGAACGGAAGGAGTATCCGTTATCTTCAAGGCGTTTCATGTTTTTCAGAATATATCCTGCACCCTTTGCGGCACAGTTTTCGCTGTCTGCGGCGCAGGTAACCTTTATTCCCAATTTCTGTGAAAGGTACTTGTCAATTCCCGAAAGCTTTGCTCCGCCGCCTGTGAGAAGAATGCCTTCTGTGCAGATATCACTGTAAAGCTCAGGCGGAGTCTGCTCCATAACATCAACAATGCCCTCAAAAATCTGATCCAGGCTTTCCTGAAGTGTTTTGTAAACCTCGGTGGAGTTTACATTGAAGGGACGGGGCATACTTGTGATATAGTCCTTGCCTGAGCAAACCATTTCAATTTCTTCAGACCTTTTGACAGCACAGCCGAGAGTATGCTTGATTTTTCTTGCTGTAGGAAGACCGACATTAATATCCTTGTCACGCTTTAAAAATGCACATATCACTTCGTCCATGGTGTCCCCGCCGATTTTAAGAGAAGCTGCACAGGCAACGGTACCCATTGTAATCACAGCAATGTCTGTTGTTCCTGCACCAAGGTCAACAACCATAACACCGTGAGGATGCTCGATTGAAAGGCCTGCGCCCAAGGCGGAAATTATAGGCTCGTCAACAATATGAACCTTACCTGCCCCTGCGCTGCATGCGGCTTCAATAACTGTTTTCTTTTCAAGGGAGGTAACACAGCAGGGTGCACTGATAACCATATTAGGTCTGAAAATCTGATTTTTACAAATCTTTGTAATAAAGTGGGAAAGTATCTCGGTCATAACGGAGAAATCCGAAATAACACCGCCTTGAATAGGTCTTTTCAGTATTATCGAATCGGGCATTCTGTCTGTCATTTCTGCCGCAGAATTACCGATTGCAATTGTTTCTTCGTTCAGTCTGTCAAAACTGAGGGCGGTTTGTTCGGAAAGAATAATACCCTTACCCTGAGCGAATATTTTAATTGAGGATGTTCCTAAATCTATTCCGATATTAAGACCGGGCATTTTCTCACCGTCCTTTTTTCACGTCTTTACTTTGTAATTCTAATAAGTTTCTCTTTTTTTGTCAAGTATAAATCCTACAGGAAAATATCACCGTAATCCGAAAGTGCAACGCATACACAGTAAACGTCCTTGGCACCATTTTCAAAAAGCAGCTTTTCACATTCCTTAAGTGTGGAGCCTGTTGTTTTAACATCGTCGCAGATAAGAACTGTTTTGTTTTTTACATCTGAGCCGTTCTTCAAGCTGAAAGCATTGTTAAGGTTTGTTTTGCGGTCCTGAACATTGATTTCGTGTTGCTTTTTAGTTTCTTTATTCTTCTGAAGCAGAGCCTCGCAAGGAATAAAAAGTCTTTCTGAAATTCTTTTCGCAAGAATTTCACTCTGGTTATAGCCTCTTTCTTTCTGCGCTTTTTTGCTTAAAGGGACAAAGGTAACGCAGTCAAAATCTGCACCGTAAAAGCATTCTGCAACCCTGAAAGCGAGTTCATCACCCAAAGCATTTCCCAAAGCTTTATTTCCGTAGAATTTGAGTTGATGAATTTTGTTTCTTGTCAGTCCGGAATAAATATAGGGGGCAGTTATGTGAGAAAGGGCAATTTCATCCGGTGAACAGACACATCTGTCACTGTCATAGCCGCAATGGTGACAGAAATCGGTTGAAATTTTTATCTGAGTGTTTGTGCATTCTTCGCAGGCATATTCATTTGTGTAAAGCACCTTTCCGCAAAGGGGGCATTTTTGCGGAAAGAAAATTCTTGAAATTATATCTCTTATTTTCATATACCGTCTTTTGTGAGCAGATGCTTTAAAGAGGAGTATCTGCGTGTTTTTTTGTCGTTGTCTACCATAGCGTTTATCTGAGCCTGAGTACCTACAAGGATGAGTCTGCTTTTCGCTCTTGTAACGGCTGTATAAAGAAGGTTACGGTAGCTGAGTTGAGGAATTACGGAGCATACAGGCATAACAACAGCCTCAAATTCAGAGCCCTGACTTTTATGTACCGTAACTGCGTAAGCGAGTTCAAGCTCTTTAATTGAATCAAAGGGATAGGTTGCGATTCTACCGTCGAAATTGATTTTCATAAAAGAGGCATTGTGGTTGATTGCAGTGATAATACCAATGTCACCGTTGAAAATGCCCGATGCGGTTTCCTTACCCCTTGTCCACATGATATCATAATTGTTTTTTATCTGCATAACCTTGTCGCCTTCGCGAAAAATTTTTCCTGCAGCTTCAAAATCATCCTTATCCTTCGAAGGGGGATTAACAAGCTGCTGAAGCTGACGGTTAAGATTCACCGTGCCCAATTCACCTTTTTTTGACGGGCAAATAATTTGTATATCCTCAATGGGATTATATCCGTAGGCGTCGGGAAGACGCTTACAGTAAAGCTGAGTAACGGTTTCAGCACACTGATAGACATTGCTTCTGTGAAGGAAAAAGCAGTCCTTGTCAGTTCTTGTAAGGTCAGGGTATTCACCCTTGACTATTTTATGGGCGTTTGTAACAATAAGACTTTCAAGTGACTGTCGGAAAACCTCTGTAAGAGCCACAACGGGCAAAAGTCCCGATGCGATTATATCCTGAAGCACATTGCCTGCTCCTACGGGAGGAAGCTGGTCTGAGTCGCCTACCATAATGAGTCGGCAGCCCAAGGGCAGAGCATTCAAAAGGGCGGCAAAAAGGTGGGTGTCAATCATGGAAAGCTCATCAACGATAACAGCATCTGCTTCAAGGGGATTTTCCATGTTGCGGGCAAAGTGCTGACGGTCATTGTCAGTCCACTCCACCTCTAAAAGCCGGTGAAGGGTTTTTGCCTGTCTTCCCGTAACCTCACTCATTCTCATGGCAGCTCGTCCTGTGGGTGCGGCCAGAAACACACGGAGCTTCTGCTTTTCAAAAAGCGAAAGGATACCGTTAAGGGTTGTGGTTTTACCTGTGCCCGGACCGCCCGTGAGCACAAGAAGGCCCTTGGTTACAGCAGTGGTTATGGCTTCACGCTGCTTTTGCTCAAACATGATACCCTTGTCCTGTTCAATTTTGTCAATGTCCTTTTCAACGGTACGGCCCTTTGCGGGTGGAAAACGCAGCATTATCCTGATACGGTCTGCAATGCTTTTTTCGTCCATATATTCATAAGGCAGAAAGAGGAAGCTTTTTTCCTCAATGAATTCTTCAACAAGCTCCTTGTCGGTGATAAGGTCATCTATTATTTCATTGGTTTCTTCCCTTTGCATACCAAGCAGGTCTTCTGCAGGGATGAAAATTTTCCCTCTGGGAAGGCAGGTGTGTCCGTTTCTGAGGTTATGCCTCAGAATGTGAAGAATACCTGCTCTGCGGCGCAGAACGTCCTTTACCTCATGGGGAAATGAAGCGGCAATTTCATCAACTCTTTCAAACCTCATACCAACCTTGTCTGTACAGAGTATGTAGGGATTTTCACTCACTCTTTCAACGGCAGAAACACCGAAGGCCTTATAAACATTGAGGCATTCCGTAGAATTCAGACCGAAGCGCTCAAGGCCGATCATGACTTCGCGGACGGCAAACTGACTTCTGAAGCGCTCGCCGATATCTTCTGCCTTTTCTTTGGTGATGCCCTTGATTTCTGCAAGTCGTAGGGGCTCATTTTCAATAATTTCGAAGGTGCTTTCACCAAAATGCTCAACAATTTTTGCCGCAGTGGCAGGGCCAATACCCTTGATTGTTCCGCTTGAAAGATAGCGAAGCATATCACCGGCAGATTTTGGCATGGAGCGTTCACATGCAGAGGCTTTGAACTGCTTGCCGAAGGTGGGGTGCTTTGTCCACTGACCTCTGAGCTTGATTTTTTCTCCTGCACTGCAGGAGGGCATAATACCCACAGCTGTGACAAGGGCTTTGTCACAGCTTATATCAATAACACTGTATCCGTTTTCGGGATTGGTGTAGACTACATCTTCAATTGTACCTTCAATGAAAATTTCCTGCTCCATGGTTTCTTCCTTGTTTTTTTATATTGAATTAATATTATACTACAAAACCGTCGGTTTTTCAATGGAAAACCCGTCTTGTGACACAGAATTATCTTCTGATTTTAAAAATATAATTCTGCACCCGGGAACAGCTGCTTCAACAATGTCTCTTTTCGCTTTTTCACTAAGTCCGCAATCAAACACATAAACAGGCCTTTTTTTGCCAAAGTTCATCATATTGGCCTGAATAAAAGCATTATAAATTCTGCTGTGTAGAATTTCACCGTCGTCACAGCCGATAACCGCAACAAAAAATCCGTCAGAATCCTGAGTAATCAGCTTTGAAATAACAAGATAAAAAATAAAGAAAAGTCCGCATAAAATGAGAATCAATGCAAAAAAACATACTAAGCTTGAAAACATACTGTCACCTCAATTCCATTTTACTCATAGAAAGGGTGATGTGTTACCGTTACCTTATCGCTTTATATCAGTGCCTTTTAATTTTCTGTGTTGTTGTTTTATCAAATTCACTGCTGCGTATTATAAGCTTTTTAATTCTTTTATAGGAGGGCAGTTTTTTGTTGATATTCCTGATAACATCATTCAGGGCATTGAATATTTCTTTTTCATCGGGCTTGTCTTTCTTTATTTTTGCAGCTATTGCTTCCCCGTCAGGCAGCACTTCTGCCGTTATAACATCTCCCGATGAAGAGTATACAATGCATTCGGCAACAAGGGTGCTTTTTGAAAGGTGCATTTCAAGCTCTTCGGGGTAAATGTTTTTTCCTGTTGCTGTAACAATAACGTTTTTGATTCTGCCCGTTATATGATAGTTGCCGTTTTTATCCTTGTATCCAAGGTCTCCCGTGTTAAGCCAACCGTTACGAAGAGCCTTATTTGTTTCTTCTTCATTATTGTAATAGCCAAGCATAACCATGGGGCCTTTTACATGTATTTCACCTATACCGTTTTCATCAGGATTCAATATTTTTACCTGAACATCCTTTATAGGCTTTCCTATAGAGTCGGGTGTTCTGCACTTGTCTGTGTTACAGATTACTATGGGGGAGCATTCCGTAAGACCGTAGCCGATAATAATGGGCAAGCCGAACATTTCAAAATCTTCTGCAACATTTTTTTGTAAAGCGGCGGCACCTACAATTATTTTTTTTAGTCTTCCGCCGAAAAGCGCATGAATTTCGGAAAAAATCTTCTGCTTTTTTTCATTTGTAAGTGCTGCCGATACCACTGAAAGCAGTTTGGCTTTTTTCAGCTTTCCTTCCTTTTCCATTACGGAAATTATTCTTGCATGAATTTTTTCAATCAGAAGCGGTACTGAAACAAAAACCGTTGGTGAATATTCGCCGAAGGCACGCAGAAGGTACTTGTAGCTTTTGCAAAAGCTTATGCAGCCACTCTTGAAAATAACCATCAGAAAAGCGATTGCTTCATAGGTGTGGTGAAGAGGAAGAACGGAAAGGCTGCGGTCGTCACTTGTTATTTCAACACTGCCGCACACAGAATAAAGGTCGGAGCACAGGTTGTCATTAGAAAGCATAACACCCTTTGAAACGCCCGTAGTTCCCGATGTAAAAAGAAGAACAGCCATACCGTAAGGATCAATTTCTTTTTCGTCGGGCATGGTGTATCCCTGAGAAAGAAGGCTGTATCCTTTTTCAATAAGAAACTTCATTGGTATAATGCTGTCTTTTTTTCTTTCCTCAGTACAAATCAGAACAGGTCTGTGATTAATAAGGTGAACGGATTTGAGTATTTTTTTCGCGGTCTCGTTATCGCAGACAAGTGCTTCTACTTTGCCCATATTAAGTATATTTGCAATTTCTTCACCGTTCAGGTCCTTGTCTATGGGTACTGCAACTCCCACCCCGGAAAGCACCGCCATATAGGTAACACACCACTCATAGGAATTTTTTGAGCATATACCGATTTTTTTTCCTTTAAGACCAAGGGAAAAAAGCATTGATGCGGCAAGTGCATCAACATCGCTTCTGAATTTTTTATATGTTATAAAGTATATACCTGTGTTTTCGTTTTTTAAAGCAAAAGCGTTATTGTCGGGATATCTTTGTGAACTGGTTATCAGCATTTGTCTTACAGTTTGGGGCTTATAATCAAAAGACATAATTTCACCTTCTCTTCAGTATATTTATATGTTTTCATTTATGGGCGAAAATATGCTTTTTGTTTTTAAAAAAAGTACCGCCCTCTGAAGGACGGTACTTAATGCTTGTTAATCTTTTTCTTTCTCTTTTTCAACCTTGTTCAGAAGGAATTCTCTGAGAATCTGACGGTTTTGCTCCTCGTCAAAATTAATGACATAAGAGCCGTTCACACTGCCGTTTTTCCATGTGCCTTCTGCCGGAACCTGTTGCTGAACTATATCGTACCTGATAAAACGTAAAAGTGCATTTGCTCCGAGTGAAAGCAGCTCGTTCCTTGTAAGGTCAGTTGAAATGTTGGGCACAACCTCTTCTACCATGTTAACAAGGTCAATAGGATTGGTTTTTGATGCCTGCTTTATAATAGCGGTAATAACCTTTCTTTGCCTTTCAGTTCTCTTGAAGTCATTGTCAAGATATCTGATTCTGCAATACCATAAAGCACAAAAACCGTTAAGCTTGTTTTTGCCTTCCTTGATAAAGGGTATTTTAACATCCTCACGCAAGTATTTTGCTTCACTGGCTGTTATATCAACCTCAATACCTCCAAGAAGGTCAACAATCTGTTCAAACGCCTTGAAGTCAATCATAACATAATTATCGATATCAATACCATAGTTGTATTCAATGGTGTCAATTGTTGCCTGAGCACCACCGTTACTGAAGGAGGCGTTGATTTTTGATTTTCTTTCAAGGGCAGGAATGTAAACATAGCTGTCACGCAGGAAGGATGAAAGCTTTATCTGACGGTGCTTTTTGTCAATGGAAAACAGAATCATCGTGTCTGAACGCTGACCTGCAACATCGCCTCTTGCATCACTTCCGATAAAAAGAATATTTTTAACCGACGGGTCTGAAACTGCAGAAGAGCCGAGATATCTGTTTTCTTCAATCTCACTGTCATAATTAAGGTCACCCAGAATCATGTAGCCGTATCCGAAAAGAGCAAGCACAACAACGGCAAAAATTGCCGCAACAGCAAGCAGTATTTTCACTTTTACGGATGAATTCTTCTTTTTGCGCTTTTTTGCGTTGTGATTCGGGTGTGCCTTTGAGGGCTGAGGTCTGTTTGGCTGAGTCAGTCTTTGCGCAGTGTTACTTACACGCTGACCCTGAGGAACGCGTGAGGAAGAGGGATGCTGTACCGGTCTTCCTGAAGCTGATGAAGACTGAGCTGCACGCTGAGAGGGTGCTCTTCCGTTCAAGGGTCTGCCGTGAGGTGTTCTGTCAAGTCCGTTAACTGTTCTGGGCGGCTCATGCTTTGGCGGAGCTTCGCTTATGGGCTCATACTCCAAAGGTGCATAGGCATCCTCAAGCAGTGCATTGAACTCATCCTGACGAAGCGGTTTTGAATCCTTTTGCTTGCCTTCCGAAATAAAAGACTGAGCATTACCCTTGCCTTTTTTGAAATCAAGTGAAAAATCCTCATCGTAATAATCGGTTTCAAGGAAGTCGTTACGGTCATCGTCAGACGGATTGCTGTTTTTTCTTTTTTTATCTGAAAAATAAATATCGTCCATTTTTTCCTCCGTAGGATTGTATCAGGGATACATTCTTTTATTATTTTACCTTAAAATATCCAAATCCGCAATAGTTTTAAAGAAATTAAGAAAAATGTAAGGAAAAGGGGATAACTATTTGACTTTTTTTTCGAATCAGTGTAAAATACTTGACGAGTGAATTGGGCAGTCGCGGGTCACGCAAGTGACATGAGGAAAGTCCGAGCTTCACACAGCAGGGTAACGGTTAACGACCGCCGAGGGCGACCTTAGGGACAGTGCAACAGAAATAAACCGCCGTTTTTACGGTAAGGATGGAAAGGCGAGGTAAGAGCTCACCGGCACACAGGAGACTGTGTGGCCATGTAAACCCTACCCGAAGCAACACCGACAGGATGATACGTCAGCTGGGCGAAAACCGAAGGGTGGCTTGAGCCGCGGAGCAATCCGCGGCCTAGATAGATGATTGCCTTAAATGACAGAACTCGGCTTACAGATTCACTCATAAAAAAACAGCACCCACGGGTGCTGTTTTTTTATTTTGCCTTAAGCTTCACTGTTGATGAATAATCACCGTAATAAATCCTACCGTTTTTGTCGATAATCGGTCTTACACGGTAATAATAGGTTTTGCCCTTAGTAAGCTTTATGTTTGTGAATGAGCCGTATTTTGCGCCAACAGTGCTGATTTTTTCATATCCGTTACCGGTGCTGCGGTAAATCTGATAGTGGGTTGCGCCGCTTGTTTTGCTCCAGGAGATTTTTATCCTGCCCGTTCCTGCACTTGTAAGCTCAGCGGTGATTTTGCCAGGTCCTGCCGTTGCCTTAAAGGCGTCAGATCTTCCCGAGCGGACATAACCCCAATCGGTTTTTGTGTAAGCATAAATTCTGTAATAACAGGATGAGGCAGCCTTCTGACTTATTTTCAGATATTTCTTTTTAGTGCTTCCCACTTTTGAGTAGGACTTGCTTTTTGAATTGTATTTGTAAACTGTATAAAGGTCTGCATTTTTAACGGTGCTCCATTTCAGTGTAACAGTACCGCTTGATTCTGCACTTTGTGAAATGTTTTTTACCTTTGCAGGAGATGAGGAGCATTTGATTTTAACACTTGAAGACTTAATTTTATTTGAATTTACCGTAACATAAGCCTTGACATAGTAGTAATAATCCTTACCTGCTTTTACTGTTTTGTCAGTGAATGAGGTTGATTTTGTATATCCGAGAGAATCACAGGTCTTTTTTGATGAATTATAACGCAGAATCTGATAGCCTTCTGCTGATGAAACCTTACTCCATTTAAGCACAATTGCATCTGAGGTGGTTTTGTCTGTATTCTGTGTAAGGTTTGTTACTTTAGAGGGAACAACAGTGATTTTGCATTTTGCCGTAACACCTGAGTCTGAAGAAGTACAGGTGATGTTAGCAGTACCGTAGCTGACAGCAGTTACAGTGCCGTTTTTATCAACGGTTGCAACGGCTTTGTCGGAGCTTTTCCATGTGAGTGCTTTATCCTCGGCGTCTGTGGGGAGTGCCTTTGCTGTAAGCTTCAGCTTTTTATCCTTCAGAAGGGATTTTGATGTGTGGCTGAGCTCTATATCGGTCACCTTAATCGGTCCTGTCTGCTTTTTGGCTGTGAAGCTGATTACGTCACCGTCAATTAGCCACGATTCGCAAAGGTCATTGAGCGCACGTATCTTCACATAATAGGTGCCGTCCTGAGGCAGTGTTATTTCGCATTCCGTGGCGTTTGTGTAGCATCTGTCAATAATGCTCTTTTCCTCGTCATAAAGCCTTATCTGATACTTGGGAGCACCGCTGACAGCATTCCATTTCAGATTGATATCAAGCGAATCATAGCTTTCTTTTGCGTTTGTTATATCGGGCTTTTCGTATTTACCGCTGATGTGAGTTGAATAGTTAAGTGCCGCCCAGCCGACTTTTCCGTCATATTTTACTTTTCCCCAAAGATAATCATCTGTAATTTTCTTTTCATAAACGGTGAATTTTGCACCGGCGGGAACAGCACCGACAACCTCGGCAGAGGTTGAGGCTGTTTTTCTTATGTTAAGTGAATCCTCGTCACTCATCTGCCATGTCTCTTTGGACTGAATAACGGTTTCCGGTGTTTCCTCAGGTTTAACGCCCTCGTAAAACTTAAGGTTGGTGTTTTTTCTGTTATTACTGTCGAGATGAAGAACATAGGTGAAATTTTTTATGGAGCTTATATCCATAACACTCCAGCGTATGCCGCATTCCTTATCCCAGTTACAGTCGGTGAAGGAAATCTTGCTTCCGCTGACCCCGGTAACGCAAATGGAATGGTTATCGTTTCTGTATCTGATTATATCGCCCACACGGAGCTTTTTTATATCAAGTGTTTTGCTTTTGGTAAAATCCCTGCCGGATACGCCGGTGATTTCATAGGCAATTTTAAAAGCATAGCCCATGCACTGAATAGCCTTATCATAGCTGTTGCAGTAGCATCCGTCTTCCTGCCAGCTGCAGTTTTTGTGGGTGGCACAGGGGGTGTCCGTAACCTTATCGGGGGCATTTTTTTCTGAGCCCATGTGATTCCAGTATTTCCCGTCGGGAAAGCGCTTTACAATTGATGTGAGCACATCCATTGTGTCATCAGCTCCAAAGGCTGAAAAGCCTGCTGATGCACAGTTGAATATTATAACAAAAGACAGAATAAACAGAGTTATTTTTTTTAACATAAAAGCTCCTTTTCATCGTCCGTTAATTTGTGTTTGCTTATTTATCGCACGCGATCATACACATTATACCACAAAATCCGACAAAAAGCAACAGAAGGCGTTATGCAACGCACAACGCCTTCTTAATCTTATTTAAATCTGTCAAAAAAGCTCTTTTTTTCTTCTCCTACTGTTGTACCGTCATCGATATTGTTTTTCGGCTTATTGGTAAGAGTGTCGTCGAAGCTTTTGAGTAAATCCTTCTGCTTTTGTGAAAGATTCTTCGGAACATCAACAATGATTTTGACAAACTGATCGCCTCTGCCTCTGCCGGACAGCTGCTGTATACCTCTGTTTCTGAAACGGAAGATTTCACCGGGCTGAGTACCTGCGGGAAGAGTATATTTCACCTTGCCGTCAAGAGTGGGAATGAAAAGGGTATCACCGAGAGCCGCCTGAGCGAAGGTAACTGTTACCTCACACCACACGTCAAAGCCGTCTCTTTCAAAGAAAGGATGAGGTCTCACATTGTCGTTGACTCTCAGATCGCCCTTGGGACCGCCGTTGATGCCGGGGTTACCGCCACCGCGTACGTTAAGAGTCTGTCTGTCATCGATACCTGCGGGAATATCAATCTCTGCTGTCTGTCTCTTTCTTTCTACGCCGGTACCTCTGCACTTTGAGCAGGGATTCTTGATTGTTTTACCCTTGCCGCCGCAATCAGTGCACTGTCTTGATGTGCTCATAACACCGAAAGGTGTTCTCTGCTGAATGTTAACCTGACCTCTGCCTCCACAGGTTTTGCAGGTTTCGGGTGATGTGCCCTTTGCACAGCCGTTGCCTCCACATTCTGCGCAGACCTCACTTCTTTCAACGTTGACCGTCTTCTT
>JAZSHC010000047.1:0-16518 GCA_045533065.1 Acutalibacteraceae bacterium
GGAGAGATACCGAAGTGGTCATAACGGAACGGTCTTGAAAACCGTCGTACGTCCTGCGTACCGTGGGTTCGAATCCCACTCTCTCCGCCATTTTTTTATTTATAGAGAAGTCATTATCGACACCATGGAGAAGTACTCAAGTTGGTGACGAGGCGCCCCTGCTAAGGGCGTAGGTCGGGTAACCGGCGCAGGAGTTCGAGTCTCCTCTTCTCCGCCAACAAAGAAGGAACTTTTGTTTACCAAAAGTTCCTTCTTTGTTTATCCAAGCCGCAGGCTTGGCATATCATCACGCTTTAGCGTGTATATCATCGCCGTAGGCGCATATTATCACCGAAGGTGTATCCGCCTGCGATTTGATGAGATATAACACTTCGTGTTGGTGATATGCAATTCTTAAGAGAGAAGATGACATAGAACTTAAACGGGTAGTAGCACCGAGAGGGGTTTGTGATAAAAAATGAAATTGCTGAACTGACACATTTTCAAGAACAGTATTTCATCTCTAAAATCAGCTTGCTGTAATTAAGCAATGCTTGCTTTTACTCCCATAAAATCTTCATTTCACCGTTTGTGCATTAGTCAGTTGCACGAACGGTATTTTTATACTCAAAAAAGTAGCAAATTGCATACTTTTTGCCTGTTGTGAGTACTTATTTTATATTGACAAACACGGCGTATTAATGTATTATTAATACATTAAAGTTCTTTGTCGGAAAGTGTAAAAAACAAGATGAAAAAGTCACACTTTCAGGCAGAAAAATATTTTGGAAAGAGAGGTACAATTCACTGTTTTTAACTTTTAGAAACAGGAGTTTGATTTTTTATGGAGAGGAATAAAAAAACATTCAGAAAAGTCATGTCTCTGACATTGGTGCTGCTGTTGCTGTTTTCTGCTTTTTCCATGTCTTTCACTGCGCAAGCAAAGGTAACCAAGACTAAGCGAACCTACGACATTGCAGTTGTGTTTGACAATTCCGGTTCAATGTATATGAACGGTAACAAAGCATGGTGTCAGGCAAAATATGCAATGGAAATTTTTGCTTCCATGCTCAGCTATGAAAACGGTGACAAGCTCAGCATCTATCCCATGTGGAAGGTTGTGACTGACGGCTCTCAGCCTGACAAGGAAGGCTTTAAGCTTGATGATGTAAAGCCCGTTGTGGTTGACAGCAAGGAAGACATTACTCTTATTTCGAATATGTTTACCGTGTCACCCACGAATACCCCTTTCGAGCCGGTGCGTGAAGCTTATTCGTATCTCAGCAAATCTAAGAAAACCGAAAAGTGGCTTGTTGTTCTTACCGACGGCGCTTTCGACCAGGATAAAAGAAATGAGTCAGCCTCAATCAATATCCAGTCAGAGCTGAATGCAATGGCATCATCGGAAATAAAGGTTCAGTACCTCGGAATCGGGACGGCATCCCCAATGAAAAGCAATCCTGAAAAGAATCTGTATGCGAAAAACTCAAATGCGCAGAACCTTCAGTCAGACCTGAGTGAAATCTGCAACAGAATTTTCAGGCGTTCCGTGCTTGACAGCAAGTATCTCAAGGGGCAGAATCTTACACTTGACATGTCAATGAACAGCATCATTGTTTTTGCTCAGGGCTCAGACGGAAATGTCCGTATAAATTCCCTCAAGGACAAAAACGGCAACACCGTCAATATGACACTTAACAGTGATGTCAGAAAATTCAGTGAAATAAGCTCAAACTCACAAAGCTGGTGGGATTCTGGCTGTAAGGTAGACACAAGCCTTTACGGTCAGGTTGTTACATTTGCAGGCTGTCCTAAGGGCGAATATACACTTGATTATTCAGGTGCAAAAAACATTCAGATTTTCTATGAGCCCGATGTTGATATTCTTGTAACTCTTAAGAACAAGGAAAGTAATGAAGAGGTTTACAACTCAACCCAGGCCACCGATAACAACGAAATAGCCGCAGGTGACTACATCCTCGATTACAAGGTTATTGACAATGTGACAGGAGACAATGTGACAAACTCGGCTCTTCTCGGAAAAATTGACCTGACAGCTGAGGTTGTTCCTTCAACGGGTGAAGCCCGCAAGGTTAAAAAGGGCGGTAACGTCAGAATTGATGTTGACGAAAGCACCTACATAAAGGTGTCCGGAACATACCTTGAGGATTACACAATCACAACGGATGACAACAAAGCTGCATTCAGCTTCAGGGTAAAGCTTCCCGAAGTTGATAAGCTCCAAATGAATATTGAAGGTGCAGACAATTGGTACACAATTCCAGACAATGCAAATTGGCAGCCAATGAAGGTTAACCTTACACTCAACGGCAAGCCTCTCACAGCGGACGAAATGAAGCAGCTTGAATTCACGGTGGCTCCGTCAAAAGCGAGCCTTGCAGTAAAAGCTGAAAAGCTCAAGGATGAATCGGCTTGCATGGTATATATTGCAAAGGATGAAAACGGAAATTTCCTGGAGCCCGAAACAGGTATTCATTCACTTGAATTTTCCGCAAAGCTTCCCGAAGACGGCTTCGGTCAGAGACCGAGCGACAGTCAGACAAAGATTTTTGAAATACAAAAATATGCTGAATACTGGCGCTGGCTGATTTATGTTATCATCTTTGCAATTATCGCTGCACTGTTCTGCTTGTTTATGAGTCAGAAGGTGCTTCCCAAAAAGCTCAGAAAAGAAAGCATGAAGTTCTTTATGATGGGCAGAGAAATCGGCAGCGGTACCTTCAGATATGACAGAAAGGGCAGAAAGCTGGATATCAAATCCGATGCCGTTCCCAATAAGCCCGATGCAGAATGCCGTGCAACCTTTACCTTGAAGCCTGTTGACAGAAGGTGGGTGCCTTCCAAAAACAGACAGATAGGCATTACAAACATAACCTCATCTACCATAGGTGTTAACAAGATTGTTGTTGACGGTGTGGTCTTTGTAAAGAAAGACGGAAAATTCGTTATGAACAGCTCGCCCAACGATCCTATTGATGAGAAGACAAAAGAACCCAGCGTAAAAATTGAAACAAGATATTCATATCTTGACTGTACATCAACACAGTCGAAATAAGGGAGGAAAAAAATATGTCAAAAGAAAAACTCGGCATCAACAAAACAGCGGCTACTCTTTTTGTAGGCTGCGGCGGTATCGGTTCAGATATCGTATCACGAGTGGCAGGTCGCTGCCGTGACGGTGAAACAAGTAACATCCGCTTTGTTGCAATGGACACAAACGCTAATGACCTTAAGTGCGTAAAAGCATCAAAGGGCAACATTGTTCCCATTCAGACATCATCAACCAAAAGCGTTCTTGACTATCTCAAGAACGATGATGCTGCAAGAACAAAGTGGTTCCCCAATAACACCACTCTTTATCCCAAAACCGTATCTGAGGGCGCAGGTCAGGTAAGAGCTATTTCACGTCTTGCTCTTAACGCAACAATCAAAACAGGTGAAATCCAGAAGCTTTACAAAACCATCGATGACCTCTTCCTTAAAGACGGCGGTGAGCTTAAGCAGGCTCTCAGAGTTGTTGTCGTTTCATCAGCCTGCGGTGGTACAGGTTCAGGTATCGCAATGACAGTCGGTATGCTCATCCGTGAATATCTTCACAAGCACTACCGTGAAAAGTCAGCTATCATCCGCGGTTATCTTCTTCTTCCCGGCGTTATGGATACTGTTATTTCTTCAGAGGCTGAAAGAGAAAGCCTTCGCAGAAACGGTTATGCAACAATCAAAGAAATCAGTGGCTTTATGATCAAGGCCAGCGGCTTCTGCGGTGTTAAGAGAGAGCTTGAAAGATACAAGGATCTTCACGTTTATGTTCCCACAACAACAAACGGTGTTGAAAAGCTTGAAAATCTTCCTTTCGATTTCTGCTTCCTTCTTGACCGTGTTGACAATTCACAGGAAAGCATGCAGACCCTTGAGCAGTATAAGGAATTTGCTGCGCAGAGCCTTTATGAGCAGAATATCGGTCCTATGCAGGGTAATGCCTTCTCAATGGAAGACAATGTTATCAAGGAATTCGCAAACGGCGATAACCTCGGCAGAAACCGCTTCGGCGGCATCGGTGCTTCAATCATCCGCTATCCCTATGAGGATGTTGCAGACTATATTGCATATTCAAGAGCAATCGAGCGTATCGGCAGCGGTGACGGAGCCGGTCAGTGGCTTAAGTATGACGATGCATACAAAAAGGAACGTGCCGAATTCAAAAAGAAGAGAGCTGTTACAAACGATAAAGAGCCTGAAATTGCTGAAGTGTACACCACTCAGGTAAACAATGATGCAAGCCGCTTCGGCATGGACATCAAGGGCTACCTTTCATCAGATGTTGAAAATGTTGCAGAAAGCGTATATGACAATGTTACACTCTTCCTTGCAAGATTCAGAGATGAAATCAAAAACTCCTTTGTCAATATTCCCGAAGTTCTTGTTTACGATACAGGCGTGAACAGCCTTACAAAGAAGCTTGATTATGCAAACGATCCCACAGTATGCAACAACGCTTCCGATAATCTCAGTAAAATCAGAACATACGAATCAATGGTCAAGAGACTTGCTGCTTCAACTGCAAAAAGCAGAGCAAAGGCAATCCTCTTCAATGCTCCTTCACTCAATCAGGAAGTAAGAGACTATCACCTTGAGTCACTTTTCAAAACATCCAAGGGCGGCATGCATCCCAACGCAATCAGATATCTTCTTTACTCTGTTCTCAGAGAAATGCAGAAGGACTATGAAGAAGTTTATAAGAATAATCTCAAGAGCACCTTTGATGCACTTCAGATGTATCAGCCCAATGCAAACAATGAAAAGTTTGACGTAAAGGGCAAGATTTCCAAGGATAAGGAAAAGTCAATTGATGACGTTTGTAACCTTGAAAAGGACGATCCTTCAATCTTTGATAAGACTCTCGGCGGCTACAAGAATCTTTGGGATGCTCTCAACAAGCACCTTCCCGCATACAGCACAGCTGTAATTGATTACCGTGATGCAGTTCTTTATGAAGCAGCATACAAGGTAGCAATTGAATATCTTGAAGGCATCTGTAATGAATTTGAAAGCTTCTATGCAAGCTTTGATGCAAAGGTTATTTCCCTTGAAAGATCCAAGGAAGCAATTGTTGATAAGCTCAAATTCAGAAGAGGCGACAGTGTATACCACGTATGTGCAACAGAAAAGCATCTTGAAAGGCTTACAGCTATGTGCCCCGAAGGTACAGACGGACTTCTTCTTCCCGAAGAACTCAACGCAGACATCTTTGACGCAATCAAGATGAATGCTGAAAGCAAGCGTCTTGCAGCATACGATCCTTACGGAAGCAATCCCAGAGTAGATATTTTCGATAAGGTGCTTATCGACTACTTCCGCAAGTCAGTAAGAGATGACTGCGACGATATCATCAATCTTGACATAGTACACGCTCTTGCAGCAGAGCAGAAGTTCAATACATATTTTGAAGCAAATGAATTCAAAAATGACGATGACGAAGAGGTTGAAGTGGTTATCACAGACGATGACAAGCTTAATTACCTTCTTGATTCAATCAAGCGCGGTCAGAAGCTTGCATCCGCAGGTGTTGGTTATGCAACCTTCAACGAGCCCAGAAATGTTGCTGTTTGCTCATTTAATAAAGCACTTTCAGAGCTCAGAGATGTTGACCTTAAGAAGACTCTTGAAACCCTCAGTCTTTCACCCGTTTCAACAAACACAGTTTCAAAATATGACCTTCGCTTCTTCAATGCACTTTACAATGTAACTCCTGATATGCTTTCACGCTTCAGAAGCCCTGAAGAATGCAAGGAAGACGAACAGTACAGCGAAAAGCCGGGTATTTATTTTGAGGCTTACCAGAACTATGTAAAGAACATCGGCCCCGACTCAACAAAGAGCGCATCAATTTCACTTCACATTGACAAGCGCTGGGATTCACTTTCAGAGCTTCCCGAAATTTCAATGGATACACATTACAAGATGATGGTTGAAATTCACTCAGCTCTTGTTTACGGTGTTGTTCACGGTATGATCAGAACATATCCCTCATCAAGATACGACGCTCAGAAGAGAATCTTCGCTATTGAAGATACAGAAGGCGAAATCACAAAGCTTATTGTTTCAAACAACACAGAGTGTGACGAATTCTATGAGGTTCTTGATGCCCTTTACAGAGACAGAGCAACCGTTACAAAGATTAAGGACATGACTGCAAAGCGCAGTAAGTTCGATGAGGATTCAAACCGCCGCTATCAGGAAAGCGCTTTTGTAACAGATACAGCCAGCTTCAAAATCGGTGACGGTCACGATGCTCCTACCAGCCTTTTCGAAATTCCTCTTGCATATTACAACTCACTTCCCAGAGCAAAGCAGGATGACAATGAGCTTTCAATTATGATTGACAGTGTTATCAATGTTCTTGAGCTTGAGGTTAACAAGTATGAGCAGGAAAATGACAAGGCAGCAATTCTTACCGAACGCCTTATGCTCCAGTTCACACGTCTTATAGAAAACTTTGTAAATCCCGAACTTGATAAGGATGGCGCAATGAGCAAGAACACAACCCTTGCTGATAACCGTGTTGTAAACATGGCCTTCCGTAAGGTGAGCAACAAGATCAAGGATCTCGGAACTCACGGCTATAGTGATAAGATTGCATCTCTTCGTGCCCTTATCAAATAATGAAACAAATATCAAGTTTTAAGCGGGAGGTGAAGTAATGTTTACGGTTGTTATTGCTGAAAAAGAGTTTATAGACCTGTTCAACAAGTTTGAAACCTTTCTTTTGCCTCTTTTTGACAAAAGTAAAATAGCCTTCTGTGCATGGAACAAGGAAGGCAGAAATCTGGACGAGGCAGTTCCGGAGCTTTACGATACAATTGCACAGCAAAAGAAATGGCGTGCCATTATTGTTTCAAACGATAACATCAACTGCATTAATCCCTTTGATTATGTTGATTACAAAAGCGTGTGGTCACCGGATGCAGCTGTTGAACGTTCAGACAGGCTTTCTCTCTATGAAAAGGCTATTGAAAATCCGTTAACAAAGCTTACTTCGGCACTTTGCGGCGCACCTGTTTTCAAATCAGTTATTGAAGACGAGCAAATTTTTAACGACATTATAAGCGGTAGCATGAGCATTGAAGCATTTATGCTCGAAAGGCAGCTTGATGCTCTCAACACCGCTGAGCTTGCAGGATATATTGAAACTTATCAGCCGGACAGATTCATAAAGTTCGTGCCGGCTGATAAAAGCCCTGCTTTGATTGAAGCATTAAGGAACAGAAACTCTTCACAAATCACAGAGATTATCTCTGAAGAACGGATTCTTGATTTTATCATGAATGTCGGTGACTGTGATCCCTTCTATTCTGACAGTGAATATGTTGAAAGAATGATTGAAAACACCAAAAAGAAAATGCTGTTTTCAAAAATTTCAGAAACCTTCAGCTTCAAGGATAAAGCACCCGAAGACGTTGTGTGTGTTTCTGCACGTACCTTTGATTTCCTTGACCACAAAAACGAAATCATGTGGAACGACAATGATGAATACAGATATTCACACTTTGCCCAGTTCAATATGTATCCTGAACAGTTGAAATATCTCTTATTTGATATTTTGCCTGAAGATAACAAGCAATATGTTTCTGACCAGATAAGACTTCTCTGCTTCCTGCTTGTTTTTGCAGGAAACGAGGCACCTAACGGTGCAATCACACAGAACCGTGTTTACAGGGTCAATCTGGAATTTGATCAGGATTCAATTAAAAAATATTGCACAGATTATGTCAGCAAGCTGAAAGCCACAGTGCTGAAAATTAACGAGATTGCTTATAATCTCAACAATCAGGAGCCTGAGGTTATTGATAACAAAACCTCACAGAATATTTTCGAATCGGAAATCAACATTCCTGTTGAAATCAATTCGGAATTCAACAAAAAGGACCTGATGGCAAAATATAAATCAATCGGTCTTGCAACAGACTGTCCCACCGATGAGGACTCCTTCTGGTCAAGACAGTACCATTCAATCTCAAAGCTTTTTGTCCGTTATCTGCGTGAGCCCCGCCGTGCTGTTAAAACGGCAGTCAAGGACGGCTTCCGTAAGCAGAATAAAATTGAAGACGAAAGAGCTTTGCAGCTTAATGAATTCCAATCTGAGGATGTTGTTTACAAGCTTCTGGAAGAAGAGCAGAAGATGATTGAAACAACAACCACTCAGCTTTTTAACACGGCTGAATATAACAAAAGACTTGATGAAGCCGACAGACAGCTTAAAAGAACCATAGGAAAAAGAATGACAAAGCTCAAAACGGTGCTCATAGCACTTGTTGCGGCACTTGCTTATCTTATAGGTCTTATACCGCTTTTCTTCGGCGAACTCCAGACACAGGAAACTGTGAAAAATTCAGCCCTCATTGCTCTGGTAACAATTCTTGTTTTTCTTCTTTTAGGTTTTATTTACCTGTTTATCCTTCGCAGAAGGCTTGTTAATGTGTTCAAGCACTTCAATTATGTAATGAGCGGAATTCTTACAGAAATTGAAGACGGTCTCAAGGCATTTTCAAAATACCTGAGCCATGCATGTAACGTTATGAGAGAATTTTCTGTGCTGAATTTCAAGGAAACTGAGGCTGTAAGAACAACAAGAGTGCTCAGAAAGCATGAAAACGATATAAAAATCAAGATAGACAATGTGTATGACCTGTTCTCCAATTACATTGATTCAGGCCTCACACTTACCGATTCTGTTGAGCCCTATCCCTTTGATTTCACTCAGCTCAGGGATTATGTTTATGAGATGCCTTATCTTGAAACCTACAGCGTAATTGAATATATACAGAAGGGTAACATCATTCCCATAAAGGTTGACTATGTTCATGCTGTAACACTTACAAGGGAGGAGCTTTATGACTGATACAATTATTACAGTAATTAAAATGATTATTGCTCTTCTCCCTTTCCTTACTTTGTGCTTTACCGCAAAGAAGGTAAATCTTTCAGACGGTGAAAGAAGCAAGCAGTTTCCCATGCCTGTCATTGCACTGGTTTATGTAATTTTTGCAATGATATTCCTTGGTGAAATCAATGATATGATTATCACTTTCCTTAATAATCTGCCTTTGTGGATTGCAGACTTTGCAAATGTTCAGTATATGCCTGATTTTCTCAGAGGTATTATCCTTGATATCAGTGCATGGGTAGATAATTTTATCAAGGGTCTGGACCTTAACTTCTGGATTTTCTTCATCTCGAATGCATTTATACTTGGTGTATATATGGCTTTCAAAAAGCTTTGCCTTAAGCTTATAAGCAAATTTGTAAAGCAGGAAAGTCGCATACACGAAATATTTGCAACACCCTTTTATGTTGAAGTGCCGGATATCGGACTCTGGTGCGTTAAGGAAAATTATTCCCAGGCAAGAAGCCTTCTTAAGGTGTTCTATTACGGTGCGGTTATCATTTCATCCGTATTGATGCTCGTAAGCCGTGTGCTTTATGATGACGAGCTGATTGCATCAATATTCTATCCCGTTTTCGGTGTTATTCTTGTGGGAGAGCTTTTCTTCTATCTGGATGCTAAAACCAGAAGGGAAATGTCCTCCATTTACGGTGAGGATGAGGATGTTTTCAGAACAGTGAACTATACACTTATAAGAAAGTATCTCCGTTCACTTTTCTCCGATAAGCTGCTTACGGAAAACACAAGTGTAAACAACGGTCTTGTTTACACCGTTACAAATGATGAAGTACTCAAGGAGCTTGAAAAAAGCGAGGATCAGAAGGTAGTAAGCTTTGCAACATATTTCAATGCACTCAACAAGCTTGGCTTTGACCTTGACCACAATTATCTTTATTCATCCCTTGATCTTTTAAACGGAAAGAGCATTCTTTTCAATAATCCTTTCTATAATGACCTTATTCCCTATGCTTTTTATCCCATGAACCGTGTGCTTCTCAGTCACAAGAAGGTGCTTATTGTTCTGGGACGTCATGCAATTGAAAAGGATATTGAAAACTGGGTAAGAAAGGGTATTGAATCCGTGACAAATATTCCCTTTATGTGGAATGTAGGTCTTCTTACACATGAGAAGCAGGACCTTGATATAGGTATTGTTTCACGCTCCGACATTCATGATATAAGCCTTCATGAGGCTAATTCTGAATTTCTTGAAAATGTTGAATTCTTTGTTGTGCTTGAGCCGTCTAAGCTTATTTCAACAGCTCAGATAGGTCTCAATCTCCTTGTTAAGAAATGCAAGGAGGACGAAGAGAAAAACATTGTATACTGCCTTTGTGACAAAAACTGTGACGGTCTTGTCGACGCCATGTCACACATTCTTATGACAAGTCTCACAGAGGTTTCCGCAACAAACAAGCACAAGGGAACATCATCCTATATGTGCTGGGAGGCTGACGGTGATTATCTTCATCACAGACTTCTTCCAAACATTTCAAGATATCTCGGTCTCGGAACAGAGCTGTCCTTCGCAGGTCTTAAAAATCAGGTATCAAAGGTTAAATGGTACGGCGGCGAGTCTTTCCCCGTAATTGATATACGCTGGATTGACAAGCAGTACTATTATGACCTGATGAAATTTGCAGGACTTCCCACAAACCAGGAAGCCTTTGATGAGCACTTCATCACCTCTGCAAACTTCTGGAGTGCGGAAATCGGAAAGCATAACTACTTTACCGTTGAGGATGAAAGCTTCAACATGTTTGAAATTCTCCGTGATTTTTCAACAAGATCAACGGAGCAGGGCTTCATCAACGTTATTTCAACGGACTATCTTCTCAAGGACTATATGGCTGCCAATGCATCGATTTTTGAAACCGACGCAAAAGCAATACCTTATATTGTTGCTGACTATGCAAGAACAAACAGAAATGTTATTCTTCGCCTTGTGCTTATGATGAGCACAATTCCTGTTTCCGAAAGCAGAGTGAAAAACGAGCTTTCACTTATCGGAATAAAGCCCTATAACCTTAAAAAGCAGTTATGGTATGAAATTTACAAATGCTATGCCGACAGCAAGGAAATTGCAGAGCTTCCCAAGGATTACAAGGAAGCTGTTCAGGCAGCATCGTGCAGAAGTCTCACTTTTGCAGATTCCGAAGAAGAAATCACCTGTGATATTTTTGAAGTCAGCGATGTGTTCAACCTTAAGCTTGCACAGCCTGAAACAGTGTATTCAATCAATAATGCTGAATTCATTGCGCGCTGTGTAAATGAGCTTAAATCGGCAGGTTATGTTGCTGAAGATGAAAAGGGCGATAAAAACTATATCGGCTCTGAGCTCAGAGGTCACATATATCAGAAATATCTGCCCGGTCAGTTCTTCACCTTTGCAGGTAAATATTACGAAATGCGTTACCTTACCGCTGACGGTGAAATTCTTGTGCGCAGAGCGGCTGACCATATCAACGGCCGTCCCAGCTACAGGCAGATCAGAGAATACACTATTCTCGGCAGTAATCCTTCAGAACAGATCGGTGCACATCAGGATATTGAAGGCATGAAGATTTCAAAGGAATATGCAGATATCCGTGTATTAACTCCCGGTTATTACCGTATGGACAGATACAACGACTTTGCTTCCGGCAAAAAGGTTTCCTTTGAGGGTGAGCGTAACGGTATTCCCGAGCGTATTTATAAGAACAAGGAAATTCTTAAAATCGAGCTTCCCGATCCTTACGGAATTCTCACAGACGATGCTTGTTACACAATTGCTGTTTTGTTCAATGAAATTTTCAGAACACTGTTTGCTGAAAATCAGCCCTACATAGTGGCACTTACCGATGACAGCTTTATCCAAAGTGAAGACGACGTCTGCAGACCTCTTACCTATTCAATCAAGGGTGAGGGATACGAGATAAGCAAGCATTGTATTTACATTGTGGAAGACAGCCAGCTTGACCTTGGTCTTACCGTTGCCGTTGAAAGAAATCTTGACAGAATTTTCAAGATTATCGACGACTATCTTGACTGGCACGATGAAGCTGTTGCAAACAGCATCAATCCTCCCAAGGATCCCGAGCCTCCCATCCGTCTCACTCCTGAGATGCCTCCCGTTAAGGAGCCTCCCAAGGGTGGTATAAGTAAGTTTATTGAAAGAATCAGAAATGGCTTCAAAAAGAAAAAGAAGGAGCCTGCAGAGCCTTCTGAGCCTCAGAATGAGGGTGCAGAAGAGCCTCAGGTAACAGAGCCGGAAACTCAGGTGCCTTCAGAAATTTCTGAAGATCCGGCTTCAGAAGCTGTTCAGGTTGAAGCAGAAGAGATTCCCTTTGATTCCACAGAAGATGAAGCTCCCGTTGAACAGGAAGCTCCTGCCGTAGCAGAGGAAACAGAAGCTCAGGATTCTGCTGAAGAAGTCGCAGAAACACAAGAAACTCAGCAGGAAGAAATCGCTGATGAAGAAGTTTCTGAGGAAGAAGCTTCAGAAGCTGAAGCAGCTCAGCCGGAATCAGATGTAACTGAAGAGGAAAACAGTGTGATGCTTATCCCCGAAACAGTTGAAGCTGAGGAAATTCAGCAAGCTGACGAATTGTCAGACGGTGAAGAAGCTGATGGCGAAACGGAAGAATTCCACGGAGAAATCCTGTTTAACATAGCACCCGGTGCAAACTTCATGGCAAATCTGAATGCTTCTGAAAATGAAGAGGAAGCTGAAGACGCCTCTCAGGAAGAGCCCGCTTCAGATGAAGCAGAGACTGAGTCCGACAAAGAACAGGAAGAAACCGAAGAAGCTGCAACAGAGGAAGAAGCTGCAGACCCTGAAGAAGCTGAAGCCGAACCGGAAGAACAAGTGATTCCTTCTCCTCATGAAGGCTTCTCAATAGGTCGCAAGCCCTATCACAACAGATATTATCTTCTTTACGGCGACAGACAGGAGCCGGAAACTGTTGACTATCCCACTGCTTCCGAATATGTTTCAACTCTTTCACCGACTCGCAGCCCTCTCAGACAGGCACGAGACGGAAAGAAAATTGCAGAGCATATTGAGGCCACCTATAAGCCGGGCAGGGAAAATGCAAGATACTGTGATTTCTGCGGTACAGAAATTTTCGGTGTTGAGTATGAAACTCTTGCAGACGGAAGAGACCGCTGTCTCAACTGTTCAAGAACTGCAATCAAAACCGAAGAAGAGTTCAAAAAGATTTTTGAAGACGTTAAGCGCAATATGGAATCCGCTTTCGGAATAAGATTCAATTGCGGCGTGCGTGTTGAAATGGTAAATTCAAAAACTCTTCACAAGCGTCTGGGCACTGCATTTATTGCAACTCCCGGTGCTGACGGGCGTGTTCTCGGTGTTGCAATCAAGGATAAGAACGGCTATACCCTTCTTGTTGAAAACGGCTCACCCAGAATGGCTTCAATGCTTACAATGGCTCACGAGCTTACGCATATCTGGCAGTATCAGAACTGGAACGATAAGGAAATCCGCCGCATTTACGGTGATGACCTTCGTCTGGAGATATATGAAGGTATGGCAAAATGGGTAGAAATTCAGTATGCTTACCTTATTAATGAGCCTGCAACTGCAAAGCGCGAGGAAATCATTACATCCTACCGTAACGATGAATACGGACGCGGCTTCCTCAGATACAGAGCACAGTACCCCTTCTCAACGGGTACAATTATAACAAGACCTACTCCCTTTGAAAGCGGAAATACTCCTTTGGGAGAAAGACAGCTTGGCGGTGTATATTACACCCCTGCTGAAGAGGATGGCGTTTACGAAGGCGGACTCGGAACCGCAAAGGGACCGAAAAAGCTTTTTGGACCCAAGGCAAAGAAGTTTTTCAAAATCTTTGCAATAATTCTCGCTGCAATTCTTGTTGCACTGTTTATGCTTGCAACAAACGACAGCGGCTCAGCGGCAGACACGACTACAACGGGAGGCGGTGTTTCAACGACATCAGTTGTTGAAACAACCGCCTCCGGCGGTAATTCTGAAACCACCGATGCCACCGGAACACAGCAGCCCTTGCAGAATGCGAAATCACGCCAGTATGCTTATGAGCTTCTGAATGAAAACGAAAAAAAGGTATATCTGCAGCTTTGTTCGGCTATCGAAAATTTTGAGCCGTCGGTGAACAGCTTCGCATCACCTGTAAATACTTCTTCAATTGAAAAAATTGTTGATTACATTGCAAAGGACCGTCCTCAGTATTTCTGGATGAACAGTGGCTGTTCATGGACCTATGACAGTATCACAAAAAACGTACAATCAGTCAAAATTAAATACTGTTATACAAAAAGTCAGGCACAGTCAATGCAAAGTCAGATTGATTCTGTTGTTAACGGTATATGTGCAAAAATCAAGCCCGGCATGAGTAACTACGATATTATGCTTACGGTTTATGAAAGCCTTATCAATATGATTGATTACGATACCGTTGGTCTTAATGCACAGAAAAAGAAGGGACTTAAGGCAGGGGATGCAGATGAGCTCAGGTCAATTTACGGTGCCTTTGTCAACAAGAAATCTGTTTGTGTGGGCTATGCCAGAGCAACACAGTATATTTTGCAGAAGTACGGTATTGAATGTGTGCTTGTCAGCAGCATCGAAAGTGAAGAGCATGCATGGACTCTTGCAAAAATTGACGGTGATTACTACTTTAACGACACAACATGGGGTGACGGCTCAAATACAGAACCGTCAATGAATAAATCAGATAAGGTGAATTATGACTATCTTTGTATGACAAGTGCAGAGCTTTCACGTCTGGATTCTCACACTCCCGAATCAGCAATGCCGGTGCCCAACTGCACATCAGATAAATGCGATTACTATAAAAAAACAGGCGCATTTTTTGAATCGGCAGATTATGCAAAGTTCACCGAAATGCTTACTGAAGCTTTTTCAAAAGGTGAAAAAACGGTTACCTTCAAGTGTAAAACAAAGGATCTTTACAATCAGATGAAAAAGCATCTTATTAATGATAAAAAGGTCTGGGATTATGCCGGTGAAGCCGCAGAAAAAGCTAACTTCACTCTTCCTTCAACCTATTGGTATAACACGGGTGATGAGTTTTATACCATCAGGGTCTCTTTTGAAAAGAGTTAAAATTCTACAAAAAATATTCCGTAATACTTTCACATTTTCTGTGAGCTTTTGTATTGCGGAAATTTTTTTGCAAACAATTGTTTATATTAACAATATGTGTTATAATTAACCCAAAGCTTATTACACCGGGAGTAATTATGAAAAAAACAGCCACAAACGAAATTATCGAGCAGCTTAAAAACAGAAAATCCTGCAGAGCCTATGAGGACAGACCGGTTTCCGACGAAATTAAAAGCATTCTTCTTGAGTCTGCTCTTCAGGCACCCACTGCGGGTAACATGACCCTTTACACTATTCTTGACATTACAGATGAAAAGCTCAAGCAGCGTCTTTCCGTCACCTGCGATAATCAGCCCTTTATTGCAAAAGCGCCCGTTGTACTGGTTTTCTGTGCCGATTATTACCGTTGGTACAAGGCCTTCACAGATAATGTGGAAGAAGTGAGAAAGCCGGCAGAAGGAGATTTTCTTCTTGCTCAGGCAGACGCAATCATTGCGGCGCAGAATGTTGTTGCTGCTGCAGAAAGCTTCGGTATCGGCTCTTGCTATATTGGTGACATAACGGAAAACTTTGAAATTCACCGTGAGCTTCTGAATCTCCCTGAATATGTTGTACCCGCATGTATGCTTTGCTTCGGCTATCCCGCCATAAGCCTGCTTGAACGTAAAAAGCCGCCAAGATTTTCTGTTGATGACATTGTTTATCAGAACGGATATGATAAAAGCAAGGCAGATACTGTTGAAGAAATGCTGATAAAAAGGCAGGGATTTGAAAGCAGAGAAGCTTATATCAGCTGGATAAAAAATTTCTGCAACAGAAAATGGAACAGTGATTTCAGCAAAGAAATGTCCCGTTCCGTCAGAGAAATGATAAAATATTTTTGTGAAAGATAATTATTAAGGAGGAAAAAAATATGATTATTACAAAAATTGTGTCAGCATTAGTCGCCTTTATAATGGCAGTTATTCCTTTTGGTACGGGTGATCAGACCGAAAAGAAGTGTAACCCCGAATTCAACGGTACATTTCTTCAGTCCTGGATGAGCAGTTCATGGGATGATGAACGCTGGCAGAAGGAAGTTGAAAACATGAAGTCTGCGGGTATTGAATATCTGATTCTTCAGGATGTTGCCAATAAGGGCTATGAGGCTGAGGGCGGCAAGTGGAGTGTGTACTATGACAGTGACCTTGACTGCTTTGAGGGTGCAGCCTTCGGCGGTGACGTTATTGACATGGCGCTTCGCAATTGTGAAGGCAGCGGAATAAAGGTGTTTGTCGGACTTGCTATGTTTGATGATTTCTGGAACGAAACAGCACTTTCGCCCGGGTATAAAGAAGTATGCGGTGTTATGGCTGATATGGTGGAAGAAATTTATGCAAAATACGGCACATACGATTGCTTATACGGTTGGTATTTTACTCCCGAAATCAGCAACAGCATTATTCGTCAGATATATATCAAG
>JAZSHC010000050.1:0-6079 GCA_045533065.1 Acutalibacteraceae bacterium
AGGACATGTGCCTCAGCACTGTAAATATTTACATTACTTGTAATGTAGAAGGTACGGTCAATTTCAAAATCTGCAGCAATGCAGACTTTTTCCGCACCTGAAGCGAGAGCCTGTTCAAGCTCATCTGCCGAGGTAACGTTAAGAGAGTCTGCCTCTCCGCCTTCAGGCGCAGCTGTAGTATCCTGCGCTTCGGTGGTTGTCTCCTCCTGTTCAGTTGTTTCCTCCTGAGAAACTGCAGTTGTAGTCTCAGAGTCCCCGGTTGTGGTCAAAGAGTCCACACCCTGTGCCAAAACGCTCATGGGAACTGATGATAAAATCATTATCAGAGTTAAAAACAGGGCACAGAATCGTTTTGCAAAATTATTTTTCATTTCTTCATTTTCCTTTCCTGTAATATATCGAAATTCTAAATAAACACTATTTTTTTCATTGTAACATTTTTTTATATGTTTTTCAATAAAAATTATACAATAAGGTAAATACATTTCTGTCAAATTCTGCAATATACTAAGAATCATTAATAAACAACCCGAAATCTTGTCATTACAAGTTAAATATGTTATAATTTGAGGTATAGCAAAAATTTAAATGATAAGGAGTAAGCCATGAAAAAGAATTTACTGTGTATAATGATGGCAGTGCTGATGCTTGTTTCATCTGTTCCGTTGAACCTTACAGCCTTCGGCGCAAGCGATAAAAAAGCTGCGGCACTGTCCGTTGTAAAACAGCCCGAAAGCGTAACGGTAGCCAACGGTAAGACCGCTAAGCTCAGCGTTAAAGCAAAGGGTACGGGTCTTAAGTACACCTGGTACTATAAGGATGCAGGTATGTCCTCATTCAAAAAGACCGACGCATTCAAAACAAACACCTATGCTGTAAAAATGAATGCGGCAAGGGACGGAAGAAAGCTATACTGCAAGGTTACGGACAAAAACGGTAAATATGTTAAGACAAAGGTTGCCGCAATCAACATGCAGAAGGAGCTCAGAATCAGCAAGCAGCCTGTATCTGTTACTGTTGCCAACGGTAAAACAGCCAAGCTTACTATAAAGGCATACGGTGACGGACTCAAGTATGTCTGGTACTACAGGGATACCGACATGTCCGCTTACCAAAAGACAAACACCTTCAAGGGTGTTACATATTCCGTTAAAATGAATTCTGACAGAGACGGAAGAAAGGTTTACTGCAGAATTACGGATAAATACGGCAAATCTGTCAGAACAAACATTGTTACACTCAATATGAGAAAAAAACTCAGTATTACCGCACAGCCTGTATCTGTCAGTGTTCCCGGCGGCAACACTGCAAAGGTCAGTGTCAAGGCTTACGGCAACGGTCTTAAATATACCTGGTACTATAAGGACACAGGTATGACCGACTTCAAAAAGACCGACGCTTTTACAGGCAGCACTTATTCCGTTACAATGAACGCAATCCGTAACGGAAGACAGGTTTACTGCAAGGTCACAGACCAATACGAAAAATCAGTGAAAACGAATACCGTTACACTCAACATGAAAAGAGAGACTCTCTCAATTGATTGCGCAGACTGTCTGAAAAAGACCTCAGGTACTTCCTTCAACAGCAATACCGTATATTCACAGACAAACAAAATTGACAAAATGCCCCTGACTTTTGAGGCTGTTTTCAGACTAAAGAAAAGCGACCTTGACGTAAGCACCATGCTTTCTCTGGACAGACGCAACCAATATACAGAAACGGTGCTTTTCAGCAATGACGATACATTCGAAAGCTGCATAAGCTTTTCTGTTACAGAAGACGGCCACCCGAAGCTCGGTCTCAGACATAAAGACTGGTTCCGCTATTCCTACAACTTCCTGTTTGATAAGGTAAATGTATTTTCCGATACACCCATACACATGGCAATTACACTTGATCACTCCGGCGATAATGTGCACTGCTATATCAACGGCAAGCTCATGCAGACTCTTCAGGGTATCCCCGAAGCGGTAAAAGTGCCTTTCATCCCCATTTGTAAATATGTTGTAGGCGGAGATTTGTACGGCGGAAACCCCAACTTCTTCCGCGGAGAGCTTTACAGCATGTCGATATGGTCCGATGTGCGTACTGCATCTGAAATTAAATCCGATTTTTCAAAAGGTGCCGACACATCCGATAAAGCACTGCTGGCTTCCTATGATTTTTATCTTTGTGACAAGTGCATGCGTAAGGATTTCTCATTGAATCAGAACAATCTTGTGCCCGAAAAGCTCTGGCAAGGCAAGGATGAGGTGGAAGCTTTAGGTGAATACGATTATTCATTTGCAGTAATCGGTGACACTCAGGAGCTGTCAGAAGACGATCCGGAAGCTTTTACTGCACTGTATGAATGGATTGTGGACAATAAAGAAGAGCAAAAAATTGAATATGTGCTTGGCTTGGGCGATATCACACAGAAGAGCTATGCTCACGAGTGGGAGCACGCACAAAAGCAGATATACAAAATGAACGATGTTGTCCCCTACCTTCTTGCCAGAGGAAACCATGACTATGATATTCTGGAAGACGGTATTGTCACAGCCGGTTTCAACAAAACCTTTGACGACGGTGTTTACAACAAGCAGCTTACGGGCGTAATGACCGAGGGAGATGTGTCAAACGCTTACCGTACCATTAACATCTGCGGCATTGATTATTTGTTCCTTACACTTGATTTTGGTCCCAATGCTGAAATGCTTGAATGGGCTGACTCTGTGGTGGAAGCACACCCCAATCACCGTGTTATTGTGACAACCCACGGATATTTATACCGTGACGGAACTACCCTTGACAGTGAAGACGCTTACCCTGCTTCAAGATATCCCCTTAAAACCCGTAAAGAAGAACAAGAGGAAAAGCCGAGCCTTGACGGTGATGACATCTGGACAGACTTTGCTTCCAAGCATCAGAACATTCAGCTTGTGCTTTCAGGTCATGACCCCTGTCAGCACGTAGTATACCGTCAGGATAAGGGTGAAAACAATAACACTGTTACACAAATGCTGATTGACCCTCAGGGCTTTGACGGTTTCTGCGGTTCAACTGCAACGGTGGCAATGTTCTACTTTTCAAACAACGGCAACACACTCACTGTGCGCTACTACTCCGTTGTAAAGGATATGTACGGTTCAGAAAGCAGCCAGTTTACAATTGAGCTTTCATGAGTAATTAAAACAATATAACAACAAAAGGCTGTCGCAGAAGCGACAGCCTTAGTTAATTATGCTCTTTTTCCGGGGTTAACCGTTTGGTTTTCACGCTAAACGTCCCCTTGTGCTCTAAACCTTGCAGCACATATCTCAGCATTTTTAATACTTTTCCTTCAACTGATTTATATACTCAGCAGTAACTATACCGGCAGGTAAAGCCACAATAGCTATTCCGAAAAATGATGATGTCATTGCAACGATTCTGCCAAGAACAGTTACCGGATAAATATCACCGTAGCCAACAGTAGTCAGTGAAACAGTTGCCCAGTACACAGCGTCAAAAAACGTATCAAAGGAAGCAGGCTCCACATTATAAATTATAATTGCGGACAACAGTATGTATCCTATGGCAAGTCCGCCCACTGCTCGCAGAGACTTTTCAGATTTCTTCAGAACCTTTGCAATTTCGCTTACACTTTTTGAGTATCGGAATATTCGTATTATTCTGAAGACCGCTAAAACGCCTGCAAATCTAAGGCCTTCGTCTTCATAAAACACAGAGCAGAACAAAGCAAGGACAGACATTAAATCTATAAGTGATATAAATCTGAAAGGATAGCGTAAAAACGCTGAACCTTTATCGCATTTCAATCTGTAATCGGCTGTAATCCATCTTAAAACATAATCAACAAGAAAAACAAATATACAGATACTGTCAGTAATGACAAAAATTTCGTTTCTTTCCTTGAACATCAAAGGAAAAATACTGACAACAATGAACAAAATCATCAGATATTTATATATCTTGCTGCTCAGATTTTCATCGGGATTATGAACTAATTCATACAGTTTTTTTCTTTTCATAACTATCAGTTGTTATTTTATACACTTATTGCATGCCTTATAGCCTTTTGAAATTGCATCTTTATAGCTTATCTTTATTTTGGACTTACTCAAAGAAGAACAACCGTCAGCATGATATTTTGTTCCTGTTTTTGTTACATAATAACTTATTGTTATTTTTACACTCTTTATATCACTCCAATCGGAGTATACTGTTCCACTATCGGTTTTCTTGTATGCTCTTACCTTGAAGTAATAAGTCTTTCCGTTTGAGAGTTTGCTCTTTGAGCCTTTAGTGGTGTTTGTCTTGTAAGATGCTACCTTCTTATAGCCACTGCTCTTTTTGGTTGAATAGTAAACCTGATAACCACTTTCACCGCTTACATTTGACCAGGTATAGCTTGCTTTGTCATTAGTAGCTGTAAGCTTTGTGATTTTCGGTGTTGCAGGCTTGGTTGCAGTTTCAAAAACCGGTGAATAATCGCCCCAGATTGTACCATCATCCTTTGTATATGCTATAACCTTGAACTTATAGGCTGTACCTGCACTGAGCTTTGAAACCTTGTAGCTTGTTCCCTTTGTTACAGATGCGATGTGCTTATACTTCTTGGTCTTTGAGTTATACTGATATACTCTGTAACCGTCTGCACCCGTTACCTTGTTCCATGTCAGTGTTATGGTTGAGGTTGTCTGGGTTGCTTTGATTTCTGATGTTACTCTGGGCTTGATGGTAAAGTAAAGACTCTTTGTGCCTTCATATTTGCCCTTGAAGGTAATTGTTACTGTGTATCTGCCCGGGTACTTTCTTCCGCTTTCGTAGGATACTGTGTAGTCTGTATCCTTTTTCAGTGTATTACCCTTTGAGTCTTTAACTGTTACGGAAGGTGTTTTTGTTTTCTTGTTATAGGTGTATTCGGTTGCTGAAAGTGTGAATGTTTTCGGACTGTAAATTGTTGTTGATTTGCTTGCAATATATCCGCAGACCTTACACTCATAATACTTTTTACCGTTATTCTTAAGAGTTGCCTTTTGGGTTAAGGTTTTATATGAGTGCTTTATGCTTCTTGCTTCACCGCATTCATCACAGATTTTGTCACATGAATTTTCGTACTCATGACCTGAGGCATCAACCTTATCTGCAACGTAGGAGTCACCGCAAGCACAGGTGTAGGTTGTGTAGCCTTCTTCTGTGCAGGTGGGTGCAGTTACTGTTGTTTCATAGGTGTGACCTTCGAGCTTTGCAACGGGCTCTGTGAAGGTATCACCGCAGACACAGGTATAGGTTCTGACACCCTCTGTGGTATGAGTTGCGGGAGTTGTGATTTCGGATTCATAGTCGTGGGCAATTGTTGCGATTTCCTCATATGTTGTGTAATCACATCTTGAGCAGGTTACATATTCATTCCAACCGATTTCAGTACATGTGGGAGCCTTGGCTTCGTGAGGAATTTCATCGTGACCAAGCTCATCAACATAATCTGAAACATAAGTGTCACCGCAAGCACAGGTATAGGTTGTGTAGCCTTCTTCTGTGCAAGTGGGTGCAGTTACTGTTGTTTCGTAGGTGTGCTCTTCGAGCTTTGCAACGGGCTCTGTGTAAGTATCACCGCAGACACAGGTATAGGTTCTGACACCCTCTGTGAGATGTGTTGCAGGAGTTGTGATTTCGGATGAATGGCTGTGACCGAGAGCTGAACCTTCTATCGCTCCGCATACCCCACAAGTCTTGGGTGCTGTGCAGTTTGCATCATTCCAGCTGTGGCCGAGAGAAGCAATTTCATTGTATGTGGTGTAAGTGCATCTTGAGCAGGTTACATATGCATCCCAACCGATTTCAGTACATGTTGCAGCCTTAGCTTCGTGAGGAATTTCATCGTGACCGAGTTCATCAACATAATCTGAAACGTAAGTGTCACCGCAAGCACAGGTATAGGTTGTGTAGCCTTCTTCTGTGCAAGTGGGTGCAGTTACTGTTGTTTCGTAGGTGTGCTCTTCGAGCTTTGCAACGGGCTCTGTGTAAGTATCACCGCAAACACAGGTATAGGTTCTGACACCCTCTGTGAGATGTGTTGCGGGAGTTGTGA
>JAZSHC010000030.1:0-136427 GCA_045533065.1 Acutalibacteraceae bacterium
CCGAGAGCAAAGCCAACAAGTACATCTTCAAGAGCTGTAAGGTCGAGGTCTACCATGTAAGAAACTGCCTGAAGAATATCGGCCATTGCAAGATTATCGAGGCTGATTGTTGCATCAGTATCTTCAATCTTCATGAGCTTCTTGATGTTAATAAGCTCGTTGATATCAACGTTGAGGCCGAAGCCTTCAAGCTTAACAAGAAGAGCATTGATTGCACCGATAAGGTTGTCAACTACTGCTGCAACACCGTTAGTGTTGAGGAAGTAGAGAAGGTTGGGAAGAAGGTCGATAACTTCAACCACAGGATTTGCAAGAACTTCGTCAATTCTGTTTGCAAGTGATGTGAGAACAGCCTTAACTGTTGCTTCTGTATCGATTGTTTCCTTATCGTAAACAGTGGGAAGGTTTTCACAGCCGAGAGCTTCAAGAAGAAGTGCAAGGCCTTCTGCATAACCGTGACCGCCGTTGAGAGTGATGATTGCTTCACCGTCTTCGTAAACCATGTCACCGTTATCGTCAACAAAGAGCTCATAATCTTCACCGAGAAGGAGCCAGTCAACAAGACCTTCAACTTCCATAAGCATACCTGTGAGAGCTGCTACGAAGGTTTCCTTGCTGTTTACGCCGGATACGTCGTAAGTGAGAAGTCCGTTGACGTCTGCACCAAGGAGTGCATCTGCTGCACCGAGGGCAACGTTTACAAGCTCCTTAAGATCTCCGTCAAGACCGCCGATGAGGTCACCGAGAGCCTTCTGGATTGCTCCGAGAACTTCGGGAGTGTAAATGTCAACCTTAGCATCAATAAGAGCTGCAAGGGATTCATACTTAACGCCGTTAATTTCAATCAGTGAGATAACCATATCAACAAGTGCGGGAAGATTATCTGCAAGATATTCGGACTTTTCTTCTGTCCAGTCGTTGGGATATTCAATTGCCTTCTTGATAATATCGATTGTGTGGTTGTCATAATCGATACCGTCTTCAGACCAGCAGTAATCCCAATCGGGTGTTACATAAGTTACGGGAGCACTTTCAAATACTTCCTTGATAGCAGAGATGATGTCTGTGCCAATCATTTCTTCAAGCTTTGCAGCAAATTCTTCATCCTCAACAAGAAGGAGAGCTGTTGTGAGAAGAACAGTGAGAGTATCTTTTCTGTCAGCTGTCATCTTGTAAGTGTAAGTTGCCTTTTCAATCTTGCCGATGCAAAGGTCAACAAGAATTTCTTCTGCAGCTGAAAGGTCAAGACCTGTCTTTTCAGTTACAAGACCGAGAATATCTTCAAGTGAAAGATACTTAAGGTCGAAGCCGATGAGACCTGCAAGGTCAAGGTTAACGCCGAAAGCTTCAAGCTTTGTAAGAAGAGCGTATACAGGCTGAAGAATATTGTCAACTGCTACGCTTGCACCGTTAGCATTGAGGAAGTAAACGAGGTTGGGAAGAAGATCAAGAGCTTCGTTTACGGGAGCAGCAAGGATTTCGTCAACACGTGCTGCAAGGCTGCCAAGAACATTTGCAACTGTTGCTTCGTCTGCTGCGGGAACGTCACAACCAAGAGCTTCAAGAACAAGAGTAAGACCCTTTTCGTAGCCGAGGCCGCCGTTGATAACGATTGTGTCTGTGTTATCTGACTGCTTAGCGAATCTGAAGTCATCGCCGAAGAAGAGCCAGTTCATAAGACCGCCTGCGTAAGTTGTAAGAACATTTGCAAGCTCTGCTGCGAATGCTTCTGTGAGTGTCTGATCGTCTGTTGCCTTGATTTCGGGAGCAACATAGCTCTTAAGGCCAACGATGTCAACATCAAGGAGTCTGCCTGCTGCATCAAGAAGGTTTTCATCGATTGTCTCAAGAAGACCTGTGATGAGAGCTACAAGCTGATTGAGTGAATCAGCGGTGAGGTAGCCGTTAAGAAGACCGCCAAGGAGGTCTTTGACATTCTTAGCTGCGTCAGCCTTATCTTTGTTGACAAGACCGATAACCATGTCAACGAGCTGTGCAAGGTTGTCAGCAATATACTGTGCGGATTCTTCTGACCAATCGTTGGGATATTCGAGAGCAAGAAGTGTATTGGGAAGAGTTGTGTTGCCGTTTACATAATCGTCAAATTCTTCCTGAGTTGTGAACCAATAGTACCAGTCGGGTGTACCGTAGGTGATTTCAACTTCAGCAAATACATCTTTGAGCTTGCTGATGATGTCAATGCCGATAAGTCTGTCAAGAGCTGCGGCATTTTCAGCTTCTGTACCCCAATCAAGAACATATGAAAGGATTACGGTAAGAAGGTCAGCTGCATCGAAGTCGCTGTGGAATGCGCCCTTCATCCATGTGCTGTTAAGTGTTGAAGCTGAATCGTATTCAACACCGATGTGCTTACATACGTCATAGACAACTGTTCCGAGGAAATCAATGTCAAGACCGAGAAGCTTATAGAGAAGATCAACAACAAACTGAATATCAAGATGCTTGAGGTCGATGTTAAGACCTGTACCTTCAGTAGCAGTCTTAATCATTTCAGCAAGGTCGATGTCATAAATGGGACGGATTGTGTCAAGCACTGCATATACGGGAGTGAGGAGCTTGTCAACACCCTGTGAAAGTGCATCACTAGCGAGGTAGTAGATAACACCGGGAAGTGAATCAAGCATATCCTTAATGGTGCTGTTGTAATCGTTCTGTGTGAGTCTTGCAAGTCTTGCGATAAGAGCATCAACAAGCTTTGCGAGTGCATCTTCGTTTTCACCGAGAGCGGTTACATTGTCACATCCGAGAGCTTCAAGAAGGGGAACGATTGCGTTGTCATATCCCTTATAGCCCTGAAGTGTGATTGCGCTATCGATAAGAGTAAGATCCTTACCTGCAAAGATAAAGTCGATAGCAGGTTTGAAAGGAGCGAGAATTTCAACAAGCTTAGCACCGAAGGCAGCGCCGTTGCCATCTTCAAAGCCCCAGTTGTAGTCGTCTGCAAGGTCTGCATATGCGGCAAATGCTGAAAGGTCAATGCCGAGTTCATCCTTGAGAAGAGCGTTAACATCTATCGGAAGCTCTGTTCCGCTTGAAGCAAGAAGAGCGTTGATGTCAAGGCCTTCAAGAAGCTTTGCAAGGGCTGTAAGGTTAGCATTTGTGTAAAGACCGTTGATTTTTGCTTCAAGAGCTTCTTCAATTGAGAAGGTTGAATCAGCATCAACTGTTTTGATAATGCCGTTAATGATGCTTTCAAGGTTGTTATAAAGGTATTCAGCCTTTTCTCTTGTCCAGTCATTGTCATAGCTGAGATAGATTTCATCAGCGGGAGTAAGACCTGTTGCTGTACCCTTTGTACCGTCATACCAGTAGTAACCGTCAACGGTATATTCAACCTGGTTTGCAAGCTCAACAATTGCAGCAATTGCATCGCCTACATCTGCTTCATCAAGGTTGAGTGTTTCGTAAACAACTGTCTTAATGCCTGCAAGTGCTTCTTCGTCAGGCTGAGTGTTGCCGAACTCATCAAGAATGGGCTCGCCGTTTTCATCCTTGAGTGTAACAAAAGCACCAAGGAGGTTTGTGAATTCCTGCTCATTCTTAACGATGTTAAGAAGATATGTGAGCAGGTAGTAGCCTACGTCAGCCTTGTCAGCTGTGATTGAGTAAGCCTTGCCTGTGCCTTCAAGACCTGAATAGATGTAATCAAGTCTCTGTGTATCAACCTTATCAAGAGAACCGAGAGTTGCAAGTGTTGCCTGGTCAATTGCGGGAAGGTCAATACCGAGAAGTGAGAACAGACCGTTGATACCGCCTGAAAGGTCAATACCAAGTGTTGAAAGGTCGAGCATGTCACCAACAAGAATTTCGTAGCCATCATTAAGAACTGAACCAACACCGAGTGAAACTTCGTTTGCACTATATGTAATGTTGGTCTTCAGCATGTTGAGAAGTCCGGGAACCATATCAAATGCAAGTGCATAGGTAAGGTTGGGAAGAATGCCGAGAAGTGTGTCTACGGGAGCTTCGCCGAGCTTGTCCATGAATGTGAACAGAGGCTCAATAATTGCTCTGAATACATAAGCAATGTCTTGGCTTCCGTTGATTTCTGAAGCATCAGTGTATTCGTCCTTTGTAAGTCCGAGTGCTTCATAGATGGGGATAAGAAGGTTTGCATAACCCGGGTTGCCTGTTGCACCAAGCTTAAGGTCAACCTGAAGCTGGATGTTGTAAATAAGAATATTCTTTTCAGCGTAAGCAATTCTTGAAACATTGGGAGCATCCCATGTAACATTGGAAACAAGGGCTGCAAGAAGAGGAAGAATACCCTGCATTGCATCTGAGAATGCATTGTAGAAGAAGGTTTCAAAGTCTGCAAGAGATATTTCTCCGTTTTCATATCTTTCCTTGGCTGCATTTACGCCCCAGTCAAGTGTAAGAAGCTCTGTTTCGGGATCACGGATAGCAACATGCTCCCAATTAAGCTTTGCAGCTTTAAGCTTAGCAATGTTGTCGGAATATTTGCTTTCATCAAGTTCTGTTGCAAGAAGGTCAGGATATGCATTGAAGCCTGTTATTTTAAGAACATCGTGAAGCTCTTTTTCATATTCAACGTCAACTGTAACTGAGATAGGATCTGTTACATCAACGGTAGAAGGAAGACCTTCAAAAACATCTTCAAAGGTGCTTGTAACAAGAGGATAGAGAAGCTGAATAACTGTGTTAATCATTTCGTCAGAGAAAAGAGCTCCTCTTACTGCATCCTTAAGAAGATCACCGATGTTGAAGTCTTCCTGACCGAGAAGGTCGCCGAGAAGGTCGCTTGTGATAATCTTGTCAAGTGCTGTGATGAGGTTGTTAAGCTCTGCTTCTGTTACAGGGTCGTAGCCTGTTTTGAGTTCATCGTTTTCATAAGGCTTACGGTCTTCGTATGTGAGCTGAGTCTGTTCATACTGACCAAAACCGTAAGTAGTCTTATATGCATTATAAACGGGAATGATGCTTACATTCATTTCGTCATACTTGGCTCTTGTGTCTGCACTGATATAAGCGCCCTGGCCGATAGCATCAAGGTCTGTAATAATGCTGTGTTCTATTGCTGAAAGAACGGCATTTAACTGAAGGAATGTGGGAACATCGAGTTCCTTAGGCTTGCCGAGTTCTGTGTAAACATTATAAGCATTGTTTACTTCTGCAGTAAAACGGTCACCGAGAAGCTTGTAAAGGTTGGCAATCATTGTGTCTGCTGAAGTTCTTACTGTGTTGAGAATGCTGTCAGCTGCTGTGGTGCCTATTCTGTTCTTTACCTCATTGTAAAGAGCGTCAAGACCTGCTTTGTTTGTCTTTGCTTCTTCAATCTTTGCCCAGATATCTTCAGTCTTAAGGTCTGAGAAGTTTCTGTCTGATTCGGCAGCAAAATAAAGAACATAGGGGTTAATTTCACAATAAAGTGCTTCCCTGAGGTCTTCAAGATACATATAGCCTTCTGTGTAGATGGCATTGATTACCTGAAGCTCTTTGCCTCTTACGTTTGAACGGTAGTTGGGAATTGCATCTGTGTAGCCCTTGATTTCACTGTAAAGGATTGACTGTTCTTCTGTTGAGTAGTCCTTATATGTATCCTTATAGGTGTTGTAGAATTCGTCAGCCTTGATTTTTGTGTCATTCAGATGATAAGCATAAACATTATCATAGAAGTTATAGTAGTAATCGAGGTTGATGTCGCCTGCATTTGCAAAGTAATCAAGAACAGTACCGCCTGCCTGAAGAGTTTTGAACCACTGATCGAACTTTGCGAAGTCTTCAACAAGCTTTGTGTGTGTTGCGGAGCCCTTTTCGCCAAAGCCGCCCCAGTTGAATACACCGTAGTTGGGGTTTGCGGCAACAAATTCCTGCCAGTCATCAATAATGGGAAGGAAGTTCTGAAGGTCCTTTGCTGACTGAATTGAAGCTTTCTGATCAGCAACTGCAGTTGCGAATGCACCGAAAAGTTTGTTGTATGTACCTGCACCGCCAACGTATGTTGTAGCATTGCTTACTGCTGTGTTGAAATCTGAAAGGAAGGTGTCGATTGTACCGTCACTTACTTTTGCAAGAAGACCGTCAAAATCAACTGATGTGAAAGCATTGATGGCTGCAGCATGATTGTCAACATAAGTTTTTGCAGCAGTGTTGTCTGCAGCAGTATAAGCTGAAGGTGCATCAATGCCGCCCTTGGATTTAAACAGCATGTTATGGACACATCTGTGCTTTTTAGCAAGGAAGCCGCTATCGGAATATTCATAATAAAGCTCCCACATCTTAAGTGTGTAGGTATAACCAAGGTTGATTGTTGATTCAACATTTGTATAGGCACCTCTGGTTGCAAGGTAACCCTTATAGTCAGATGTCTTGATTATAACAGTGTTGGCATATGAGTCAGGTACACTGCCATGTGTTGATCCCGGGGTAAATCTGCTTGAGTTCTTATAGGTTTCAGCATCTTCATGCTTGATCATGCCTGTGCTGCGAAGAGCATAGTTGATGAATGTTTTAATCGGGCTTGTAAGCGAAAGACCGTTACTTGCAAGAGACTCCAGAAGCTCCACTTCAATGTGGTATGTTGAAGTACATTTTCTCGGAGTTTTTGCGTCGTCTGTGTTTTCAAGCTTTGCCCATTCTTTTGTTGCCTTAATTCCTTTGTCAAGAAGGATAAGCACATTTTTAAGATCGACATAAGCGGCATAAGTACTGGTTTCGATTGTAACAGTGTTTTGGATATCACCGGTACCCGAACCGTAAGAAGTTGTAACCTTTACGCCGTCAGCGTTGTCTGTGTTGCCGGCTTTGGTTACATTTTCGCTTTTGAGTGCTTCGACAAGAGCGACAATCGGATCGTCTTCTGCAGCGGCAGTAAAACCGATGCTGCCAAAGCACACGCTCATGCTTGACATAATCATGATTACAGCAAGCAGAACGCTTAAAAGTTTTTTGGTAACTTTCATTTTGTTTCCTCCATTAGAGTATTTTGTATAAAACGGATTTTATACAATTGGTTTTGCTGAAAACTTTTCAGCTGTTGGCGGCTTAATGCCGTCATTTTTTGTTGCTGAAAAAAGATTCAGCATTCCAATGGTATCAACCATTGTGTCTTAAACCTTTAAGACAGAGGATATGTTGTTTTGTTTTGAAATCGCCTCCTTGTTTTTACCGATTGTATCGCATCGGAACCTACGAGATATTGGTTCCCACATATATACATGTATATAATACTATATATGTGGTTTTTTTGCAATATAAAATGTACAGAAAAACGCTTTTTAATACCTTTTAAGAAATTGTTCATAAGCGAATAAATTTCCTTTGTTTTTGTTTATAACAAGGGTAAATTTTGTTGACTTTGATTTTTAAATATGTTATTATAATTGTGTATGATTTTTGAACTTCCGGGAGGAATTAGTTATGAAAACATTTATGAAGAAAAGCCTTTCGCTGCTTCTTGCCGTGATTCTCAGCTTCAGTGTTGCAACCATTGCCTTTGGGGCACTGGGTACAGGTGCTGTCATGAAAAGCTATTCGGCAAACTCAACGGAGGATTTCCATGCCGGTGAATTCGAAGGTAGAATAGGAAGAATTATCTTCCTCAACCTTTCTGAATCATCCTTCCCCGAAAATGCTACATACGTTGCAGAAATGGACCTTTCAGCAAGCGAGGATACAGGTACCGTAACAGCAAGGCTTGTTTTGTCACAGGAAATATCGGGCATCAACAACCTTGATATGTATATCGGAGCCTATGACGGTGTAATTGCTCCGGCAGATTGCTCTTATCTTTTTGCAGGAACAGGCGTTTCGGAAATCATCGGTCTTGAAAACTTTGACACATCAGCCGTTACAAACATGAAGGCAATGTTTAAGGATTGCAGATTCAGTGAGTTCGATCTTGACGAATTCGGAGCAACCTCCAATGTAAGAGATATGTCCTTTATGTTCAGTGACTGTCTTCTTCTTGAAAAGGTTACCGCTGAAGCCTTTGACACAAGCAGTGTTGCACATTTTGAAAACATGTTTGCAGGCTGTTCAGCCCTTGCTGAATTCAAGGTGAAAAACTTTGATCTTTCATCTGCTTCAAACATCAATTATATGTTTTATGAATGTGTTTTGCTTCCCGAGGTTGATCTCAGCACATGGAAAAACACATCAGGCATGGTAAGTATAAATGCCTTCAGAAATTGTCCTGTGCTCAAAACAGCAAAATTCAACAATTGGGACCTTTCCTCACTTGAAACCCTTGACGGTGTTTTTGCCGCCTGCTCATCACTCACCGATGTATATTTCTGCGGCATCACACAGCCTGTCGGACTTACTTCAACATGGGAAAATCCCCTCAAGAGTACAGACGGACTTAATGTTCACACCGATGACATTGATTTCACTGAAACTCCTCTCTGGACAGGGTGCTTTGATAAAGGTGTTGATGTGAATGTTATCTATGAGCTTGAAGATGAAGTTGATATGGTGAATATAGCTTTTGTAAGAAACGAAGCAATCAAGTATTACACCGTGACTGTAAACGGCAGTACAAAAAATATTTACGGCGGCTCATCAATCAACATCAGAAAGGGCACTGAAATCGCAGTAAGTGTTGAAGTTGAAGAACAGGCAAATCCGATATCTCTCAATGTTAACGGTAACATTTTTGAATTCGGTTCATCTTTCATTGTTGATGAAGATACTGTGGTTTCAATTCAGACATATCACGATACAACGCCTATAGTACCGGATAAGGCAGAACAGACTCTTACAGGTATTCTTTTTGCAATCAAGGATTTCGTGAACAGAATTCTCGCAATTCTTCAAGGCTTCTTCGGAAGGTTTATGCTCTGGCTCCCACAAGGTGAATAAATAAAAAACAAGGAGCAAACGCTCCTTGTTTTTTTATTCAATTCCTTTAAGAGCCTCAAGCTCTTTTTTGTCAACACGAATTTGTGAATCCTTGATAACGTTGACCTTTTTTCTGCTCACAACAATTGGAGCTGCATCAGGCTTTTTGTCAAGAGAAACCTTGAGCATACCGGTGAGAAGGTTAAAGTCCACAACGGTACCTCTGCCTTCTTCCGTATCAACAATTGCTCCGTTTTTCGGAGTGACCCTGAGCAGGTGTTCGTAAGCATCCTGTTCATATTTGAGACAGCACATAAGTCTGCCGCAGGTGCCGCTTATTTTAACAGGGGAGAGGGAAAGACTCTGCTCTTTGGCCATTTTTATTGACACCGGCTGGAAATCTCCTAAAAAGGTGTTACAGCAGAAGGGTCTGCCGCAGATACCGAGTCCGCCGACTTTTTTGCTTTCGTCTCTTACGCCTATCTGTCTGAGCTCAATGCGGGTACGGAAAACGGAAGCGAGGTCTTTAACAAGCTCTCTGAAATCCACTCTTCCGTCAGCAGTGAAGTAAAAAAGAATTTTATTTCTGTCGAAGGTGTATTCAACGTCAACAAGCTTCATCTGAAGGTTGTGTAACTGAATCTTTTTAAGAGCAATATCGAAAGCTTCCTTTTCCTTCTCTCTGTTTTCGGAAACGGTATGTAAATCCGCTTGTGTTGCAAGCCTGAGAACAGGCTTAAGAGCTGAAGGAATTTCTTCTTCCGGAATATCTCTGTTGGCAATTGTAACCTCACCGCATTCAAGTCCTCTTGCGGTTTCAACAATTACCTTGTCGCCTTTTTCGAATTTTTTGCCCAGTGGGTCAAAGTGGTAATATTTTCCCACTTCCTTGAATCTGACTGAAACAACTTCTGCCATTTATATCATCCTTTCAGGGAATGTTTTTATATTTGTCAGTGTGATTTTATGTCATAGAGAAGAGCTGAAAGACGCGTGATTGAAAGATTGTGATTTGCACTGAGTGATACTGCGTCGCTTAGTTGCTGAATACCTTCAAGAAGCTCAAGTGTTTTCTTTTGTGTAAGCACGGAAGCTATTCTCTTGGCCGTTTCCTCGTATCCTGATATTAAATCCTTTCCTCCGCCCTGAATAATAAGAGCATCACGTATAATGGGAATCATGGAAGAAACAGTAGATTTGAAAAGAGCTTTATCCTTTTGAAAAACTGCAGTTTTCTGTAAAAAATAAAATTCGTTCGAGCTTACAAAAATACTAAGAAGTTCATTGGCGGTTTCTTTTCCTTCGTCGGCTTTGTCATCATTTGTGACGTCATGCTTTTCCTGACCGAGTGAATATACCGTGGTTCTTGAAATAACCGTTTCAAGAAAAGCTGATTTTGAAGGACAGGTGAGAATGAAGCAAACGTGCTTTGAGGGCTCTTCAAGAATTTTCAAAAGGGCATTCTGTGCCTGAGGATTCATGTGCTGTGCCTCACGGATGATGAACACACTTTTGTTGCCCTCATTCGGGAAAATAAGCGCCTTGGCTTTTATGCTTCTCACAGCATCAACCTTTATCATTGTGCTGTCTTCTTCTTTTTGAAGAATATGCACATCGGGATGAATTCCTTTTTCACATTTTATGCAAGACTGACATGAGCTGCAGGGTGCATTGTCTGACTTGCAAAGCAAAGCTTTTGCAATTTCCTTGGCAGCAAGTAAACGGGTTTCGTCATCGCTGCCTTCAAGGATAAGAGCATGTGAAATTCTGCCGGATAAAATTGCAGAGCTGACAGAGCTTTTAAAAACGGGCGTCACATTAAGATTTTCAAACACTGCACAACTCTCCCTTTGATAACATAATCCATGTTATTATATAATAAAACAGAGATTTTTACAAGTATTATAAAAAAATATTTATGTGGTTTATTTTTACTTTTATGCGACAGATTGACAAAGAGAAAAAACATTGGTAAAATTATAAAAACAAAAGTTTACGGGGTGAAAAAATGAAGCTTGTTTTGCTCACAGCAGCAGGTGTTGGTGCCGCTACCTTATTCGGGTCATTTCTTGGCTTTGTTTTCAAGAAGATTTCCCATAAATTTTCAGATATTGTGCTTTCTTTTGCAGCAGGCGTTATGCTTGCTGCTGCAGTTCTCGGACTGATTATTCCGTCCCTTGAATACAGCGGAAAATACGGTATAATTGTGACTGTAGCAGGTATTTTTGTGGGCGCTGTGTGTCTTAATTTAATCGATAAGCTCGTGCCTCATCTTCACAGATTGGCAGGAACTGATGTGGAAGAACATCACAATTCAAATCTTAGTAAAGTCTTGCTTTTTGTTACGGCAATCGCAATTCACAACCTGCCTGAGGGCATTGCGGCAGGTGTAGGCTTCGGTTCCGGCGATTCATCCGGGGCTTTGATTATTGCAGGCGGTATTGCCTTGCAGAATATACCCGAAGGTATGGTTATTATCGGCCCTATGCTTGCTGCGGGGATAACACCTAAGAAAACCTTTATTTGTGCCATGATAACAGGGCTGGTAGAGGTAATCGGAACCCTGATAGGCTTCTTTGCCGTCAGTATTGCATCCGCAGTTCTTCCCTTCGCCTTGGCTTTTGCAGGCGGCACAATGCTTTACATAATAAGTGACGAAATGATACCTGAAACTCATGCCCACGGTAACGAAAGGGGAGCTACCTATGCTCTTCTTGTGGGATTTTGCGTGATGCTTGTCACGGATTATCTTTTAGGCTGATATAAAAAAACGGCAGTTCGTTTGAACTGCCATTCTTTTTTATTTGTTGAAATATGCTTTTAACTTTTCTGTGCTGAAGCCTGTTGTAACCTTTTCGGCTTTTTCAAGGGGCTTCACAGGCACATTTTTCGGATAAGGTGCAGCCTTGAGACCTTTGATCTTTACTTCTTCGTTAACGGCTTTTTCACCGCAAAGAGGGCATTTTTCATAGGTTTCAGCAAGGTCAACATTACAGTGACTGCAACGCATTTCCTTTCCGTCGGAAGCTTCCTTTTCTGTTGCGTTTGTGCCTTCAACTCTGATATCTATTCCTTGCTCTGCAAGTGCCCTGATGCATTCTTTCGGCCATGAAACATCGTGGCTGCAAACAGAAAAGCACATATTTATAAGACCGTTACCGCTGCACACAGAGCAGGTGCTTATAAGACCGTAGCCACTTGTGTCACCGTTAACACCGTCAACACGCTCAATTCTGTCCCTGATTGATTCGGGTATGCTTGATTCACCTGTGTTTGTTATGATGGTTGTGTTTGCGCTGTGGCTTTTATGCTGAAGCATACGGATCACGGGAAGCTTTATGAAATTCGGCACAAATCCGATAACGGTGTTATTGGCAAGAGAGCCGAATTTATTGAGTGTTTTCTGCAGGTTTTCCGTTGTGAGTCGCTCTTTCAGCTGTCCTCTGACGGTGTCACATATTTCATCAAAGGTCCAGTCTGTTTTTCCTTCAGGATCAAAGTCAATTTTTGACTGAATGGTAAAGTTTCTTATTGAATCTGTAGGAAAGTACTTGCGAAGATTTACGGGAATTGCTATAGAAATTATTTTATCAATGGGCTTTTGCGCCTGTCTGATTGTTCCGAGAATAACGGCACTTGCAATGAATTCGGTTATTGTAAGTCCTTTTTCTTTTGCTTTTTTGTGAATATTATCAACATTTGCGATTGCAAAAATCAGTTGCAAAAAGTTGTTTTCAATTTCACCGGGAATACGGTATGCATCAACATCATCGTTTTCAGCCTTCTGACCGCCTTTCTGATAATACTTGTTAAATGCATTAACAAGCTCATCCTCTTTCATTTCCTCGGGCACGTATTCACTGTCGGGATTGTCGCAAAGCTGACAGTATCTTTCAACCAGTGCATTGAAATAAACCGAAGCTCCCATTCCGTCACCAAGATGATGTGCACATTCAAGGGCAAGTCTTCTTTTATGATAAACAAGCCTGAAATCAGGTCTTCCGTCTGTTCTTAATGTTATGGGAAGAATGGGTCTTGAAAATTCTTCGCGAATTTCGGGAAGAAGGGTTGTACCCTCCTGATAGTTCCAGAAAAAGCCTTTTTTCAATGCTGTGTGAGTTACGGGATATCTCAACATAACATCCTGTGCTGCTTTTTTCAGAATTTCGGGTTTTACATCCTCATCTTTGAATACAACTGCCATTCGGAATGTTCTTCCCCATTTTTTTGAGCTGAGACATGTGAACATGATTGAAGCAGTGTCAATTTTCATCCAACGGTAAGCACTCATTTTTATCTCCTTAGAAGTATTGATTATATATGTTAAATACAATCGTAACACATTTAGTAAGGATAGTCAACTTAAAACAGACAATTGTGTGTGCTGTTAAGGCGAATTCGTGGTAACTTTTTTGTGTTACGCCTGCCGTCGGTAAGCTGAAAAAATAAAAAAATCACAAAAAATCGGAAAAAGGTATTGATATTTTTATTTTATATGTTAAAATGTAATCACTAAATCAAAAAGGGAGGTCAAAAAAAATGGCATACGTAATTAACGATGATTGCATCTCCTGCGGTGCATGTGCAGACGGTTGTCCCGTTGGTGCTATCGCTGAAGGCGACGGCAAGTACAATATCGACGCTGATGCTTGCATCGATTGCGGCGCTTGCGCAGACGGTTGCCCCGTTGAAGCTATCGCTGAAGGCTGATTCAGATGATAAAATTAAGCCACTGAGTTTTTCTCGGTGGCTTTTTTCTTTGTGTTTGATTATATATTCGAAAGATATTCTCTAACCGCATCCTCCCAATGGGGTAATCTTTCAAAGCCTGCCTCATCAAGGCTTCTTTTTGAAAGCCGCGAATTAAAAGGTCTTTTTGCGGCGGTAGGGTATTCTTCGGTATTTATCGGATTTACCTTTGTTTTTTTATCTTCGATTTCAAAAGCTTTTTCGGCAAGCTCGCTCCATGAACAGAAACCGTCGTTTGTGCCGTGGTATATGCCATATTTCTCGCTTTTGGCAATTTCACAAATAAGCTCAGCAAGGTGCTTTGAGTAAGTAGGTGAGCCAATCTGATCGCATACCACGTTTACTTCTTCTCTGCTTTCGCTAAGGCGCAGCATTGTTGCAATGAAATTTGTGTTCTTTTCACCGAAAACCCATGAGGTGCGTACAATGAAATGCCTTGGGCAGAACTCCTCAACGGCCTTTTCGCCAAGATATTTACTTTCTCCGTAAACATTTAGAGGAGATTTTTTGTCATTGACCTCAAAAGGTTCAGTACCTTCACCGTCAAAAACATAGTCTGTGGAAACATAAAGCATTTTCGCACCATGTATTCCACACTGCTTTGCAATGTTCCGGGTGCCTTTGAAGTTCACTGCCATGCATAAATCTTTTTCGTTTTCTGCCTTGTCAACAGCCGTATAAGCGGCACAGTGGATAAAGCAAGTTACTTCATTTTTTGTAAAAAAATTCTCTACAGCTGTTTCGTCTGTTATATCCAGAGTATCAATATCAATACCGATAAAAGGTAAATTCCGCTTTTTCAAAAGGCTGCAGACATCACCGCCCAGCTGACCCTTTGCGCCTGAAACTATATACATTTTTTCACCTCAATAAACAAAATCAACATCACTGTCACAAAGTAGGGGAGCGTTCTCGTCTTTTTGTGAAAGAACAGGATTTTCAATTCCCCAGTCAACACCTATCTGAGCATCGTCATAACGGATGCTGCGGTCGTTTTCAGGGCTGTAATATTCGTCAACCTTGTAAAGCACCTCAACATCATCACAAAGGGTTACAAAGCCGTGACCGAAGCCCTTGGGAATATAAAGGAAACGCTTGTTGTCTTCTGTGAGCTCAACCTTTACCCATTTAAGATAGGTGGGTGAATTTTTGCGAAGGTCAACGGCAACGTCAAGAATTCTGCCTCTCGTGCAGCAAATCAGCTTTGTCTGACTCATTGGATTTTTTTGAAAGTGTATGCCTCTGAGCGTGCTCTTTTCTTTGGAATATGAACGGTTATCCTGAACAAAAACAGTGTCAATGCCTGCTTCAAGGAGCTTTTTTGCACTGTAGGACTCATAAAACCAGCCTCTGTTATCGCCGAAAACCTGAGGCTCAATAATTTTTACTTCGGGGATATCTGTATCAATAATTTTCATGTTTTTCACCGTTTCAATGTTATTTCAGTATATAATTATACTATCTTCAAAAACATTAGTCAAGGCTTGTGTACCTTGACAATATTCCGCAAAAACTTATAATAATATGTATAACACAGAAAAGGGGTGCTCATATGACAGGCGGAATTGTTTGTGAATATAATCCGTTTCATAACGGACATCTTTATCATATTGAAAAAACAAAAGCCGCCGGCGTGGACGCGGTTGTATGTGTGATGAGCGGAAACTTCGTTCAGCGGGGCGAGTGCGCCATTATTGATAAATGGCAAAGGGCAAGGCTTGCAGTGCTTGGCGGTGCCGATGTTGTGCTTGATTTGCCTGTCCCCTGGGCAATGGCTTCTGCGGAAAATTTTGCAAGGGGAAGCATCAGCCTGCTTTCTTCTTTCGGTATTGATGTGCTGTCTTTCGGCAGCGAAACGGAAAATGAAGAGCTTCTGCACCTTTGTGCAAATGCAACGGAGGCTGAAAAGGTTGCATCACTTCTCAAAGAGTATATGTCACAGGGCTTGAATTATCCTGCGGCCCTTTGTGAAAGTGTGGGAAAGATTTTCGGCGAAGACGCAAAAAGAATAATATCTTCACCCAACAGTACCCTTGCCGCCGAATATATCAGGCAGTTGAAAAACAGTTCACCTGAATGCCGTATACTCCCGATAAAGCGAACGGGTACGGACCACGACAGTGACAGTGTTGTTGAGAACTTTGCCTCTGCAAGCAAAATCCGTGATATGATAAATGAAGATTTTTCGGCTCTTGTGCCTGCATTCACCTCGGAAATTCTGGCCGAGAACATAAAAAACGGTACAGTTCATGCTTTGAAATATGCCGAAAGGGCAATTCTTTCTTCACTCAGAGAGACACCGAAAGAGGAATATTCCCTTTATGTCACGGATGACAGCGGACTTGTGTCGCGTATATACGAATCCGCAAGAACAAGTGCAACACTTGATGAACTCTATGAAAATGCAAAGTCAAAAAATTATACTCACGCAAGGGTCCGCCGAGAGGTGTTGAATATTTATCTTAAAATACCAAAAGATATGGGCAAAAAAACACCGTCCTATATAAAAATTCTTGCAGTGAACGAAAGGGGATTACAGCTTCTTTCTCAAGCAAAGAAAAATTCTGCTGTACCCATTATCACAAAGCACAGCGACACTGCGAGCCTGAGCGATTTCGGTAAGAAAGTGTATCAGCTTCAGTGCTCGGCAACAGATAAATTTGCTCTGATGTGCCAAAGTGTCAGACCTTGCGGTATGGAACAGAAAAATTCAATGATAATTGTTAAGTGAGTTTTAAGGTGGTTATTCTATAATAAGCAATGAAATATTTTAAGAAGGAAGGCGATGCTGATGAAAGAAAAAATGCTCACGGAGCTTAAAAAAATAAAACCCTTTAATATATTCATGCTTCTTGTTGCGGGTATTATCAACGCTTTTGCTGCAACGTTTTTTCTGATGCCTGTCAGCCTTTACGACAGCGGAGTTTCAGGCACATCAATGCTGCTTTCGCAGGTTACGCCCGAATATCTCGGACTTTCTTTGTTTCTTCTTATATTGAATATACCCCTTTTTGTTTACGGACTTAAAAAGCAGGGGATACTCTTCACCGTTTATTCCATTTTTACCGTTATAATTTATTCTTTGGCAGCATTTTTAATTACTGATGTGCTGCCGATAAGCATTGGCAATGCATCACCCATAGCAGGTAAGGATTTACTGCTGTGTGCAATTTTCGGCGGTATCATTTCCGGTGTGGGCAGCGGTCTTGCTATCCGTTTTGGCGGTGCAATGGACGGCATTGAGGTTATGGCAGTTATTTTTGCAAAAAAGCTGGGCATTTCCGTAGGTACATTTGTTATGATTTATAATGTACTTCTTTACATTGTCTGCGGTGTTGTCACAAAAAGCTGGAGCCTGCCTCTTTATTCAATTGTGGCTTACGCCGCCGCACTTAAAACTGTTGACTTTATTGTTGAAGGTATTGACCGCTCAAAGTGTGCAATGATTGTCACCGTCAAGCCCGATAAAATCTGCAAAATCCTTTCCGAAACCTTTGAAACGGGAGTTACGAGAACGGAAGCCATGGGTGGCTATTCAAAAAAGAAAAAGACCATAGTTTATTTTGTCATTAACCGTTTTCAGGTTGTAAAGCTCAAGGAGCTTGTCCACGAAATCGACCCCACTGCTTATATTACCATCAGTGAGGTCGCCGATGTTTTCCCGGCTAATAAATAACACGAGGGGACGGTTCTCTTGTGTTGATAACTCAAACAAAAACACAGCACCTTTCAACTGAAAAGTGCTGTGTAAATTTATATTTAATTCCGAATTCCCACACAAAAGTCTCCTTCAATTCCCACAATCTCAACCTCTGTCAGTTCGCCCTGCATTTCATCGGGGAGCTTTGCTTTAACGGGGGTGTAGTTTGCCGTATGACCGCTAAGATATCCGTCATCGGTTTTTGTTTCAAAAATCACGCAAACGGTTTTGCCGATTTGATTTTTGAAAAACTCCTGTCGGATTTCTTCCGCTTTGTTAATCATAATCCTTGCCCGTTCTTCCTTGACCTTTTTGTCAAGGTGACCGGGCAGCTTTTCTGATCGGGTGCCTTTTCTTACGGAATAGGGGAATACATGAACCTTTTCAAAACCGATTTCTTCCATAAATCTGAGGCTTTCTTCAAAATCTTCTTCATTTTCACCTGCAAAACCGACCATAATATCTGTTGTGAGGGTGCAGTCATCAAAGCTGTCCCTGAGCTTTTTTGCAAGGTGTCTGTATTCTTCGGCGGTGTAATGCCTGTTCATGCTTTTAAGGGTTTTGTCACAACCGCTCTGCAGAGAAATGTGGAACTGAGGGCAGAGCTTTTCGCACTCTGAAAGAGCCTCAATCACTTCGTCTGTCAGGTGGTCAGGCTCAAGGGAGCCGAGGCGCACACGCACAATACCTTCCACATCATTTGCTGCTTTAACTGCCTCGGGGAATGTTTTTTTGATATCAGAGCCGTAGGATGAAAGGTTGATGCCTACAAGTACAACCTCTTTATATCCTTTTTCGGCAAGGGCGGTGATTTCTTTTCTTATTTCCTCAACAGGCTTGGAACGTACCCTGCCCCTTGAATAGGGAATAACGCAGTAAGAGCAAAAGCGGTTGCACCCGTCCTGTATTTTTACGTATGCTCTTGTCCTCTCTTCAAAGGAAGTGATTGTGTTTCCGCAGAACAGGTCTCCCTTTTTGTGCTCATCAACACGGAAAATACGGCAGCCCTTTTTGAAATGCTCTTCCAGAACGTCAAAAAGCACCTGATTGTTTTTGTTGCCGATTACAATGTCTGCTTCAACAAGCTCATTTGCCTTTTCGGGGTATGCCTGAGGCACGCAGCCTGTGAGCACAACGGTGCCGTCGGGATTGCTTCTTTTAAAGCGGCGCACGGCCTGACGTGTTTTCTGGTCTGCAGAAGCGGTGACAGTACAGGAATTCACAACAAAAATATCTGCCTTTTCCTTGCCTGCTGCAATATCATATCCTCTTTTGGTGAGCTGTTCAGCCATTGCCTGACTTTCGTACTGATTGACCTTGCAGCCCAGGGTGTAAAATTTAACTTTCATTCTAACCAACCTTAATACTGTTAATCTGCAGATAATTATAAACGAAAGAGCATATCTTTGCAAGAGGTTGTTTTATTTTACAAATTTTTATCATAAATATCACTGAGAAAGTTTTGAGGTGATATATTTATGAAAAAGGTTACAGCCCTGATTTTTGCTGTGTTTGTTTGTATGTCCTTTCTCAGTGTACCGTCTTTTGCCGCAAACGAAGTTACCGTTAAGGCTAAATCGGCAATACTGATGGATGTTGAAAGCGGAAAGGTGCTTTATAAGCAAAACGAAAACGAACAGTTGTATCCTGCCTCCGTGACAAAGATTATGCCAATGCTTTTGTTTATGGAAGCAATTGACAGCGGCAAATTAACCCTTGATGAAGCGGTTACAACAAGTCCCACTGCGGCATCTAAGGGCGGCAGTCAGATATGGCTTAAGGAAGGCGAGCAGATGACTGTGAATGAGCTGCTCAGAGCTACGGCAATCGGCAGTGCCAACGATGCATGTACAGCCCTTGGTGAGCACCTTGCGGGAAGTGAAGAGGCTTTTGTTAAAATGATGAATGAAAGGGCAGCACAGCTCGGTATGCACAACACGCATTTTGATAATTGTTCAGGCCTTGACGACGATACAACAACACACCTTACCACAGCTTATGATATTGCACTGATGTCAAGGGAATTGCTAAAGCACGATAAAATCCGTGACTATACAACGGTGTGGATGGATGAGCTGCGTGACGGTGAAACTCAGCTTGTCAACACAAACCGTCTTGTGCGTTTTTACAAGGGTACAACCGGACTTAAAACAGGAACAACCTCAAAGGCAGGCCACTGCCTTGCTGCCTCTGCCGAAAGAGACGGTTTACATCTTGTTGCTGTTGTAATGGGAGCAGGCAACAGTACGGACAGATTTGAAGGTGCAAAAGCACTTCTGAATTACGGCTTTGCAAACTATGAAAGCTATACACCCCAAATTGATCCTTCACTTTTAAGTGATGTTACTGTGTTGCGGGGAATTGAATCAACGGTAAAGCCTGTTGTTACAGGTATTGCGTCAATTATATTGGAATCGGGTAAAAAGTCCTCGATTGAAACGGAAGTTGAGCTTGCGACGGATGTTGAAGCTCCCGTTGAAGAAAATCAGCTTTTGGGTAAAGTAAAGCTTAAAATCGGCAATGAGACAATAAAAGAATATCCTCTTATTGCTGAAAAAGCAATTCGACGCATAAATTTCACAGATATAGTTGCCCGATTTTTAAAATCTGTGACAAAAAGTGAACAATATTCATAAGTTTATGGTTGACAAATCACCGCTTTTGTATTAAAATACACTAAAAATACTATAACATTTTAATTAGGAGTCCCATGCAATGTCAGCAAGTTTAACAAAAAAGTATGTTTCATCTTTTGTAACAGATGAGGAGATACTTTCTTATCAGGAAAAAATTACAAATGCACACAATGCCCTTCACCAAAAAACAGGTGCAGGTAGTGATTTTACAGGTTGGGTTGACCTCCCTGTAGATTATGATAAAGAAGAGTTTGAACGAATCAAGAAGGCAGCTGAAAAAATCAAAAAGAACAGCGAAATTCTTATTGTTATCGGCATCGGCGGCTCATACCTCGGTGCAAGAGCTGTTATCGAATTCGTCAAGGGCCAGTGCTATAATGCAATGGCTGAGGACTGTGCCAAGATTTATTTCACAGGCAACAGTATTTCTTCATCCTCTCTTGCGGAAATTCTTCATGTTATTGAAGGTAAGGATTTTGCAGTTAATGTTATTTCTAAATCAGGAACAACAACTGAGCCTGCAATCGCTTTCAGAATTTTCAGAGATCTTCTTCAGAAGAAGTACGGCAAGGAAGGTGCAGCTGAAAGAATCTTTGTCACAACAGACAAGGAAAAGGGTACACTCAAAGCTCTCGCCGACAGAGAAGGCTATGAAACCTTTGTTGTTCCCGATGATGTAGGCGGCAGATATTCTGTTCTTACAGCGGTAGGTCTTCTTCCCATTGCAGCCGCAGGTATCGATATTGATGCACTTATGCAGGGCGCTGCACAAGCAAGAGAAAAGCTTATGCCCACAGCTATTGAAGAAAATGACTGTTATAAATATGTCGCTGTCAGAAATGCTCTTTACAATAAGGGTAAGGTGACAGAAATGTTTATAAGCTATGAGCCCTGCTTCACAATGATGAACGAATGGCTCAAGCAGCTTTTCGGCGAAAGTGAAGGCAAGGAAAACAAAGGTTTGTTCCCCACTTCCGCAATTTTCTCAACAGACCTTCACTCTTTGGGTCAGTATATTCAGGACGGCGAAAGAATAATGTTCGAAACCGTTATTACCTTTAAAAAGCCCAGATTTGAGTTCGTTATCGGTGAAGATCCGGAAAATGTTGACGGCCTTAACTTCCTTAAGGGTAAAACCATGGATTTCATCAATGAAAAAGCGTTTCTCGGTACTGTTCTTGCCCATAATGACGGCGGTGTTCCCAACATTGTTATCGAAAATGAAGATATGAGTGCCGCATCTCTCGGCTATCTCATTTATTTCTTTGAAAAGGCTTGTGCAGTTTCGGGTTATGTTCTCGGTATCAATCCCTTTGATCAGCCGGGTGTTGAAAGCTATAAAAAGAACATGTTTGCACTTTTAGGCAAACCCGGATACGAAAAAGAGAAAGAAACACTTGAACAAAGATTAAATAAGTGATATAATACACATGTAATTAAAATCGTGAAGGGTGTTACACCCTGCGATATTAAATAAAAGGAGGAAATTAAAAATGATTTCTATTATCTTAGGTCACAAAGGTGCAGGAAAAACAAAGCGTTTGATTTCTTGTGTAAACGAGGCAGTTGAAACCTCAAAGGGCAACGTTGTTTGCGTTGAAAAAGAAACCAAGTTAACATATGATGTTAATTACCGTGCAAGACTCATTGCAACAGATGAATATGAAGTAAAGGGTTATGCAGCATTCTACGGCTTCCTTGCAGGCGTTTGCGCAGGCAACCACGACATTACTGATGTTCTTGTTGATGCAACACTCCGTATCGGCGGCAGAGATTATAATGAACTTGCTTCTTTCCTTGAAAAGATTTACGAGCTCGCTTCAGTGAACGAAAAGAACTTTGTTTTCACAATCTCAGCTGATAAGGAAGAGCTTCCCGCTTCAATCTTCAATTTCTGCAAAGTACTTTAATATTTGATAATGCTAAAGCCTACCGTGTTACGGTAGGCTTTTTAGTAATTGATATCTTAGAATGATTAATATAAGTGAGGAACTAGAATGGAATATACGGATAATTACGCCTTTTGCAGACCTTATCTCACTGAAGGTGAGCAGATCCTTTGGAAAGGAAAGCCCGAAAAAGGACAGATTTTTCATAAGCAGGATATTGTAATGATACCGTTTTCTATCTGCTGGCTCGGATTTGCCTTGTTCTGGGAAATAACTGCACTCAGAACAAGCGGTTCTATTTTCTTTGCCTTATGGGGCTTGCCTTTTATTGCCGTGGGTGTTTATCTTTTTATAGGAAGATACATAATGACTCTCTATCTTCGTAATAAGACTTTCTATGTTGTCACAAACAAGAGACTCATTATTAAAAAGGGTAATAAAATTGAAATGCGTATGGCACAGGATTTGCCGCCCATGGAGGTTCAGCTTCACAAAAACGGTAACGGTACAATAACCTTTTGGGAAGAGGTTTACACGGGCAGAGGAAGACGGCAGAATACCTTTCTGATGTTGGAGAACCTCAGTGATGTTGCAAGAGCGCAAAATGCAATTGCCTCTATGGAAAGGTGAATTTATGTTCAGAGAATTACAACGCAAAAACAAGCAAATATCCAATGAAGCTTGTATAAATCTTCTTAAAACGCAAAAGAGAGGTGTGCTCTCTGTTTCAGGCGATGAGAGCTACCCTTACGGTATGCCTATGAATCATTTTTATAATGATGAAGACGGTAATATCTATTTTCACTCAGGAAAAAGCGGTCACAGACTCGACTCTCTTAAAAGCTGTAACAAGGTATCCTTTTGCATTTTTGACGAAGGCAAGAAAAAAGAAGATGAATGGGCGCTTACAATTAACAGTGTTATAGTTTTCGGCAGAATTGAGATTATAGATGATATCAAAACTGTTGCAGATATTTCCGCAAAGCTGAGCCGTAAATTCACTTCCGATGAAGAATACATAAAAAACGAAATTGAGCTTTATGCCCATGAAACCTTGCTTTTAAAGCTTATACCTGAGCATATCTGCGGCAAAACCGTTACAGAATCCTGATTTTTACAATGAAACTTCAAAGGCAGGCGAAACCTGCCTTTCCTCATTTCTTGACAAAATAATGTTAAAAGTATAAAATTATCGCATAATAAGATGAATTGCCTGCGGCATGAATTGGCTTTTACAGTTATGAATTGCCGCTCTGTGGCATTATAAGGAGTTAGTTATGACCTACGAATACGAAAAGCAAGCCTTGTCTGAGGGCTTTACAGCGGTCTGCGGAATTGACGAAGCAGGCAGAGGACCTCTTTGCGGACCTGTTTGTGCCGCTGCTGTCATTTTACCTATGGACTGTGAAATTGAAGGCATAAACGATTCAAAAAAGATAAGTGAAAAAAAGCGTGAGCTGATTTTTGAGGTTATAAAAGAAAAAGCAATTGCATATTCTGTTTGTATGGTTGATGCAAAAACCATTGATGAAGTTAACATTCTTCAGGCAACCTTTATGGCAATGCGCGGTGCTTATGAAGGCTTGGGTGTGAAATGCGATATTGCTCTTATTGACGGCAATCAGAAGCCGGGTCTTCCCTGTGAGGAAAGGCCAATCGTCAAGGGTGATGCAAAAAGCATTTCAATTGCTGCAGCATCAATTCTTGCAAAGGTATCAAGGGACAGATATATGAGAGAGGTTGATGAAAAATATCCTCAGTATCAGTTTGCAAAGCATAAGGGCTACGGCACCAAGCTCCATTATGAAATGATTGCTGAACACGGAATATGCGAAGAGCACAGACGTACCTTCCTTAAAAAAATATTGGGTGAATGACATGCCGACAGAAAAAAGTGTAATAGGAAAACTCGGTGAGGATTTTGCTGAAAACTATTTTCTGAAAAAAGGTTTTACCGTAAGACGCAACTTTCATTCACGCTACGGTGAAATCGACCTTATTGCCGAAAACGCAGAGACGGTTCTTTTTGTTGAGGTTAAAACAAGAAAAGCAGATTCTTTAATGGCTCCGGCAGAAGCTGTGGATTTTTACAAGCAATGCAAAATTATAAAAACTGCAGAATATTATATAATGAAAACGGACTGTGAAAAGCAGCCGCGATTTGATGTGTTTGAGGTTTTTCAGGAAAACGGGCGTATTTTCAGGTTCAATCATATCGAATCGGCTTTTGATGCACAGTGATAAAATAAAAGCAGAACTTTATAATGTTCTGCTTTACTTTTTTGTTTTAGTGTGTTAAAATAAAATGATTATAAATAAATCTCTGCTCGGAGGTAAAAATATGCTTTATACAAGTACAAGAGACAAAAACGTAAAAGTAACATCGGCTCAGGCAATTGCTCAGGGTATTTCAAAGGACGGCGGTTTGTTCGTTCCCATGGAAATACCTGCAATTTCAAAGGAATTTGTGGATTCCCTTGTTCCCTTGAGCTATATCGAAAGGGCAAAAAAGGTTCTTTCTTTATATCTCACGGACTATACTGCCGAAGAAATTGATATGTGTGTAAGCGGTGCTTATGCTGAAGGAAAATTCTCAAGTGAAAAGGTATCTCCCATAAAAAGAACCTCAGACGGAAAAAATATTCTTGAATTATGGAGAGGTCCTACATGTGCTTTCAAGGATATGGCTCTTCAGCTTCTTCCTTACCTTCTTACCGTTGCCGCAAAAAAGACCGTTGCCGATAAGACAATCGTAATTCTTGTTGCAACATCGGGTGACACAGGTAAGGCTGCTCTTGAAGGCTTCAAGGATGTGCCCGGCACAAAGATTATGGTCTTTTATCCCAATGACGGCGTAAGCCCCATGCAGAAGCTTCAGATGACAACACAGGCAGGCGAAAATGTATGCGTATGTGCAATCAACGGTAACTTTGACGATGCACAGAACGGTGTTAAGAAAATTTTCACCGATAAGGCTGTCGGTGAAAAGCTTGGCGAAAACGGTATGATGTTCTCATCTGCAAACTCAATCAACTGGGGCAGACTCGTTCCTCAGATTGTTTATTATATCTCTGCTTACTGTGACCTTATTGAAAACGGCACAATCAAAAACGGCGATGAAATCAACGTTGTTGTTCCCACAGGTAACTTCGGCAACATTCTTGCCGCTTACTATGCAAAGAAAATGGGTATCCCCGTAAACAAGCTTATCTGTGCTTCAAATGCAAACAACGTACTTACAGATTTCCTTAAAACAGGTGTCTATGACAGAAACAGAAGCTTCTATACAACAACCTCACCTTCAATGGATATCCTTATTTCCTCAAATCTTGAAAGACTTCTTTTCCATCTCAGCGGCGAAAATGATGCAACAATCCGTGAATGGATGGGTCAGCTTTCCAAGGACGGCAGATATGAAATCAGTGAGGACGTAAAAGCACAGGTTGTATCCTTGTTTGATGCAGGCTGCTGTGACGATGAAGGCACTGCAGAAACCATTAAGGAATATTACGACAAGGGTTATCTTTGCGACACTCACACTGCGGTTGCAGTGAAGGTTTACGATGAATACGTAAAAGCAACGTCAGACAAAACCGAAGCAGTTATTGCATCAACAGCAAATCCCTATAAATTCTCAGCAGCAGTACTCAAGGCTGTGAAGGGTGAAATTCCCTCAGATGCAGATGAATTCCGTCAGGTTGAGCTGCTCAGGGAAACAACAGGTGAAGCTTGTCCCGAACAGCTCTCCACTCTCAAGGGCAAAACACCAAGATTCACTTCCTGCTGCAATAAGGAAGAAATGATCGATATGGTGTACAATATGCTTGGTATTTAAGGAGTGACGGTATTTGTCAGTTTTTGCAATCGGTGACACGCATCTTTCTTTTTCCACCGATAAGCCTATGGATATATTCGGAGGCTGGACAGATTATGTGCAGCGCCTGAAAAACAATTGGGAAAGGCTGGTGCAGGAAACGGATACCGTAATTATCCCCGGTGATATCTCCTGGGCGATGAGCCTTGAAGAAGCCGAAGAGGATTTCCGTTTCATTCACAGTCTGCCCGGTCAGAAGATTATTCTCAAGGGTAATCACGATTACTGGTGGAATACAAAAAAGAAAATGGACGCTTTTCTTGAAGAAAAGGGCTTTGACACTATCCGCATTCTTCATAACAATGCATATAAGGTGGGCGGCTTTGTAATCTGCGGCTCAAGAGGCTGGTTTTATGATGCTCAGACAGGCCATGACGAAAAGGTGATTGCAAGAGAAGCTGCAAGGCTTGAACGCTCAATTTGTGAGGGTGAAAAGCTTGAAGGTGAAATTCTTGTTTTCCTTCATTATCCTCCAGTTATGCAAAGTGAAAAGTGCGAAGAAATCATGAATGTGCTCACTTCCCACAATATAAAAAGGTGTTTTTACGGCCATCTTCACGGCGGTAGCTGTCTTTATGCTGTGCAGGAAAAGATAGAAGGTATACAGTTTTCTCTCGTTTCTGCAGATTTTCTTGAATTTTGTCCCCGAATTATTGAAAAATTTTAAAAAAACTATGGAAATTTATTTTTAATGTGCTATAATACATAAGTTAAAATGTAAATTGGGTTTTTGCGGTCAGTGTAAAATGATCGGACCCGAGGATAGGAGTTTAGAAATGTTAAAATCATCAAACAACGTTGAAACAAATGTTTATGCTCTTGAAATCGGAATCTCAGCTGAAGAATTCGATGCTGCTCAGAATAAAGCATTCGCAAAGCAGAAGAATAAGATTCAGCTTCCCGGCTTCCGTAAGGGTAAGGTAACACGCAAAATGGCTGAAAACTTCTTCGGTAAGGGCTGGCTTTATGAAGATGCTCTTGATATGCTTTTCGGCAAGGCTGTTGAAGATGCCGCTAAAGAAGCAGAGCTTGAAGTTGTAGGCACAAAGAGCGCTGATGTTAAGGAAATCGGCGAAAACGGTGTTGAGCTTGTTGTTGAAGTTTTTGTTAAGCCTGAAATTGAAGTTACTGAATATAAGGAGCTCAAGGCAACAAAGAAAAAGGTTGAAGCAACCAAAGAAGAAGTTGAAGAAAGAATCAACCAGCTTGTTGAAAGAAATGCACGTCTTGTTGCAGTTGAAGACAGAGCAGTCCAGGATGGCGACATCACTGTTATTGACTTTGAAGGCTTTGTTGACGGTGTTGCATTCAGTGGCGGCAAGGGTGAAAACTATGAACTCACAATCGGTTCAGGCCAGTTCATCCCCGGCTTTGAAGAGCAGATTATCGGCCACACAATCGGTGAAGAATTTGACGTAAACGTTAAGTTCCCCACAGAATACACACCGGAGCTTGCAGATAAGGACGCTGTTTTCAAAATCAAGCTTCATGAAATCAAGGTTAAGGAGCTTCCTGAGGTTGACGATGAATTTGCTCAGGATGCAGCAGACTGCGATACAGTAGACGAACTCAAGAAGAGCATCGAAAAGGAAATCAAGGAGCACAAGGAAGAAGAAAACGAAAAGGAAATCGAATCCCAGCTTCTTGAAAAGCTCAGCGAAAATGTTAAGGGCGAAATTCCCGAATGCATGTACGATACAGAAATCGACAATCAGATCAGAGATATCGATTACAGACTTTCAATGCAGGGCATGAATTTTGAAACATATCTTCAGTATTCAGGCATGTCAATTGAGCAGTACAAAGAAAACATGAAGGAAAGCGCTGTTAAAAATGTTAAGATCCGCCTTGCTCTTGAAGCAATTGCAAAGGCAGAGGCTCTTGAAATTTCAGACGAAGACCTTGAAGCAGAATACGATAAGTTTGCTGAACGCTATCAGATGGAAAAGGATAAGATTAAGGAACTTGTTCCCGCTGAAGGCCTCAGAAAGGATCTTCTTAACGAAAAGGCTATCAAGTTTGTAAGAGATAATGCAAAGGTTACAACTGCAAGAAAGCCCAGAGCTAAGAAGGAAGAAGCAGCAGACGCTGAATAATTTAAGGTTAGTTTAACCAATAATAACTATAATTGAGTGGAACTGTGTATATTTTATTTATGCAGTTCCTCTCTTGGCATTTTATATTATTTTTAAGGAGGCATTACTATGGCATTAGTACCTTATGTTGTGGAACAGACAAACCGAGGAGAACGCCAGTATGATATTTATTCAAGACTTCTCAATGACAGAATTATTGTTCTTTCCGATGAAGTGAACGATGCAACAGCTTCACTTGTTGTAGCTCAGCTTCTTTTCCTTGAAAGTCAGGACAGTGAAAAGGATATCAGCTTTTATATCAACAGCCCGGGCGGTTCAGTAACTGCAGGTATGGCTATTTATGACACAATGCAGTATATAAAGTGCGATGTTTCAACAATCTGCATGGGTCTTGCAGCTTCAATGGGTGCTTTCCTGCTTTCATCGGGTACAAAGGGCAAAAGATATGCTCTTCCCAACAGTGAAATTATGATTCACCAGCCTTCAGGCGGTGCAAAGGGTCAGGCAACAGATATCAAAATTGTTGCAGACCATATCTTAAGAACAAAAGCAAAGCTTAACAAGATCCTTGCCGAAAACACAGGCAAAGACATTGAAGTTATCGCTCAGGATACAGAGCGTGATAACTTCATGACAGCCCAGGAGGCACTTGAATACGGTCTTGTTGACAAAATTCTTGATAAAAGAAATTAAGGGGTAATCACATGGCGCGAGACGGTGATATGCAGGATAAATCTGTAAGATGCTCATTTTGCAACAAAACGCAAAGTGAAGTCAGAACTCTCATTGCAGGTCCCGGTGTTTTCATCTGCGACGAATGTATCGGCGTTTGCCAGAACATTGTTGAAAGTGAAGCCGAAGCTGCAATTGAAAATAAAAATGACAGAGACGATCTTGCACTGTTAAAAAAACCGCACGAAATCAAGGCTCTTCTTGACGAGTATGTTATCGGTCAGGATGAAGCAAAAAAGGCCTTGAGTGTAGGCGTTTATAACCACTATAAAAGAATTTACATGGGAGAGGAAAGCGATGTTGAAATAACAAAAAGCAACATCCTCATGCTCGGTCCTACCGGTGTGGGTAAAACTATGCTTGCTCAGACCCTTGCAAAAATTCTTGATGTACCTTTTGCAATTGCCGATGCCACCACCCTCACAGAGGCGGGTTATGTTGGTGAAGATGTTGAGAATATTCTTCTCAGACTTATTCAGGCTGCTGATTTTGACATTGAAAGAGCTGAAAAAGGTATCATCTATGTGGATGAAATCGATAAAATCGGCAGAAAAAGCGAAAGCACCTCAATTACACGAGATGTAAGCGGTGAGGGTGTTCAGCAGGCACTTCTGAAAATTCTTGAAGGCACTGTTTCAAATGTTCCGCCTCAGGGTGGCAGAAAGCACCCGCAGCAGGAATTTATTCAGATTGACACAAAGAACATACTTTTTATCTGTGCAGGTTCTTTTGAAGGCATTGAAAGAATAGTTGAAAAAAGAATGGGCAATTCAGGTCTCGGCTTCGGTGCTGAAATCAGAACAAAAAAAGAAATTGAGGAAAGCAAGATAATGCACAAGGTTATGCATCATGACCTTGTAAAGTTCGGTCTTATTCCAGAACTTGTGGGTCGTCTTCCCGTTATCACTGCCCTTGATGATCTTGATGAAAGTGCTCTTATCAGAATTATGACAGAGCCAAAAAATGCCCTTATCAAACAGTATCAGTACATTTTTTCAATTGATGGCGTTGAGCTTCATTTTGAAGAGGATGCGCTTAAGGCTATTGCAGAAAAAACTCTTGAAGCAAAAACCGGTGCACGCGGTCTTCGTTCAATTATGGAAAAGCTGCTCATCGGCTATATGTACGATGTACCTTCAAAAGCAGTTGAGGGCAGGCTGACCGTTACCAAGGCAGCGGTTCTCGGCGAAGAAGAGGCTGTTTTCACTCCGAAAGCATAAAAATCGGAATTTAAAGAAAAAGAAGTCTCATCACAAGGAAAAATTAGGTTAATACTATTGACTTTTAATTAGTCCTTGTGTTAAAATACCGTAGTATAAAATTATCGGAGGTTTAATGAAATGACAGTTCTTCAGTATGTATTATCAGTTGTTCTTATTATAGTTGCTGTTGCAATCATTATTCTTGTTATCGCTCAGGAAAGTAAGCAGAAGGGCCTTTCAGGCACAATCGGCGGTGCTGCCGACACTTTCTTCGGCAAGAATAAGGGCAGAACAAATGAAGCAAAGCTTGCTTTATTCACAAAAATCGCAGGCACAATCTTCTTCGTTCTTTCTTTTGTATCAGCTCTTCTTATTCTCTTTGGTGCATAAGATAAAAGCAAAAGCTATATAGCAGGTAAGGTAAACTTACCTGCTTTCTTTTTTTCTTTTTCCTGTTTCGACATAAAAGTCATACCGTCAATACTATAATTAATAGGGTGATGGAAATGACCGAAGTGATTTATGCCGATGTTCTCGTAGTGCTGAATATTTATGTTACATACACACTCTTATCTCTGACGGGTATAATCTGCCGCAAAAAGCGCAATTCCTTAAAGCTTCTGATATCCTCGTCGGTAGCGGGAATTTATTCTTTGATAATTCTCATTCCCGATTTAAACGAAGTTCCGGCAGCACTTACAAGAATCCCCATGTCTTTGCTTTTATGCCTTATTGCTTTTGGCTTTTCTTCAAAAAAGACCTATTTGAAGCTTTGGTTAACCTTTCTTGCAGTCAGCTTTTCCTTTGCAGGAATAATGCTGTTTTTGTGGTTCTTTTTTTCTCCTCAGGGCATGTATTATAATAACGGTATTGTCTATTTCAATATTGACACCGCCACTTTGGTTATACTGACTGTTATATGCTATGTTTTTTTGTCTTTATGCCAGCGGTATATAAAAACTAAGATACCGTCTGCTACGGTTTATGATTGTGAAATTTTTTTACAGGACTATTCTGTTTGCTGTCACTGCTTTCTTGATACAGGCAACAGTCTTACAGACCCTTATACCGGATTTCCTGTTGTGATAATAACAAAAGAAAGGGCTGAAAAAATACTGCCTGATATATCTTTTGATGAATTTAAAAGCGGCGAACCCCTTTTCAGGCTCATTCCGTGCCGAGGCATATCGGGCGGCAAGCTTCTTAAGGGCTTCAGATGTGATAAAATTCGCGTAAAGGGTCTGGAGACGGACTTTTTGTGTAAAGATGTGATAATAGCCGTCACCGATGAAAGGATTCATGGCGGAAGTTTTGACGGCATTTTACCGCCACAGATTTTTGAAGATCACACACATAAAAAGGGGGCAGACTTTGACAATGAAATTCAAAGCAATACTGTTAAAACTTAAAAAACGCATAACAGATATATTCAAAGAGGAAAACGATATCTGGTATATCAACGGACCGGAAAACCTTCCGCCGCCTTTGAGTAAAGAAAAAGAGAATCAGCTTCTTTGTGATATTGAAAAGGGGGAAACGGACAAGCGTGAGCTTCTGGTGATACATAATCTTCGCCTGGTGGTGTATATTGCAAGAAAGTTTGAAAACACGGGAATAGGAATTGAAGACCTTGTTTCAATAGGTACAATAGGCCTGATTAAAGCCGTAAACACCTTTTGTCCGTCAAAAAAAATAAAGCTTGCAACTTATGCTTCACGCTGTATTGAAAATGAGATTCTCATGTATATGCGAAAAACTGCCAACCGTAAAAATGAGCTTAGCTTTGATGAGCCTCTCAATGTTGACTGGGACGGAAATGAGCTGCTTTTATCTGATGTTCTCGGTTCAGACAGTGATGTTGTCAACCGCAATATTGAATATCAGGATGAAAAAAGACAGCTTTTAAAGGTGGTGTCAGGTCTTCCTGAAAGAGAAAAGCAGATTATGACCATGCGCTTCGGCCTTTTCGGCTCAAAGGAATATACCCAGAAGCAGGTTGCGGATATATTGGATATTTCTCAAAGCTATATTTCACGGCTTGAAAAAAGAATAATCGAAAAGCTTAAAAGGGAGCTTGAAAGAATGGAATAAACAAAAAAGAAGTGTCATCGGACACTTCTTTTTGTTTTCATTATTTATTTGTTGGTTGCGGTAATTCTTGCAGTATATTGACCGTATACCCAGCAGTCATTGACCTTGTCGGACTGAATTGAAATGTTTGATACATCAATTGTCTGGGAGCCGCTTCTTGCAAGGTTAAGCGAAGAAACATTTATCTCAACCTGAATATCGTCAACAGTGATTTTATCAAGGCTCTCTTTGGGTCCGATAAGTATAATTCTGTCTATATTACTGTTGTCGTAATCAATTGTATAATCAAACTTTTCATTGCCGTTCAGGTAAACGATTTTACTTGGTGCGCTGTCAAAGGTTTTGCGGCTCATTGAAGACATATCAACCTTAACGGTGAATTCTTTAACAGATTTGTCAACAACATTTGCTCCCAGCTTTTCGTCAACCTTGAAAGTGAATTGATTCACTTTGTTCTGAACTTCCCTGAAATCAACAGTGCCGACATAAAGCTTATCAAGCTCGTTACCGTCTTTGGGGTTGTAAAGTATTTCAACCTTGTCAGGTGTAATCTGTGCTTTTGGGGGATTATCGGTGTAAACGGTTGGCTGATTGATAAATTTTACGCCCACAGGAACCTTACTTGTAACATAAACAGGAACGGTTACCGTTGCGGGATTTGCCTCATCGTTTATGCTTTCGCAAGTAAGAAACTCTGACTTTGCAGTACCGTCGAATTTATATGAAATCTGGGCAGGGACCTCGGTCGAAGCTGTAAGCGGAATGCTTTCTTCGGGTATTTCAGCCTCAAAGTAAACATTCTGAAGTTTATTGAGAACGGTTACAGGACCTGTAATGTCAACGGTGCTCATTGAGGCTACGGGCTGCCCTACAGAGTATTTACCCTCGGCGAGAACACTGAGATCATTTTTGAGCTTTGCTTCCACATTAAAGGTCTGCGTCACTTTTCTGTCATAAAAAACCGCAATCGAAGAGGGACTTATAGAGGTTATTTCAACATCACCGCCAACACCGTCGGCAAGCTTTGCAGTCAGATTCAGAAGCTTATAGCCGGAAGAGTCGATGTATGTGCCGGCAGCTTCAACAATAATATCATCCTTTGAAACAGCGTTTGAGTTGATATTGTAGGCTTTGCCTGAAATTTCAACATCAACATAAAGCTTTTCATCTGCAACAAAATATACATAATCGGAACCGTCGGAAAGGGTATTGCTTAAAGAGATTTTAACATCGCTTACGGTTCTCACGGTTTCTTCGCTGTAATTGATTTTTGCGGCACCCCATATAAGTACGGCCAATACGATTGAAAACACCATGAGAAACTTGTTATTGTAAAACAGGGATTCCAGCTTACTTTTTTTGTTGTTTGCCATCGTTTTTCCTCCGTCTGATTTTGAATGTTTTGCCTTTTTCATCGTTTTCTTCGGAAACAAGGAAGTCGGTAAGAGCGGCAAGAAGCTCACCAAGGGAAATACCTCTTTCAAGAACGCCGCCCTGTGAAACGGAAATCTGTCCGGTTTCCTCTGAAACCACAACAATAAGTGCATCGCTGTTTTCACTCATTCCCACGGCAGCTCTGTGTCTTGTTCCAAGCTCTAAGCTCAGTTCAGACTGAGTAAGGGGAAGAATACAGCCTGCAGAATGAATGCGGTTGTCTCTTATAATAAGTGCACCGTCATGAAGTGGTGCTTTGGGGAAGAATATGTTTTCAATTACGGGAGCGGTTACTGAAGAATCCACACGGCTGCCTGACGAAATAATTTCATCAAGGGGAATGTTGCCTTCAATAACAATAAGGGCACCAACCTTCTGTTCGCTCATGTTAGAAACTGCCTTTGAAATATTGGAAACAGATGAACGGATTTCGTCCTGTGAAGCCTCGTCATTTTTACCAAGAAAGCTGAGAATTCTTCTGTAATCGCCACGGCCGAAGGATTCGATTGCATGACGGATTTCAGGCTGGAAAAGCAGAATTATAACAAGAACGATGTCGCCGAAGAGCTGGCTGAAAAGGAAACTGCTGGCAGACATGTTGAGGGCAGATACAACAAGATAGATAAGTCCCAGAAAAGCAATACCCTTAACAAGGTTAAAAGCTCTTGTTTTCCTTACAAGCTTAATGCAGTAATAAAGAGCCATTGCCACCAATAAAATATCAATCATGTCATACCATTCGACGGACCTGACAAGTCTCATTATGCCGTCTGAAATATTTGTGAAAAATTCTGCCATGTTTTCCTCCGTATTTTCTGCTTAATTATATATAATAATAACCTACTACAGATATTTTATCACAAAATTTTTCCCATTGCAATTTTATTAAGGCAAAATACTAAATTTTTTATATCTTTTTTTGTGTTGAAGACACCTGTGCTTACCCTTACGGTACCGCTTGCTTGTGTGAAGTAAGTGCTGTGAGCAAGATAAGAACAGTGGTATCCTGCTCTGAGAGCTATATTGCACTTATCAAGCAGTGATGCTGTTTCTTCACTGTGCATGTCAACAAAATTGAAAGAAAGCACGTTTGAAGGAGTATCCGACAGCATTTCATCATATACGGTAATTTTAGGAACTGAATATAAATCCTCTTTCAGAGTGCTGATAAGGCAGTGTTCTTTTTGCAGAACTGCTTTTTCTCCGCCGTAATTCCTGATAAACTTAATTCCTTCAAAAAGTCCTGCAATTCCGGGAAGGTTGGCTGTCCCGCTCTCAAGCTTATCGGGATAAATTTGGGGCTGCAGCGGGGAAAGGGAGTTGCTGCCTGTGCCGCCTTGAAAACAGGAGTCAATATCGGTATCCTTTCCAAGAATAAGAACTCCGGTTCCCATGGGGCCCATGAGGCCCTTATGTCCGGGCATGCACAGTATGTCAACTGCCATTGTTTCCATGTTTATTCTGTGGCTTCCCGCCCCCTGAGCGGCGTCAAGAATAAAGCGTATGTTGTTTGCTCTGCAATATCTTCCCAATCTTTCAAAGGGCAACACGGTACCGAATACATTTGACACCATTGTACATGCGGCAACAGAGGTGTTGCTTTTTACCGAAGAGACAAAGTTTCTGAAGGTTTCTTCATGACTTGAAGGATTCACTTCAAAAACATCATAGGTAATGATTCCCTGTTCGCTCAGCTTGTGCACAGGTCTCAGAACCGAGTTGTGTTCAAGGGAAGAAATGAGTACATGATCTCCCTTTTTTACACTGCCTTTGATTGCCGTGTTAAGTGCCGAGGTACAATTGTGAGTAAAAATTACCCGTTCTACATCGGCTGAGAAAAAATCCGCAAGGGCACTGCGGCAGGAAAAAACTTTTTCTCCTGCCTTCATTGTCAAACGGTGACCGCCTCTTCCGGGATTCGCACCGTAAACACTTTGGGCGCGGGTCATGGCGTATATGACGCTGTCAGGTTTTGGAAATGACGTTGCTGCATTGTCAAGATAAATCATAATCGTTCACGGTAACTTTCTACGCCTAAATTTGGTATATGGTTATCCCTGATAATATCATAGGCGTTCCAGATATTATCTTTTACAAACAAAGCAAAATTACAGCCTTGTTTGTGGTTGGGATTAGGATTTCGCCGCAACTGAGCTTTTATATTATGCTTTGAAAGAAGCTTGACGGCTTTTTCACCGTAAGTCTGACTTTCAAACTTTATATATGTGTAGTTCATTATTTTTCCTCCTGATAACAGTTTGGTTTTAATTCTATATTTCATTATATGATGTGAATAATTTAACCGTGACACTGTTGACCGTAAAAAGGAAATGTTGTATACTGTGAATAATATATTCATACGAGGAAAAGAATTATGAACTTGCATTTTAACAACGGTAAATTCAGAATTATGCAGATTGCAGACATTCAGGAGGATATTCCACTGAATCCGGATACAGTAAAGCTTATTGATCTGGCTGTTGAAAAGGAAAAGCCTGACCTTGTTGTTCTCACGGGAGATCAGATACAGGGTTATTCCCGTTGCTACCGTAAGGATGCATATAATAAGGCAAATGAGTGTATCGACGCTTTTCTTGAGCCTGTTATCAGGCGTAACATACCCTTCTGCTTTACTTTCGGAAATCACGATGATGACTGCGGCGTTCAGAAGGCAGAACAGCTTAAAATGTATTTGAAGCATCCGTCATGTATCCTCGGCGAAGAAGATGACCGTCTTGACGAAGGCACCTTCAGCCTTAAAATCAGAAACAGCAGTCAGGATAAGGATATACTGGCTTTATACCTTCTTGATACGGGCAAAAAGCAGAAAGACGGAAAGTATGCTCCCATGACAAAGGAAAGAATAGAATGGCTTAAACTGCAGAAAAGTAAAAACGGATACCTTCCCGCAGTTGTTTTTCAGCACATTCCCTTTCCCGAATACTATGATGTTCTTGAAAAATGCTCGATGTTTACAAAAGGCGCTGTCGAAGCCTTCCATTCAAGAAAAAATACATATTACACCTTGCCTCAGGAAGGCAGAGAAGAAGGGGAATTTATGGGAGAAACTCCCGGCTCACCCGATGTAAACAGCGGCGAATTTGATGAGATAAAAAAAGACGGCGATATTTTTGCCGTATGGGTAGGCCATGACCACAATAACAGCTTCAGAAGAAACTGTTGCGGTGTTGACCTTGGCTACTGTCAGGGCGCAGGCTTCAATACATACGGACCTGGCGGAAAAAGAGGTGTAAGAGTTTTTGATTTTGATGAAGCCGATATCAGAAATTATAAAACCCATGCCGTAACCGTTGATGAGCTTTGGAATTTCAAGCCATCTGCACCCTTCAAGGAGTTCATCTTTACTCATATGCCTGCATCCCTTGACAGGGCTTTAAGTATAGCTAAAAAAGTGTGTATAGGGGCAGCGGCAACGGCAGCAATCGCTTTTGCCGTAAAGAAACTTAAATAAAATTCGCTTAAAAATAAAAAAGGAGACTTATAATTATGGCTTTTGCAGCAGGATACGGAAAAACAAATGTAGATTTACTTTTTGAAAAAATGCCACGTCTTCCCGAAGAAGGGGAGGAAATTTTCACAGACAGCTTTTCTCTTTGCCTTGGCGGAGGTGTACCGGGTACAATGGTAACTCTCGGCAGGTTGGGTGTTGAGTGTAAAACCGTAACAGAGCTTTCGGAAGATATGTTTTCAGAGTTTGCTCTTTCCGAGTTCAGAAAAGCGGGTGTAGAACCCATAAATGTATATGAAGGTGAAAAAATTGCAGTCAACATAACCGCAGGCGCCATAACAAAAAATGACCGTACTTTCTGGTCCTACGGCAACCCCGATAAAGCTGCAGATGCGGAAAAAATATACAATTCCCTCAAAGGTGCAAAGGTTGTTGCAATGCACGAGGATCACCCTGAGATTTACAGAAGGCTGAAGAATGAGGGAACAACGGTTATTCTGGATACGGGCTTCATTGAGGGCATGAGCCTTGAAAGCTACAAGGGAATGCTTGAAATTGCAGACTACTATCTTCCCAACAGAAAGGAAGCCGCAATTCTTACCGGTGAAAGTGACCCCAAAAAAGCCGTAAAAAAGCTCAGTGAATATCTTGACACCGCAATCATGAAGCTTGATAAAGACGGCTGTCTTATTTATAAAGACGGAAAATATACCTTTGTAAAAAGTATTGACGAGTTTGTTCATGTTGATTCAACAGGCGCAGGTGATGCCTTCTTTGCAGGCTTTACTTACGGAATCATGAAGGACGAGCCCGTTGAAAAATGTGTTCTTTACGGTAACATTACAGGCGGAAAGTGTGTTACTGCCGTCGGTTGCACAACAGCATATTTTAATGAAGCAGAGCTTCTTTTAATGGCTGAAAAATATAAAGATAATATCATTGAAAATTATTGAGGGGCAGATATGAAAAATAAGAATTATTCAGACTGGCTTGTTGTGTCGGACATTGACGGAACGCTCAATAACAAGGCAAGGCGAACTCCTGAGGTGAACACTCGGGCAATTGACCGTTTTGTGCATGAGCTTCACGGTAATTTTACTCTTGCCTCTGCAAGAAATGTTCAGTCACTTGCACCTCACTATAAAAATCTTCCCGATATAAAAACTCCGGCAATTGTGCTCAACGGTGCAGGTATATACGATTTCACAAAGGAAAAAATGGTGTGGTTCAATCCCATCCCCGACGAGGGCAGGGAGATTGTAAGAAAATGTATGGAAAAATTTCCTTTTCTTGAAATTGGTGTTTTTACCGATGATATGATATATCTTGTAAGGGCGATGATAGGCTCACCTGTTATGATGTGGCTTGATAAGCTCACTCATAAAAGGGTCAGAAATATTGACGATGTACCGTCGGGCAAATGGGGGAAGGTAATTTTCTTTTGTCTGCCATGGCAGAAAAAGAAAGTAAGGAGCTTCGTTGGTTCAATTTCTTCGGAAAATCTCGGTTTTATTGACACGTCAATAGCATCCTTCGATATGGTCAACAGCACAACTCACAAAGGGAATGCAGTTTTAGCCCTTGCAGATATTCTCGGTATCCCCGAAAAGAACATCGGTGCAATAGGGGATTATTATAATGACCTTGATATGCTGAAAACAGTAGAGCACCCTGCATGCTGCAAGCAGGCTCCCGAAGAGATTCACTCTGTGTGTGAGTTTCATGCATGCCACTGCAATGACGGCGCAGTTGCTGACTTTTTAACATACATAGAAAAGACTTATTAAATATTTAAAAATAACCCGCAGTGTGTTGACACATTGCGGATTTTTGTTATATAATCGTGAAGTAGCAGTTTGTTATATTAATTTTTGAAAGGAAATGTTAAATTATGAAAAAAATAATTTCCGTTTTACTTACAGTTGTAATGCTTTTTGCAATGTCTGTGCCTGCTTTTGCAGCAGACGGCAATCAGGTGCCTGCTCAGGAATATGAGGGCAACCCCGTTGTTATTGTAAGAGGTATTGATTTTGCAGGTCTTACTTATGAAGACGGCAGCAACGCTCTTCTTTCAATGAATTATGTTGAGCTTTTCAGTGTTCTTGTGGATGCACTTCTTACAAGATTTGCCCTTAAAGATGAAGAGGCTCTTGCAGACGGTATTTTTGAACTTGCCGAAAGCATTCTTTCACCTATTGCTGCGGATAAGGAGGGAAACTCCCTTGAGCCCGTTTCAATGGTTCAGTATCCCGAATCAATGGCTTCTTATCCCGAATTTACAGCAAATCTTATTGACTCAACAGAACTTGGTATTGTCAAAAACTCTATTGAAAAATACGGTGCAGAAAATACATATTTCTTCACCTATGACTGGAGAAAAACTCCTCAGCAGCTCGGCAGTGAGCTCAATACACTCATTGAAACTGCAAAAAATGACCACGATAAAAAACAGGTTAACATCATTTGCGCTTCCATGGGCTGTATGGTAACAACCGCATATATGTATTATTACGGCTCAGACAGCATTGAATCTGCAGTGTATCTTTCAGGTGCACAGAACGGTACATATGTTGCAGGTGATGCTCTCAACGGCAGAATTCACTTTGATACAGACACAATTATCAATGTCATCAACAGTGCAACAGGTAATAACATGCTGCTTAAGATAGTTCTTAAGGTGTTTGACGCCCTGGGCGCATTTGACTTCCTGACAGATTTTGTCAACGAATTTGTTGCGGAAAATTTCGACAAGGCAAACGATATTGTGCTTCGTGACAATATGGGTACCCTTTGCGGTTTATGGGCACTTTGTCCTGATGATGATTTCTATACAGGTCTTGAAAACATTTTCGGCGGCCATGAAGAGGAGTATGCAGTTCTTCTTGAAAAGCTTCAGGAAACAGGAAGATTTGTCTGCAGCACTGAAGACACACTTAAAGCTGCAAAGAATAACGGAGTTAAGCTTACATTTGTTTCAAACTACAACACAGGTCTTGTTCCCGTATATGAAAGAGCAAACCTTAACGGTGATATGGTTCTTGAAGCCGAGCTTACATCAAACTTTGCAACAATTGCACCGTTGAAGGAGACTCTTTCCGATGAATATCTTGCAGGTAAAGATGATAAATACATCTCAGCAGATAAGGTAATTGATGCTTCAACTGCTCTTTTCCCCGATAACACCTGGTTTGTTAAGGACGCACCACACGTGGCAGCAGATTACGGCAGTGCATACGGTGAATTTGCCTTCACTCTTCTTGAAAGTGAAGTTCAGCCCGATGTAAACATGTTTGAAGAATATCCTCAGTTCATGATTGCAGACGAAAGCCTTAATCTTTTTGCTCTCAAATAATAAAAAAACGGTTAATATGCATCCGCTCTGCCGATAATAAGGCAGGGCGGGTGATTTTTTATGGTTTCAAAATTACGCATAAAGGGAAGTATACTTCTTTCCGGTAACACAGGACTTCTGATTCTGACCCTTGCAACGGCAGTTGTGATTGTTCTTTCTGCAAACCTGTCTGTCATTGTTTATGAAGTAGCACTCAGACATCATGTGCACAGAATTTTCGGTGAATACGAAAATGTTGTAAATCTGGTTTTATCTTTTTTAATCCTTGTGTTCTGCTTGAGTGTTTACAGCTGTGTCAGGCTGGGTACAGACCGGTTCCTTCTCAGAAGGGCACAGAAAAAAGGCGGTACGGCAGGGGATATATTTTATTATTTTCATCCTCTGAGAGCTGTAGGGGCAGTTTCCTTCACGTTTAAAATGCTTATTATAAAGCTGATTCTTGTAATAGTGTCCTTTTTGCCCTTTGCAGTGTCCTGTATTCTTATATATAACCTTCTTAAAAGCAATGTGTCACTTCTTGTTGCCTGCTTTATGGCTGTGGGATGTTTGGCATTTTTTGCGAGCGGAATTGTTTTTTATAAAGAGATCACTCTGTCTTTTTTTCTTGCTCCTTATTATTTTATTGAAGGCAGATATATTTCTTTTTCTCATCTTGTTGCATCGTCGCAAAAGGATATGCAAAGCACCAAAAAAGCTTTAAGAAAGCTTAAAATGAGTTTTATCGGCTGGTTTTTGCTTTGTGCCTTTATTTTTCCAATAGGTTATGTGTGGAGCTATTATAAACAGACTATGGCTCTGGCGGGTGCAACATTTATGAAGAATTGATTTGTACTATTTACTTTTTGAGGTAAATTTGCTATCATATAAAAAGAATGAGTAAAGTGAGGAATCTTAAATGGCAAAGCATGACATATTTGTACCGCTTTTATCATGGCTTATCGGCGGGTCAAGAATCGGCGGCAGCTATAACATTTACTGTGCTTCGGTAGGAACGGACCCGATGAAGGGCTGTATCGGAAACAGAATTTTCAATTACCGTATCTGGATTGAAAAGCTTGAGGAAACAGAAGTTATCAAGGTGGCGGTTTATTACGGTATGCTGAGCTTTGAAAATCAGAGCGAAGAAGAGATTTTAACTGAAGTATATGAAATGAACGAGGAAAGCCTTCCTCTTATAAAGGCCTTTCTTGAAACCAAGGCTCAGGAATATTTTTCCGTGTAAAACAAACTGTATTGAAGAGTGCACTTTGTGCACTCTTTGTTATATATGGCGGAAAAACTTTTTTTGAGGAAACAAGAGGAATACAGAGAAAAAAAGAGATAATTAAAGTTTTTTGCAAAATGCCCCAAAAATGCACCGATTTTTTGGTGAAAAATCTCTGAAAACTGTTGACATTTGCGAGATTTTGTTCTATATTGTGATTTAACAGAATGAATTGATTTTATTCTGAAACAAATTATATTTCATAATCGGTCCCGGGAAAACTCAGAAGAAAAAGTCTCTGATTTTCTTGGGATTTCATCAGCGATAAATCTTTATCGCATAATTCGAGCGGGCATGTTTTTCATGCAGGGAAAGGGGTTCATAAATGGAAGATAATGTAATTATCCAGCTTCAGAATATCTCAAAAAAGTTTGACGATGAGGTTATTCTTGATAACATTAACCTGACAATCAAGGATAAAGAGTTTATGACATTTTTAGGCCCGTCAGGCTGTGGTAAAACAACAACTCTGCGCATTATTGCAGGCTTTCTTGAATCAGACAGCGGACAGGTACTTTTTGAAGGTAAGGATATCAATAACTTGCCGGCGCATAAAAGGCAGGTAAATACTATCTTCCAGCGTTACGCACTTTTTCCGCACCTTAATGTTTACGATAATATTGCTTTCGGTCTTCGCATCAAGAAGATGAAGGAAAAGGATATCAGTAAAAAGGTTCACGAAATGCTTGAGCTTGTTAACCTGAAGGGCTTCCAGAGAAGGAATATCGCTTCCTTATCGGGAGGTCAGCAGCAGCGTGTTGCAATTGCAAGGGCTCTTGCCGTTGAGCCCCGTGTTCTTCTTCTTGATGAGCCTCTGGGCGCTCTTGACGTGAAGCTTAGTAAGGATATGCAGGTTGAGCTTAAGAACATTCAGAAAAGAATGGGTATCACCTTTATTTATGTTACCCATGATCAGCAGGAAGCTCTTTCCATGAGTGACACAATTGTTGTTATGAATGACGGCAGAATTCAGCAGATCGGCACACCGATTGATATTTACAACGAGCCGAAAAATGCCTTTGTTGCGGATTTTATCGGTGAAAGTAATATTCTTGACGGTGTAATGCTTGATGACTTCAAGGCAAAGTTTTCCGGTGCAGTGTTCCAGTGCCTTGACAAGGGCTTCAATGTTAATGAGTCTGTTGACATCGTTGTCCGTCCCGAGGATGTTGATGTTGTACCTGTGAACGAAGGTACAATCAGCGGTGTTATCACTTCAAACACCTTCAAGGGCGTGCACTTTGAAATGATTGTAGACATTGATAACTTCAAATGGATGATACAGACTACTGACTATTATCCCGTAGGTTCAAAAATCGGTATTCAGATTGAACCCGATGCAATTCACGTTATGAAAAAGAGTGAATATTCGGGTATGTACGGTGATTACAGCTCCTTCAGTGATGAACTTGAGCACCTTTCAGATATAACAGAAGAAGAGGAGGAGTGATAAATGAAGAAAAAGTCCCTGGGCAAAAAACTTACGGCTTCACCGTATCTTGTGTGGGCGGCAATTTTCATTATCGTTCCTTTGATTTTCGTTGTATACTATTCTGTAACAGATGCTGACGGTAACTTCACTCTTCAGTATATTATGGATATCGGAAAATACAAGGACGTTATGCTCAATTCAATCTGGCTTGGCTTTATAGCAACGGTAATAAGCCTTGTCATGTCTTATCCTCTTGCCTATATCATGGCAAGAAGCGGGGCTAATGTTCAAAGAACAATGATGATTCTTGTTATGCTTCCCATGTGGATGAATCTTCTCATAAGAACTTATTCAATGATGATTCTTCTTCAGGATACGGGAATTATAAATACAGCCTTATCATGGCTGAAATTACCTGAATGGCACATGATAAATACACAGGGCGCAGTTGTCCTCGGTATGGTTTATAACTATATACCTTATATGATTCTGCCCCTTTATTCAATAATGGCAAAAATGGACCATAATCTTATTGAGGCAGCTGAGGACCTCGGTGCAAACAAGCTTACTGTTCTGAAGGATATTATTCTTCCTTTGAGCATGCCGGGTATAGCATCAGGCTTTACAATGGTTTTTGTTCCCAGCGTTTCTACCTTCTATATTTCAAAAAAGCTTGGAGGAAACACATTTTCACTTATCGGTGACGTTATAGAAATGCAGTTCAAATCTGCCAATAACTATAATCTGGGTGCTGCACTTTCTCTTGTGCTTATGGTGCTTATAATCATCTGCATGATGGTTATGAACCGTTTCACCGGCGATGATGATGACGGAGGTGTGCTGATATGAGAAACAGAATGTCACCCCTTTCAAAGCTTTATGTTGCCCTTATTATGATTTTTCTTTATGCACCGATTGTTGTTATGATAGTGTTTTCCTTCAACGATTCGGCAAGCACGAGTGTTATCAGCGGTTTTTCGCTTCGCTGGTATGAGTCCCTTCTTCATGATGAAGGAACCATGAAAGCTCTTTCCAACACCCTTATTCTTGCTGTTACATCAGCCCTTACAGCAACAGTTATGGGTACTGCGGCGGCAGTGGGTATAAATGCTTTCAGAAACAAATATATCAAAAAAGTAACAATGGGCGTCACAAACATACCAATGATGAACCCCGAAATAGTAACGGGTATTTCTATGATGCTTCTGTTTGTTTTCTGCGCAAACCTTATCGGTAAAACCGATGCATTAGGCTTTGGTACAATGCTTATTGCCCATGTTACCTTCAACCTTCCCTACGTTATTTTGTCTGTGCTGCCGAAGCTTCGTCAGCTTGATAAATTTCTTCCTGAGGCGGCAATGGATTTGGGCTGCACTCCCGTTCAGGCATTCTTCAAGGTGGTGCTTCCTTCAATTTCAACAGGTATCGTGTCGGGCATGATGATGTCCTTCACCCTTTCACTTGATGATTTTGTTATCAGCTACTTCACTCAGGGTCCCTCATTTGAAACACTGCCAATCAGAATTTTCTCAATGACCAAAAAAAGAGTTACCCCTGATATGTATGCGCTTTCAACTCTTATTTTTGTTGCAATACTTTTCCTTCTTATTCTTCTTAATGTCTCACAGGCAAGGGGAGAAAAAAGGATGAGCAACAAGCTTAACAAGGGGGGCAAGAAATGAAAAAATTTTATGTTATGATTCTTACCCTTTTAAGCCTTGTTCTGTTTAGTTTTTCCGCTTCTGCTTATGAAAATGAAGAATTTTATAAAGGTCTTGAAGGCACATCCATCAACGTTTTCAACTGGGGCGAATATATCTGTGACACAAATGAAGACGGACTCAGGGATGTAAACGCTGAGTTTGAAAAGCTTACTGGCATCAAGGTCAATTACGTTACCTACGAAAGTAACGAAGACATGTACCCCAAAATCAAAAACGGCGGTGCAAGCTACGATATTATCATTCCTTCTGATTATATGATTGAAAGAATGATAAAAGAGGAAATGCTTTTGAAGGTAGACGTTAAAGCACTTCCCAACTATAAGTACATTTCCGAGCAATACAAGAATATGTTCTATGACCCGGACAATGCTTATTCCGTACCTTATAATGTTGGTATGGTTGGTCTTATCTATAACACAAAAATGGTTGAAGAGCCTCCTACAAGCTGGACTGCACTCTGGGATGAGAGATATGAGGGAAAAATCCTTATGATTGACAATCCCCGTGATGCCTTTGCAATTCCGCAGAAGATTCTCGGCTATTCTCTCAACTCCACCGATGAAAAGGAGCTTTCAGACGTGGCGCAGATGCTCATTGAGCAAAAGCCCTTGCTTCAGGGCTATGTTATGGATGAAATCTTCAATAAAATGGAAAGCGGAGAGGCTGCCATGGTGCCTTACTATGTCGGCGACTTTGTTCTTATGAAGGAGGTAAACCCCGACCTGGATTTTGTTTATCCGAAAGAGGGAGTAAACATGTTCGTTGATGCTGTGTGTATTCCTGAATGTGCACAGAACTACGAAGCGGCACTTATGTATATGAATTTCCTGATGGACCCTGAAATTGCTCTCAGCAATGCGCTTTACATCGGGTATGCAACACCAAACGAGGGTGTTCTTGAGCATCCGGAATATGCGGAAATGAAGGCTAACAAATATCTTTATCCCGACGAAGAGGATATGCCCGAAACGGAGTATTTCCACAATCTTCCTCAGGAAACGCTTTCCATGTTCTCTGAGCTTTGGAGTGACATCAGGATTTACGGTACGGACAATACCCATATTTATATAGGCTTTGCCCTTGTTGCCGCCCTTGTGATTTTCTTCAGTACAAGGAAGTATCTGATACAGAAAAGACGTGAATATTGGTATGATAAAAGAGACTGATGCAAAAGCATCAGTCTCTTTCACTGTATGTGTTTAATTTTTATTTAAGCTTGGGAAGACTTGCGGCAGCAACAGACTGACCTACACGTCTTGAGTTTTCATCGGGAATGTGAAGCTTGATTTTTTCTGAAAGCTCGGGGAATTCCTTGTCAAGAACTTCCTGTGCACGTTCAAGAAGGATTGCACCGCCTTCACCTGATGTTACACGGCCCATGATGATAACGTGCTTGATGTCATAGAATTCGGTATAATAAGCAATTGCATAGCCGAAGTATGCACCGATTGTGTCATAAATTGCGGCAGCACGCTCGTCGCCTTCCTGCATAAGCTTCTGCACAACCTTAAGCTTTTCAGCAGGGGAAAGGCTTTCGTCAAGCTCAATGCCTGCATAGGGTGCAAGCTTGATTACACCGTCCTGTGAGAAGTACTTAACACCGCAGCCGTAGTCGCCTGACCATTCATCAACCATTGATTCTTCACAGAAGTCAACGGGAACAAAAGCAAGCTCGTTAAGCCAGCCTGTAATGTTGCCCTGAGGATCAATATATCCACCGGCTTCACTTGTACCCATAGCAACACCGAGAACTGAATCGTCATTAAGGTCCATTGCGCCTGCAAGGGCAGTAACATCACCGTCGTTTGCAACTTCAATGGGAATGTTCTCGCCGATTTCCTTTGCAATGTCGAGATACATATTCTTTACTCTCTTATCGCAGTCTTCCTGGCTTACCTTAATGAAAAGGGAAGCAACCATGATGCGGTTGTTAACATAAATACCTGCTGATGAAACGCCGATGGCATCAACTCTGGGCATTTTTGAAGCGGCAGTCTTCATAGCCTCAAGAATTCCCTGATAGTGATATTCGGGATCTGAATTAAGCTTGGGGAACCATACTACCTCTTCGGAATAAACAGTTTCACCGTCAATAACAGCACTTACCTTGCGGTCACTTCCGCCGGCGTCAAAGCCGATACGGCAGCCGTCAAGATGTCTGCCGATGGGTGCTGCGGAGGATTTATCCTTGGGTGCATCTTCAAGGGCACAAACCTCAACTTCAAAGGGACGCTCATAAACCTTTTCCATGTGGTGGATGTCAAAATCGCGCAGTCCGCCGTCACGGAAAGCATCCTTGATTCTGTTGCCTACTGTTTCACTGCCGGCAATAATAATTTTGTAACCGCCCGCAACCCAAAGAAGGGATTTGGCAATACGTTCAATAAAACGGAAATTTTCTTCATCATGACCTGTACCGTCACAGAAGATACGTGTTTTGTAGGTTGAAATATAACCGTCATTTCTTTCGGCGGCTATGATGATGTCCTGTCCGTTTTCCTTGGTTGCTTCACGCATTTCACGGCAGATAAGTGACAGGGGCTGGAATTTGGGGTCAAGCTTTGCTTTTACTTTAAGATTCATATCTGATTACTCCTCCGATAATAGTTTTTTCTATATTGAATTCACTGTCGGTTATTATGATGTCAGCATCCTTACCGATTTCAAGTGAACCTTTTGCCTTTTCAAGTCCGAGAACCGTTGCAACATTGAGTGAAGCACAGTTTACACATTCGTGGAGAGGTATGTGTGAGTTTGTGTAAACATTCCATACACCCTTATTAAGGTGAAGAATACTGCCTGCTACGGTGCCGTCTTCAAGTCGGCAGACAATACCCTTGTAAATTATTTTCTGTCCGCCGAGAGTGTACTCGCCTTCAGGTAATCCGCCTGCGGGAAGGCAATCTGTTATGAAACAGAGCTTTCTGCCCTTAAGCTTCCAGAGTAAATCATAAAGGCTTACATCAACGTGGAATGTATCAACAATAAGCTCACAGCTTATATCTGCATTCATCGCTGCAGTAACAACACCGGGAGCCCTGTGCTGAAGGGGAGTCATAGCATTGAAAAGGTGAGTTACATGCTTAACGCCTGCATTTACACCTGCCATTGCAGTTTCATAGTCTGCAGATGTATGACCCATTGATACCACAACATCAGTATCACGGCAGATTTCACGTATTGCGGCAAAATCATTTTCATCGGTTTCCGGTGCAAGAGTTATTGTTTTGATAATGTCGGCATATTCCTTAACAAATTCTGCATCGGGCTTTAATATGTATTTTGCATCCTGGGCACCTTTTTTGCTTTCGCTTATAAAAGGTCCTTCTGCATGGCAACCTAAAATTGCACTGCCTTGCCATGTTTTACTTTCTTCCTTCAGGCTGCGGCATACTTCAAGAGCCTTTCTGATAACCTTCATATCTACGGTCATGGTTGTTGGCAGATAACCGGTAACACCGTTTGCAAGAAGACCCTTTGAAATTGTGCGTATGCTTTCTTCTTCGCCGTCACAGACATCTTTGCCAAGATAGCCGTGAATGTGCATGTCAATAAGACCGGGGGCAACATAGCCGCCTTTTGCATCAATTATCTCGGCATCATCGGGAATTGAAGCTTCGGGAACGATACCTTCGATAACATCAGAATAAAGAAGGGCTTGATTTTCAATTATTCTGTCCTTGAGAATAATTCTTCCGTTAATTATTGCTTTCATCTGATTCCTCCTTAGAAAAAGCAAATTTCTACAAATAAATTCTATCAAAAACACACAGATGTTGCAATAGTTTTTTTACAAAAGATGAAAAATATTGAAAAGGTCACCTTAACCTTTCGGAAAAGATGACCTTTTGTGTTTTGATTTTAAAGATTAAACCTTTTTCATTTTGTAAAGCACGTGAGCGCCGAGCATTGAAAGCACAACACCAACGGGGATAAGAACACCGATGCCGGGGTCTACAAAAACAAGAAGAAGAGTGATTGCGGCAATGGGGAAGATAGAAATCTTCCAGTGCTTAACGAAGTAGGTTGCAGCAAGTGAACCGAAAATTGTATAGGTAACCTGCTGGAATGCGGGAGCGAATGTGTCGCTTGCCATAAGCTCTGAGAAGCTGGGGTTAAGAGCGAAAATGATAACGAAAACTGCAATAACAAGTGTTGTTACAATAATTGAAGCACAGATAGCGATTGTTGTGATAACCTCGCCTTCTTCCGTGTTAGCCTTAACCTTTGCGTTTTCCATAGCATTAAGGGCGCAGGGCATCTTAAGGTTCATGATGTTGCCTGTTACGAAAGAAAGATATGTACCGCCGGCACCGAGCATGGGTGAGTAAGCAACAACTTCTATGATGCCTGTTGCAAAGAAGAATGCAATTGAAGCAAGTCCCTTGCCTAAGATTTCAGCCCTTGGCCATACACCGAGGTGAAGTGAAATTGCAAGAGGGATACAAAGGAAGAAAATAAGTGAAGCAATACACCAGATTCTGCCCCATGTATGAACTTTATCCATGTAAGTCTTATTCATGTTTATCTTCTCCTTTCTCTTAATAACGCCACTCAATTGCGGCAAGTTCAGGTGCAAACTGGTTAACAAGAACAACAACAACCATTGCAAGAACCATGCTCAAAGGCATTGCAAGTGCTTCAATCCAGTTTTTCTTGAGCTTTTTGTTGATGAGTGTGAAGAACAGCATAAATCCGATGGAAGCAATAAGGGCAGTGAGTGAAAGAACACCTGCACCGTCACCGATGATTGTTTCCTTGCTGGAGCCTGTACCTGCAAGACCTCTGCCTATGAAGGCTGCAATAAGACCGATAAAGGCGGCTGCAGTCATAACATCCATCCATTTGGAATTCTTTGAAGCAACATCTGAAACGCCCTTCTGAATCTTTTTAAGGATAATGGGAATAAGAATCAGGGGAAGGATGCTTCCGATGGTCATAACCCATGCGATTGTTGCAAAAATTTCAGGGTCAGTAACAGGCTGTGAAATACCGCCGGTGAGACCTGCGGCTTCCAGAGCTGCAATTGCGGCTGTTGTTTCATACTGGATAGCACCGATAACGGTAAGTCTTATCCATGGAAGAACATAGCCGAGAGCCACAGAAAGTGTGATAACGGTAACTGCAATACCTACGGCAGGTGCAAAAGAGAAAATTGCACTTGATGTAACTGCGTTTTTGAGTTTGTCGGTTGTTATGCCCAGCTCCTTACCTCTTGCCCATGCTTTTTTCATAAAGAAGAGAGCCTGAGCACAAACAAAAACGATAACAGCAAGGATTATCAGGTACATAAAACCGTCGTTTTTGAAATCTGAAAACATTTTAATTCCTCCGCTTTCAATAATTACAATGTTCTGATATAACATTATTAGTAGTATCATATCACCAGGTTGAAAAATAGTCAACAAATTACGGTAAAAAGAGGTTGAAAAAGGCAAGAAATTTTCTTGTTTTAATATTTAAAAATCCTTTTTTATGTGATATACTGTATTAACGGAACTATACTTCAGCATATAAATATACCGGTGATATTATATGGAAGAAAAGAAATCAGCGGTAAAAAAACAGAAGGAAAAAGAAAAGGATTTTTATTCCCTTGTTATTGTATGTCAGTTTTTTATTTGCTTAGTGATTGTTGCCGTAATCTTTTTCGTTACCTCATTGAACAGTGACTTCGGGAAAAATCTTAAAGACAGAATTTCGGTAATTCTGACTCAAAGCAGCACCGTTGAGGAGCTTTCCTCGGTATCTGATGCAGTGAAGGAGCTTTTTTCGGGGGATTCCCTTGCGGTTTTCGGGTACGGTGTTACAGATGTTTTAACAAACGGAAACGCTGTAGCTGAGGAAGAGTTAACGTCGCAGCTTCCAATGGGCGGTGATGACCTTGAGGTCTTTGAGGCGACGGAAAAAACCAGCTTTGCACCTTATGTGACAACGGATAGCTTTATAAATCCCGTTGAAAATGGCAGATACACCTCGTATTTCGGTTACCGTACCAATCCGATAACAGGCAAATGGAGCTTTCATACAGGCCTTGATATAGGTGCAAAAGAAGGAGAAAAAATCAGGTGCGCTCTTTCGGGTACCGTCACAGCGGTAGGCGAGGATTCAAGGGCGGGGAAATATATTATTGTAACCCATTCACAGGGCTTTCAGACCTTTTACTGTCACTGCAGTGAAATTCTTGCGGAAGAAGGCATGAAGCTTAATAAAGGTGAAACTGTTGCATTGGTAGGCTCAACAGGTTATTCAACAGGACCTCATCTTCATTTTGAAGTAAGGTGCAACGGCATAAGACTCAATCCCTTGTGGGCACTTGAAAATGACTGTTGAAGTCGGCAGTACAGAGCTCAGGCTCCGTTTTTCCTTTGCGGCAACGGTTACTCTCATGCTTTTGTTCTGTGATGAGACAATAGTTCTGTTATCCCTGTTTTCTTCTCTTGTTCATGAGAGCGGACATCTGTTTTTTATCCGACTTTCAAAGAACGGAATAAATTATATCGAACTCGGTGTTTTTGGCATGAGAATCGAAAGGCAGGATACATTGCTGTCCTATAAAAAAGAAGCTCTTATTGCAATGGGCGGTATTATATTTAATGTAATTACCGTAGCTGTGAGCTTTTTCTTATACATGATTACAAAAAGAGATGTTTTTATCTTTTTTGCGGTTGTGAACGGTTTTGTTGCCCTGATAAATATGATACCTGTTAAAATACTTGATTTCGGAAGGTGTCTTTATTGCCTGCTTTCTCAGAGATATGACGAAGCAACGGGCGAAAAGATAATGGATGTTGTGTCTGAGCTTTTTGCGGCGGCAACCGTTATTTTCTGTGTAATTTATTGTATCAGCATCGGGATTAATATCAGCCTTATTGCTGTTACATTATATCTGAACATAATAACTTTCAAAAAGAAATGGAGTTAAATGATGATAAGTAAAGAAGTTGAAAAAATATTACCTTTGGTGCAAAAGCCGGGTAGGTATACCGGCGGGGAGCTGAACAGTGTTGTTAAGGATAAAAATGCTGTTGACCTTCGCTATGCCTTCTGTTTTCCTGATAGCTATGAAATAGGCATGTCACACCTCGGAATAAAGATTCTTTATTCTGCCGCTAACGCACGTGATGATGTATGGTGTGAACGTGTTTTTGCACCCTGGCACGATATGGAAAAAGAAATGCGTGAAAGGAATATACCCTTATTCGCTCTTGAAAGCGGAGATCCTCTGAGTGAATTTGACCTTATAGGCTTCACTCTTCAGTATGAGCTTTCTTATACCAATGTTCTGAATATGCTTGACCTTGCAGGTATTCCGATAAGAGCAAAGGACAGAACAGACCTTACTCCCATTATTGTCGGTGGCGGTCCCTGTGTCTGCAATCCCGAGCCAATGGCAGACTTTTTCGACATTTTCTCCCTTGGTGATGGCGAGGAGGTTTCAGAGGAGCTTTTCGATCTCCTTATTGAATGCAAAAAGCAGGGCACAACAAAGGCAGAATTCCTCAGAAAAGCAGCGCAGATAAAGGGTATTTATGTTCCCTCACTTTACGATATTGAATATAATCGGGATGGCACAGTCAAGGCAGTTACGCCCAAGGATACTGCACCCGAAAAGGTTACAAAAAGAGTGGTTGCAGACCTTGATAAGGTGCACTATCCCGAAAAGTTCATCGTACCCTTTGTTGAGGTGGTGCATGACAGGGTTGTTCATGAAATTCTCCGCGGCTGTATAAGAGGCTGCCGTTTTTGTCAGGCAGGCTTCATTTACCGTCCTATAAGAGAAAAAAGTGCAGACACCGTCAATACTCAGTGTCAGCGCCTTTGTGAAAGCACGGGATATGATGAAATTTCGCTTTCCTCTCTTTCAACAAGTGACTATACCCATCTTGAAGAGCTTATGGAAAAGCTTCTCACATGGACGGAAAAGGATAAGGTCAATATTGCGCTTCCGTCACTCAGGGTTGATAATTTCTCCGAAAAGCTTATGGGGTATCTCAGCAGGGTAAGAAGAAGCGGTCTCACCTTTGCGCCTGAGGCAGGTACTCAGCGCCTTCGTGACGCTATCAACAAGAATGTAACAGAAGAGGAAATGCTCTCCACTGCAAGAAAGTCTTTTTCGGGCGGTTGGACATCTGTTAAGCTTTACTTTATGCTCGGTCTTCCCACTGAAACCTATGATGATGTTGCAGGCATTGCTGAGCTTGCCCAGAAGGTTGTCAATGAGTTTTACAATAATCCTGATAAGCCCAAGGGAAAAGGCGTGCAGGTCAGCATAAGCGTTGCCTCCTTTGTACCCAAGCCCTTCACTCCCTTCCAGTGGGAAGCTCAGGATACAATGGATGAGCTTATTAAAAAACAGGAGCACCTGCTGTCAAGTGTAAGAACAAAGAAGATATCTGTCAGCTATCATAAGGTTAATATCAGCTTCCTTGAGGGCGTTTTTGCAAGAGGTGACAGACGCCTTTGCGATGTTGTTGAATATGCATGGAAGAACGGATGTAAGTTTGATTCATGGGATGACAGCTTCCGTTTTGACACATGGCTTGAAGCTTTTGAAAAGTGCGGTATTGATCCGCTTTTCTACACAAGCAGAAAGCGTGACTATGAAGAAATTCTTCCCTGGGATCATCTCGATTACGGAATCAGAAAGCAGTTCCTTATCAAGGAAAGCAAAAAGGCTTATGAAAGCGAAACCACGCCCCACTGCAGAATTCAGTGTGCAGGCTGTGGCTCAAATATGATAAACGGAGGTAAATGCGATGCGCTGTGTCAGAGTATGGTTTAAAAAAATGGGCATGAGCCGTTACGTTTCCCACCTTGATCTGATGAGAGCCATGACAAGGGCGGTAAGACGTGCAAAAGTGCCTTTATGGTACACGGAAGGCTTTAACCCTCACCCTTATATCACCTTTGCACTTCCTCTCTCATTGGGGATGGAAAGCATGTGTGAGAGCATGGATATGAGAATTGAAGGCGAAAGCACCAACGAAGAAATTTTTGAAATGCTTAAAGGCTCAATGCCTCCCGGAATCGAAATCATCGGTGTCAGAGATCCTGTTTATGACCCGAAGAAAATTACTTTCGGTGAATTTGATATATTCTTTGACTGTCAGAAGGGCACTGAAAAGCTCACAAAGCTTATTGATGAAATGCTTGAAGGCGACGAACTGATTGTTCAGAAGCTTGGCAAGAAGGGCAGACACAAGGTGCTCAAGGATATCAATCTTATTGAGTTTATAAAAGAGTACAAAATCGGCAAATTCGGGGAAAGAGTGAAGCTTTCTGTAATTCTTCCCGCCGGCAGCACAACCAATGTCAACCCCTCACTTCTTGCAGACGAAATTCAGAAAAGAGCAGGCGACACGGTATCATACACTCTTGTAAGAAAAAAATTGCTTATTGAAGATATGTCGGAGTTTGAATAAAAATCAATTTCAGAAGGGCTTCATGCCCTTCTTTTTTTGCAGTGAATTACTCCATAGCGACTCTTATGGCTCCGTTTGTGTTTTACAGCACAGTTGCAAAAATAGTAAAAATATGGTAAAATGAAAATGAACACGCAAAAAAACACAACAAAGGAAAGGAGAAAATATGAGAAATAAATTTAACAAAAACCTTTCTTTCGCACTCGTTATTGTCATGCTAATGTGTATAATCTCACCGTCAGGCATTGTTGCCGGGGCGGTGAATACAAACAAAGAAAATGTGTTTTTTTTCCTCAAAAACAGTATGGGAATGAGCACTGCATCTGCTTGCGGCGTTATGGCAAACATTGAAAAAGAATCCTCTTTCAATCCCAGTGCAACGGGTGACAGCGGAACAAGCTACGGTATCTGTCAGTGGCACGACAGCCGTTGGGAAAGACTTAAAAAGTATTGTACAGACAACGGCTATGATTGGAAAACTCTCACAGGTCAGCTTTATTACCTTAAATATGAGTTTGAAAAATACTATCCCAACACGCTGAAAATGATAAAAGATGTTGAAAATACTGCTGATGGTGCTTATGCGGCGGCTGATGCCTTCTGCCGTTATTTTGAAACACCTGCAAACCTTGAATATAACTGTGAATACAGAGGTAACCGTGCCAAAAACACCTATTTCAAAACCTACGGCTTCAGTGATAAGATAAAAAAATCAACTCTGTCACTTGATTCTGAATTCACATCGGTAAGCAGTAAAACTGAATTCAGCTTTAGCTGGAAAACATCAAAATGCACCTTTGATAAATACATCCTTTCAATTGTAAAATGCATTGATGAAACTGCAGAGTACGAATGGAGCACTATCAAAGAATATACTTTATCATCTTCCAAAAAGTCATATACGGTTCCGCCTGCAACTTTTTGTGCCGGTAACTACCTTGCGTTTATAAGAGCATATAATACTGAAACGAAGGAAAAAAGCGATTACAGTAATTTTCTTTATTTCAGTGTTTATGATGAAATGATTTACGAAAATGCGGGAATTACTGAAAATGAAGTCTTTGATATGTCCTTGGTTGAGGAAATAAATATTTCGGGCTGGGCAGTCAATACGGGTAAAAAACAGGTCAGCTTTTCCTATCAGCTTGATGAGGGTGAAATAATTGAAATGCCTTCAGCTGCAAGGGATGATATTTTCGCACAGTATTCTGATTTTGCAGTTAACAATAAGCTCGGCTACACACTGACTTTGCCTCTTAAAGATATCTCGAACGGCAGCCATATTTTGCGCGTTTTTGCTTCAAGTGAAACTCTTAGCGGAACCTTGTGGCAGGTGAACTTCACCGTTGAAAATTCACACAACCATATGTTCACTCAGTATGTATATAATAATGACGAATCCTACACCGCAAACGGAACAAAAACAGCAAAATGTGATTTATGCAATACCACACGCACCGTTGAGGAAAAGAATACAAGACTGATTCTCGGAACCCCCTCGTCCTTAAGAGCCTCATTCGGTACTTCGACGGTTACTCTTAAATGGAAAGCGGTCAAGGGTGCCACAGGCTATAGAGTCTACCGTTATTCAAGTGGCTGGAAGCTTATCGGAAAAACAGACTCAACTACCTTCAAGGCTACGGGGCTTTCATCAGGCAAGGATTATAACTTTGCCGTAAAAGCCTATGCAGAGGATGAAAATGTAAGCAGATTGGCTCCTGATTTTTCAAAAATCAAGGTAAAAACAAAGCCTGCACCGCCCAAAACATTCGAAGCAACCCAGACTACAGATTCAATCACACTTTCATGGTCAAAAAGTACCGGCGCTACAGGTTACAGAGTATACCGTTATAACTCCTCAAAGAAAAAATGGGAGACCTTAAAAACAACCACATCCCGTAAGTATACAATCAAAAACCTGAAATCGGGCTCAAAGCAGATTTTCGGTATCAGAGCCTTCTATGACAAGGGTGATGAGCGCTACTGGTCAGAGCGCAAAAAGCTGACCACAGCAACAAAGCCCAAAACCACCACGGTAACTCTTTCTTCAACCGCAAAGGGCAGGGCTACAGTTCGGTGGAAGAATATTTCGGGCGAAAACGGATATCAGGTCTGGTATTCAACAAGCAAAGACGGTACTTATAAAAAGGCATCAAACTTTAATGCCAACATAACAAAGGGTTATAAAAAAGGCCTTAAAAGCGGCAAGACCTATTACTTCAAGGTCAGAGCATATAAATCAGCAGGCGGCAAATATATTTACAGCGGCTTCAGCTCTGTTAAGGCTATAAAAATAAAATAAAAAATTCAAAAAAAGACTTGCTTTTTTATTTTCGTTGTGGTAAAATGCTTAGGCATTTGTAATGTAGTGCAGACTGAATTCAGTCGCAAATAAAAGCAAACGGTCCTCTTTCGTATGTAATCGGAATGAACGTGGCAGAATTTAGGAGGATATTAAAATGGACGCACTCAAACTCATCTCAAACTCATCCCTCAAGGCTGAGGTACCCGAACTCAACATCGGTTCTACTGTTCGTGTTCACGTTAAGATTCGTGAAGGCGAAAGAGAAAGAATCCAGGTTTTCGAAGGTACAATCATTGCTAAGAAGGGTAGCGGAGTTTCATCAACCTTCACAGTTCGTCGTGTTGCTTACGGCGTTGGTGTTGAAAGAGTATTCCCTGTTCACTCACCTAACGTAGCAAAGGTTGAAGTTGTCAGAAACGGTAAGGTTCGCAGAAGCAAGCTTTATTACCTTCGTGACAGAGTTGGTAAGTCAGCTAAGGTTAAGGAAAAGATTGGCTGATAAGAACACAAATGGAAGGAAGGGAATATCCCTTCCTTTTGTTTTCCTTTTAATATTTAGTTGAACAGCGAAAGGCGGCTCGCAAATGATTAAGGATATCACAAAAAAAGATAAATCGGAGCTTACTTTTAAAGATAAAATTGTAATCAATATTTACGATATGGCATCGGTTCTTGCTGTTGCCGTTGTTACCATAATGCTGATGTTCACATTTCTTTTTAGGATTGTGGGTGTTTCGGGAACTTCAATGGTGCCCACACTTCAGCATCAGGACTGGCTTGTTGTCTCAGCTTTTGACCCGGAGCCTAAATACGGTCAGGTTGTTATTATCACACAGCCAAACTGGTTTGACGAGCCCATAGTCAAAAGAATTATTGCAACGGAAAACCAGGTTGTTGATATCAATTTTGCAACAGGAGATGTTTCTGTTGACGGTGTTGTTCTTGATGAACCCTATATTAATAACCGTACCCTTAACAATGAGGGCATTGATTTTCCTGTAACTGTACCTGAGGGACACGTTTTTGTTATGGGTGATAACCGTCAGGGCTCAACGGACAGCCGCAGCGAAAAAATAGGCTTTATTCAGGAAGAGTATATCCTCGGTGTGGTTAAGTATAAGGTTTGCAATATGGCTAATGACGGTTACGGTCAGGCGTCAGGTATAAAATTTTATCCTATATCCGAGTGGAAGGTACAATAAACACAAAAGGAACACAGAGTCATATTCTCTGTGTTCTTGCAATATAAAAGGAGGAATAACCGTGGCTGACAGTCAGAAACAAATTGTGCAGTGGTTCCCCGGTCACATGGCAAAAACAAGGCGCCTTATAAAGGAAAGCCTGCCCTTGGTTGATGCGGTAACGGAGCTTCTTGATGCAAGAATTCCCATGTCTTCAAGGAATCCGGAGCTTGACAGTCTTACAAACAAAAAGCCGAGAATCGTACTTCTCAACAAGTGCGATATGGCAGACGATAACATCACAAGAGAATGGATTGAATATTTCGCAAGTCAGGGTCAGTATGCTCTTGCTGTTGATTGCAGAACAGGAAAGGGCCTCAATAATTATCATGCTCTTGTGCGTAAGGTGCTTGCAGATAAAATCAAGCAGAACGAAGAAAAAGGTATGCCCGGCAAGGCACTGAGGATGATGGTTGTCGGCATACCAAATACGGGTAAATCCTCTTTTATTAACAGAATGGCAGGAAAATACCGTGCAAAGGTAGCTGATAAGCCCGGTGTCACAAGAAGTAATCAGTGGTTTGCAATTGGCAACGGCATTGAGCTTCTTGATACTCCCGGTGTTCTGTGGCCGAAGTTTGATGATCCTGAGGTAGGGGATAAGCTTGCTTTTATAGGGTCTGTAAAGGATGAGGTTGTGGACAGTGAGACCATGGCTGTAAGGCTCATCAGTACTCTTGTAAACGGCTACGAGGATAAGCTTACGGGAAGATACAAGCTAAAAGGCATTGACGATATTCACGAATGTATGCCCTGGGAAATTCTTGAAGAAATCGGCAGGGAACGCGGCATGCTCATCAAAGGCGGCGAGATAAACACTGAAAGAGCCGCTGTAATGCTGCTTGACGAATACCGTAGCGGTAAAATGGGGAAGCTTACCTTTGAAAGACCGCCGAAGCAAAATTAATGCTTCGTAAATTTGCTTTTAAGTCAATTTAAGCTACTTGCAACAATTCTGCAATAATTGTCAGCATGTTACTGAAAAAAACACAAATTATGTGAAAAAAATATAGTTTTATTCAAAAAATCACTTGCATTTTGTGTTCGCCTTTGTTATAATTTACCCAAGGTAATATCCAAAATTATTCAGGAGGTAATCTTATGAAAAAAATATTATCAGTACTTTTAGCCGTTATGATGATTTTCGGCACACTTTCAATCGGTGCATCTGCAGCTCCCGACGCAGTAACAGATGAGTATCATGCAAGTGGTCTTGTTAAAGACAATCAGATTATTGTTCTTTTTGATCTTAACGGTGGCACAATGGCAACTGCACAGATCTTTTATGACAAGCAGGCCGGCTGGACTTACAAGGAAGGCATCACAGGTCTTTACTATCGTCTTCCCCGTGAAGCAAATGCTCAGGTTCCCGGCACATCAATTCCTCTTCCCGATGTAACTGCTCCCTCAGGTCTCAAGTTCTCCGGTTGGGAATTTGTTGATGAAAACAACAATCAGTATGTTCTCGGTGCAGGCTCACCCTTCTATTTCGAAGAATGGATGCTTACAGGCACAAATGATACCTACGGTGTTGTTTACCTCAAGGCAAGATTCACAAGTGCTGAAGCTGAAAGCGACACACTTGCAACTGTTCTCGGTATCCTCACAAAGGTATTCGGCGCAATCATCGGTATCGTTCTTTACGGCGGTGACACAGAAGCCGGTGTTGCTCTTATGAACAAGGTTCTCGGCGGTCTTCTCAACTGATGACAGCAATAAGATAACAGTACATATCAAACCGTAACGCTTCGGCGTTACGGTTTTTTGTGTTTTTTCATGGCTTTACATTCGGCCGGAATTATGATATAATCGAATGTAAGTATTAAAAGAAAGGAGAATTGTGTTGACAGAACTTTTGATTGATGAAAAAATAGAGCCTCTTGGCAATAACATGAAAATTGTTGTAAGTGCGGTGCACACCTTCGGGACTGATGCAATTCTTCTTGCGAATTTTGCAAATATCAAAAGAAAAGATGTTGCCTGTGACATGGGTACAGGCTGCGGAATTATTCCTTTGATATGGTGCAAGGGTGAAACAAATTCTGTCACTGCAATCGATATTCAGCCAAAGGCTGTTGCACAGCTTGAAAAATCCATAGAAATCAATTCAATTCAGGGCAGAATAAATCCTGTAAACGCTGACCTCAGGGGACTAAAGGGTAAGATTGAGTACGGTTCCTTTGATCTTGTTACAATGAATCCGCCTTATAAACCAATCGGCACGGGAATTGAGAGTATATGTGAAGCTGAACGTATATCCCGCCATGAGGTTATGTGCACAATTGACGATGCTGTGTCTGCGGCTTCAAAGCTTCTTAAATTTGGCGGCAGATTCTGCATGTGTCACCGCCCTGAACGTCTTTGCGATATAATTGTTTCCATGAGAAACGGCGGTATAGAAGTAAAACGCATACGCTTTGTTTGCGAAAAAGCAGAAAAGTCTCCCTGGCTAGTCCTTGTTGAAGGCAAACGAGGTTCAAAAAGCAGTGTTACCGTTGAAAAAAACCTTGTTATGAAAAATCCTGACGGTACCCCAACAGATGAATTCAGAAGTATGTTCGGCGATTATATGGACGGACACCAGTGAGAAATAAGAATGACTGATAAGGAAGATGACTATGTCAGGAAAATTATATGTTGTGGGAACTCCCATCGGAAATCTTGGTGACATTTCACCAAGAGCGCTCAGAACTCTTGAAGAGGTTGATTTTATTGCTGCTGAGGATACAAGAGTAACACTTAAACTGCTTAATCATTTTGAAATCAAAAAGCCTCTTATAAGCTATTTTGAGCATAACCGCCGTGAAAAAGGTGAAATTATAACGGACAGAATCCTTGCGGGTGAAAGCTGTGCAATTGTAACCGATGCAGGTATGCCTGCAGTGTCTGACCCCGGGGAGGACCTTGTAGCTCTTTGTCATGAAAAGGGAATAACGGTAAATGTGGTACCGGGACCCTCGGCTTTTGTTGCGGCAATTGCGCTTTCAGGTCTGCCTGTGGGAAGATTCACCTTTGAAGGCTTTCTCAGTATGAATAAAAGTGCAAGAAAAGAACATCTTGAAAGCATAAAAAATGAAAAAAGAACAATGGTGTTTTATGAAGCTCCTCACAAGCTTTCTGCCACTCTTGATGATTTATACAAAAACCTCGGAAACCGAAAAATTGCAATTGTAAGAGAAATAACAAAAATTCATGAAGAGACAATCAGAACAACCCTTGCCCAGGCGGCTGAGGAATATGCACACACATCTCTGAAAGGGGAAATAGTGCTTGTTATTGAGGGTGCACCCGAAGTAAATGAAGAGGAAGTTACCCTTGAAGAAGCGATTCAGCTTGCTAAGGTATATATGAATGATGGCCTCGGAGCAAGCATGGCGGCAAAAAAAGCGGCAAAAGAAACAGGGCACAAAAAAGGTGATATTTATAAAGAACTTGCATAATTTCGGAGGAAAGCAAAATGTCAGAATGGTTAAATCAGTATTGGTATCTTTTGATTGTACTTGTTGTTGTAACAGTTATTGCAGCAGTTATATTTTATTTTGCGGGTAGGGCTCTTTCCAAGCATAACAGAGAATTCAAGGCACAGGAAAAGGAAATCAAGCGCCTGCTTGAACTTAAAGAAAAATACAAAAATCTTACAGCTGATATTATTCTTTCCGCTGATAACGGTGAGCTGCTGGAGGGTGTTGCACTTTCTTATCAGCTCGTTTTGCAAAAAAAAGACGATATCGAAGCCTCTTTTAACGAAATGAACGATTTCAGAAAGGATGTTTATGCCCTTGATGTTTTTGTTCAGGATGTTTCTGCAAAGGAATTCTTCTCGCAGAACGGAGATATTCTTAGAAAAAGAATAATATCTGCCTTTGAAAAAATAGGTATGGATGACTTTGCAAAAAGGCTTTCAAGAATTGCTCTTATGTACGATAAGGACGATGAAAGCGTATCCTACAGCGAAAAAGAAATCGCAGAAATCGACAGATATATTGAGGAAAATGAAATTTTGACTCAGATTAAGCTTAAAAGTGCAGAATATATTAAAAATAATTGTGGTGAATTTGTAAATTAATATTTATTTCATTTGACATATGAGATAAATAAATGTATAATTGCTTCATACGATTTTTTACAAGGAGGCGGTATCATTGCGTAAAGTTGCAGCAATTTTTCTTGTTCTGGCTTTGCTTACAACGTTTTTTGTGGCATGTGACAAGGATAGCAAGGACGAAACAACAAACCCTCCCCTTACAGCTTCTTCAATTCCCACAACACAAACGCCTGCAACAGTAAGTCCCGTTTCAACCACCAAAGCAGATGCAAATGACTATACATACGTGCTTACAACAAGTCCGGATAAAACAGTGCCCTGGGGTGAAACAACTGTTTTCAACACAACAGCACCAACAACACAGCCCACTACAGGCATTGTTATTCAAATTCCCTCAGACAACGGTGTTCAGACAGTTCAGCCAAGTTATTCGCAGGCAACAACCACTGTTCCTGCACCCACAACGGCATTGCCCGTACCCTCAGGTGCTGATGGAACATCCACAACTAAACCGACTACGACCAAACCAACAACAACCAAGCCTGTTGAGAAAAAGCCGGTACGTTTTGATCCTAACAGCAGTTATGGCTTTAATCCTGACGGAACTCAGATATCCATTGATGTTGAGTCATCAACCTTCTCGAGTGAACCGGTTGCAGCAACCCAATATCTGCCTTTAAGCATTGACGGAAGTGGCACAGGAAAAAATGTAAAGTGTTCCATTTCGCCTAAGAAGGATGCTGCTGATAATTATAACATAATTATTGATTTGTCAGATATATCAATAAATCCCGGAGCCATCGTTAGTGTTTCTTTCCCAGAAGGGTTCATTCAGACTAAAGCAGGAACTCAATACAGCAGTGCTGTTGAACTGAATGCTTACTATAATCCGTAAGGTTTATATTTCGCCTCTCCGTTCGGAGGGGCGTTTTTTATTAAAATCTTCAATTTTTTCACCAAACACAATTGCCATTATTATAGATGTATAGTATAATTATATTAATTATTGCAAATTATGAGGAAAATATTTTATGAGAAATAATTCGTTTGAATGGCTGAAGCTTGATAATGCCGCTAAGATTTTTCCCGGGCAGAATTCCCGTTCATGGTCAAATGTTTTTCGCCTGACATTTCAGCTGAAACAGGATGTTGAGCCGGAAATACTCAAGAAGGCTCTTGACGCTACCTTGGAAAGGATTCCGTGCTTTGCGGTGAGAATCAGAAACGGCTTTTTCTGGCATTATTTTGAAAAGAATCCAAAGGATTGCCCTGTAATGCCCGATATAAAGAACCTTTGTTACAGAATCAATTTCAAAGAAAATAACGGGTATCTTTTCCGTGTTTATTATCACGGTAACCGTGTTTCTGTTGATGTTTACCATGCCCTCGCAGACGGTTACGGCGGAGCTGTTTTCATTTCAACTCTTGTTGGCGAATATCTCAGGCTTAAAGGTCATGAGATAACATATAACAGGTTTGTTCTTGATGTTAAAGAACCTCCGAAGAAGGAAGAAATCGAAGACGCTTACAACAGATATGCTTCGTCTAAGGTGAAGTATGACCGTAAGGATAAATGGGTTTATCATGCTGTGGGAACAAAGCTTCCCATGCATCGCAGCAATTATGTTGCCGGATTAATGTCTTTTAAAGAGGTTCATACAATTTCAAAAACATACGGTGTCACCGTAACAGAGTTTTTTGCAGCGCTTCTTATTGATATTCATTACAGAAAACAGCTCAGAGAAAACAAAAAGCAAAGAGAAGTCAGTGTGCAGGTGCCTGTAAATCTCCGCAAGGCTTTTCCTTCGGAAACGCTGCGTAATTTTGTTTTGTGCCTCAGAGCAAAAATTGACCCTAATATGGGCGAATACACCTTTGAGGAAATTCTTCGCAGTGTGTCTTTGCAGCTTCGCCTTGTAAACAATGATAAATTTCTCAATTCAATGATGACTCAGAATCTTAAAATTGAGCGTAATCCCGTTGCAAAGCTTCTTCCGTTGCCTGTAAAGGACTTGGGTGTTGCGGTCACCTTCCTTATAACAGGTGAACAGACCACCTCAACCCTTATTTCAAATTTAGGACCCATCGCTCTGCCTGAAGAGGTCGCCCGACACATTGAAAACGCCTACCTTTTCACGGGTGCAGGTAAGCTTAACGGTGCAAGGTGCGGTGTGGCAACCATGGGTGACAGACTGGCTTTTACTTTCTCCAATTGTTATGAAGAAAGTGATATTGAGCGTGAATTCTTCACCCGACTGGTTAAAATGGGTGTCCATGTTAAAATTGAAAGTAACAGAGAATAATCAATCAAAATAAGAAAAGGAGAATTTCTTATGTCATACTGTGTTAACTGCGGAGTAGAGCTTGACGAAAGTGCGAAAAAATGTGCATTGTGCTCCACACCTGTAATAAATCCGAATAAGCCTGTTAAGGATGATGCGCTTACGCCGTTTTCACAACAGGAACACATACCTGAAAGTGTAAAAACAAGGATAATCGCCCTTGCAATTTCAATGGCGCTCCTTGTGCCCAATATTGTTTGCATCCTTATAAATCTTGTTTTCTTCTCAGGTGCATTATGGTCATTTTACGTCAGTGCAACATCCTTGCTTTTGTGGGTTGTTTTTGTTTTTCCTTTCATTACAAAAAAACGCTATGCATATTTGATGTGGGGATTTGATACTGTTTCTGTTGCATTATATGTCTATTTTTTCTTTGCAATGGGGAATGATACCACAAATTGGTACTTAAACGCCGCTTTGCCTATAATTTTGTCAGTTTCTGCCCTTATCGTAATTTATATGCTCTGGGTAAAGAAAAGGAAAAGACACTGGCTGCTTAAAACCGTTCACATTGTTTCAGATATCGGACTTGCAAGTCTTATCAGCGGTCTGATACTGTCTGTTGAAATCGGCTTTGAGCATGCTTCATCAATAGGCATAATAATTTTTATATGTGCAATGTCCATTGTTGCATTTTTGCTTTACAGCTATTCTAGTAAGACACTCAGAAAATGGCTTTCAAAAAGATTTTTCACCTGATATACTGATTTGATTTTACAGAAAGGGGAATAAAAATGAACAAATACGATGTTTTAAGTAAATATTTCGGCTATTCCTCTTTCCGTGACGGTCAGCAGGAGCTGATAGACGGTATCCTTGAGGGTAAAGATGTTATGGGAATTATGCCCACGGGGGCAGGTAAGTCAATTTGCTTTCAGGTGCCTGCTTTAATGCTTGAGGGAATAACAATTGTAATTTCACCCTTGATTTCTCTTATGAAGGACCAGGTTAACTCACTTGTTCAGTGCGGTGTGCCTTGTGCATATATCAACGGCTCTCTTTCAGAGGCACAGATAAACAAGGTCATGGATAAGATGATTAACGGAAAATGCAAAATTGTTTATGTTGCACCTGAAAGACTTGAGACAGCATCTTTTCTTAAGGCGTGTTCACAGTGTGATGTTTCAATGATTTGTGTTGACGAGGCTCATTGTGTTTCTCAATGGGGTCATGATTTCAGACCAAGTTATCTTAAAATACGTGATTTTTCTCTCTCCTTCAAAAAAAGACCAATCCTCTGTGCTTTTACTGCAACGGCAACGGACAAGGTCCGTCGGGATATTATCGAGCTTATCGGACTTAATGCTCCTGTTACTGAAGTTACGGGCTTTGACAGAAAAAATCTTTATTTTGAAGTTGTCAGACCTAAGGATAAGCTTGTTGCCTTAAGACGTTACCTTGACCTTTTTTCGGGTAGAAGCGGCATAGTTTACTGCTCCTCAAGAAAAAACGTTGACGCTCTTTTCGAGCTTTTGCAAAGTGAGAATTACAGCGTTACCAAGTATCATGCAGGCCTTTCTAAAGCAACCAGAAAACAGAATCAGGAGCTTTTTATCCATGATGAAAAAGAAATAATAATTGCCACCAATGCCTTTGGTATGGGTATTGACAAGTCAAATGTATCCTTTGTTATACATTACAACATGCCAGGAGATATAGAAAGCTATTATCAGGAGGCTGGCAGGGCAGGCAGAGACGGTAACGAAGCCGATTGTATATTGCTTTATAACGGAAACGATGTAAGAACCCAGAGATTTTTTATAGATAACCCCGAAGAAAACGGTAATCTTACACAGAAGGAAAAAGATGAAATACGCCGTATGCGCCTTGAAAAGCTGGAAAAAATGGTTGAATATTCAACGGGTAATGTATGCCTGAGGCACTATATGCTCCGTTATTTCGGCGAGAGAGCCGTTGGTAAGTGTCAGAACTGTTCTGTTTGCAACGGAGCCGGTACAAGCGTTGACGTCACTCTTGAAGGACAGAAAATTTTCTCACTTATAAAAAGAGTGGATGAAAAGGAAAACAGACACACAGTGATGCAGCTTCTTAAAGGCAATGTTAATGATTATATACTTGAAAAGCATCTTGACAAAGTTAAAACCTTCGGTGCAATGAAGGACCATGCGGAAAGCCAGATACTGATGCATCTTGATTATTTCATAAAGCACGGTTTTATAAATGTTGACGATATGGGTAAGCTTTCCCTTTCAAAAAAATGTGCAGGTGTTTTGTTTGAGGGTAAGCGTATCAGAAAAATGCTTCCCAAAGCAGAAAAGAATCCGTCTCCTGTTCCTGACAGTGATGTTGACATAAGACTTTTGTTAAAGCTGAGACTTTTGAGGAAAGAGCTTGCAAAAAAGGCAGGAGTACCGGATTTCATAATTCTAACAGATGCAGTGCTGAAAAGCCTGAGTATACTTAAGCCTCGCACAGAATATGAATTGTCCAAGGTACAGGGAATGGCAGAAAACAAACTCAGAAAATACGGTCCCGTTTTTCTTGAATATATAAACAAACACTGTTCCTGAATATTGAAAAAAGAATTTAACAGTGTTATAATGATAAAATAATTATTATTTCGAAAGGGGGATATACAGTGAGCCGTAAAAAATGGAATATTTGTGCCCTTGATAAGGAGCTTGCCTCCGATATTGCGGCTGAATTTGATATTGACCCCTTTGCCGCCTTACTTCTGACATCAAGGGGAATCACCGATGATGAGGAAATTGAGGCATTTTTTTCCGAACAGCCCGTGCTGTCTGACCCGTTTCAGATTAAGGATATGGACAAAGCTGTCCAAAGAATCACCCTTGCCTTGGAAAAGGATGAGCTTATTGCGGTATACGGTGACTATGATGCCGACGGAGTAACGGCAACAGCCCTTCTTTATTCATATCTTCAGATGAATGGATACAGGGTTATTTCATATATTCCTGACAGAAATACAGAAGGCTACGGACTTAATAAAAACGCAATCAGAAGCCTCTGGGAAAAGGGTGTAAACCTTATTGTAACTGTTGACAACGGTGTTTCTGCCGTTGAAGAGGCAGAATACATCAAGGAGCTCGGCATGGAGCTTGTTATAACGGACCATCATAAGGTGCCGGAAATTATTCCTGATGCAGTGGCTGTTGTTGACCCTCACAGACCGGACTGCCCCTCTTACTTCAAGCAGTGGGCAGGTGTCGGAGTGGCATTCAAGCTTGTATGTGCCATTTCAGGGGAAGAAGCCGAAGATATGCTTATGATGTTTTCAGACCTTGTTACAATAGGTACCATAGGTGATATTGTATCTCTTACAGGCGAAAACAGAACAATAGTAAAATACGGTCTCAGGGCAATAAACGAAGGGAATAACCTTGGTATAGAATATCTTAAAAAGGTTGCAGGAATGGAAGGTAAGACTCTTGGTGCAACCTCTGTTGCATTTTCACTTGTTCCCAGAATCAACGCTATCGGCAGAACAGGTCATGCATCTCAGGCTTTAAGCCTTCTTTTAAGTGAAGATATTGAAACAGCAGAAGAAAAATCAAACCTTGTTGATAAAGCCAATACCGGAAGACAGGAGCTTGAAAAGGAAATTGTGCTTGAAGCACAAAAGCAGATTGAAGAAAATCCGGAGCTTCTTAATAACAGAGTCCTCATCTTTTCGGGCAAGAACTGGCACGGCGGTGTTATCGGTATTGTTGCGGCAAGACTTGTTCAGAAATACGGTAAGCCTTGCCTTGTTATCACCGATGACGGTGAAGAAGCAAAGGGATCTGCAAGAAGCATTGACGGCTTTTCTCTTTATGATGCCATTTCATCTTGCAGTGAGCTTCTTTCTCATTTCGGCGGACATGTGCTTGCTGCAGGCTTCGGTATGAAAAGCGAGAATCTTCCCGCTTTTAAAAAGGCGATTGAAGATTATGCAAAAACAGTACAGATGCCTTTTCCTACAATTGAACTTGACTGTAAGCTCCGTCCTGAATTTATCAATGCAGATATACTTGACGTTATTTCTGCCCTTGAGCCCTTCGGTGCAGGCAACCCACAGCCCCAGTTCGGTTTGTTCGGAATGAGGCTTAATGCTGTAACCTCTATTGGTGCAGGCAAGCATCTGCGTTTGACCTTCAAAAGGGGGGAAAGCACCCTCACTGCCCTTCTTTTTGGCACAACGCAGGAGGATTTTGCCTATCACACAGGTGATTTGCTTGATCTTGCGGTAAAGCTTGAAAGAAATGAATATATGGGCCAGGTAAAGGTCAGTGTATACATAAAAGACATAAGAATGTCAGGTACCGATGACGAAAAGTATCTTAAAAGCATCAGACTTTATGAAAAGATAAAAAGAAGAGACCGTCTTACTGAAAAGGAAGCCGCCTTTGCATTGCCCACACGTCAGTTTACAGGTGAGGTGTACCGTTTTATCAGGGACAGCGGCGGCTGGCACCATGATACGGATGTACTGTGTTACCGCCTTGGTGATGACGGGGCAAATGCCTGTAAGGTTCATGTCAGCATTGACGCTCTTTGTGAGCTTGGTATATTCAAAAAAGAAAAGGGAAAAATTTCCCTTTGTGATACACAGAAAAAGGCAGATCTGGATAATTCCGAAATACTGTCATATCTTAAAAACTATAAGCAAGAGCTTTGAAGAAAGGAGAGTGGGAAAATGACCAAAGAATATGAAACAGGCTTTGATAAGCTTCTTGAGTCCCTGAAGGGCAACTTTTCTGAAGCGGATATGGAAAAGATAAAAAAGGCATATTCCATTGCCTATGAAGCACACAAGGACCAGAAGCGTCGCTCAGGTGAGCCATACATTATTCACCCTGTTGCTGTTGCACAGATTCTGTCCGACATGGGAATGGATTCCGATTCTGTCTGTGCAGCTTTGCTTCACGATGTTGTTGAAGATACGGAAATGACCGATGAAGAAATCAGAAAAATGTTCGGTAAGGACGTTGAGCTTCTTGTTGAAGGTGTAACAAAGCTCGGTCAGATTCCTCTTTCTTCAAGTAAAGAGGAACAGCAAAGCGAAAATGTGAGAAAGATGTTCCTTGCTATGAGTGAGGATATCCGTGTTATTATTATCAAGCTTGCGGACCGTCTTCATAATATGAGAACTCTCAAGTTTATGCCCGAGGAAAAAAGGCTTTATAAAGCAAAGGAAACTCTTGAAATTTATTCGCCCATTGCACACCGTCTCGGTATCCGTGCCTTCAAGGAGGAGCTTGAAGACCTTGCAATCAGCTTTCTTGATACTGTAGCCTATAATGAGATTGCAAAAACACTTGAAAAGCAGGTTGAATCCCGTCAGGCATTTCTTGATAATATAAAATCTGAAATTGTTGAAAGAGTAAGGCAGGAAGTGCCCAACGTTCACATTGAGGGCAGAATCAAGTCTGTTCACGGCATTTACAGAAAAACCTACATGAAGAATAAAACTATTGACGAAATTTACGATATTTATGCCGTAAGACTTATTGTTGATTCTGTTTATGAGTGCTACTGCTGTCTTGGTATCATTCACGATATGTTCAATCCGATTCCCGGCAGATTCAAGGATTATATTTCCACACCCAAGCCTAATATGTATCAATCCCTTCATACCACTGTTATCGGTAAGGCTGGTGTACCCTTCGAGGTTCAGATAAGAACCTGGGAAATGCATCACACCGCAGAATACGGTATCGCAGCCCACTGGAAATATAAGCTTGGCATGAGCGGAAAAGCCAAGTTTGAAGAAAGGCTTTCATGGATAAGACAGCTTCTTGAAAATCAGAAGGAAAGTGACGATGTTGAAGACATCGTAAAAACCATCAAATCAGATTTTGTACCGGAAGAAGTGTTTGCCTTCACCCCCAAGGGCGATGTTATCAGCCTTCCCATGGGCTCATGTATCATTGACTTTGCCTATGCAATTCATTCCGGTGTAGGCAATAAAATGATAGGTGCAAAGGCTGACGGCAGAATAACCACCCTTGACCACAAGATAAATAACGGTGAAATCATTGAAATTCTCACCACATCTTCACAGGGCAAGGGCCCAAGCCGTGACTGGCTTAAAATTGCAAAAACCGCTTCAGCCAAAAGTAAAATCCGTCAGTGGTTCAAAAAAGAAAAGCGTGAAGAAAACATTGCAGAAGGCAAGGCAGAGGTTGAAAGAGAATTCAAGCGTAACAACATCAATCTTCCTGAAAAGCAGATGCTTGAATTTATTTCAAAAATTGCCGAAAGGCAGCGCTGCAATTCAATTGACGATTTCTTTGCCGCAATCGGTTACGGCGGAATTACCTTTACAAAGCTGATTCCCAGAATAAAAGAGGATTATACAAAGCTTGTCAAAGCCTCACAGCCTCACCAGGAAGCGGCAGTATCTGTTCAGCCGCAGAAGAAAACTGTTAAAAGCACGGAAGGCATCATTATTGAAGGCATTGACAATTGCCTTATCAAATTTTCTCGTTGCTGCGACCCTCTTCCCGGCGACGACATTATCGGCTTTATTACAAGAGGACACGGTGTTTCAATCCACACCAAAAAGTGTGCTAATGTGCCAAAGGATATAACAAAAGCGGCTGAGCCCGAAAGATGGATTAATGCCGCATGGGATACCAAGGTACAGAATTCTTACCGCGTTACCCTTGCAGTTACCTGCATGGACCGAGTTGGTATGCTTGCAGACCTTTCGGCGGTTATTGCAAATATGCACGTTATGATTCACTCTATTTTCACAAAGGATTCCAATGACGGTAGATCTACAATTTATTTGGCAATCACCGTTAACGGTGCAGAGCACATGAAGAATGTTTGTGAAAAGCTTAAAAAAGTCAAGGGTGTACTTTCAACAGAACGTTCAGGACTGTAAGCAAAGCCGTTTTAACGGCCTTGCAGTGAAATGTTGCTTAGCAATGTTAAATACGCCATGTAGCGTGTGAAACATTTGCCTTACGGCAAATGGTGTGGACATGCGACGTGATTTTATTATTTTAAATCAACAAGGAATGTTTATATGAAAGCAGTTATTCAAAGAGTTACAAATGCAAAGGTCACAGTTGACGGTGAAATCACGGGTGAAATCGGTCTCGGCTTCCTTGTGCTTTTAGGCGTTACAGAGTATGATACTGAAAATGAAATGAAGCTTCTTGCAAAAAAGGTTTCAGAAATTCGCATTTTCACCGACGAAAACGATAAAATGAACCTTTCTCTTGATAAGGTTGACGGTGAGGTGCTTGTTGTGTCCCAGTTCACCCTGTGTGCCGACCTTTCCCACGGAAGAAGACCGTCATTTATTAAATCAGCAAAGCCCGACATCGCAAAGGACCTTTACGAAAAGTTCTGTGACGAGCTTCGTTCCCTCGGTGTCAGAAAGGTTGCGACAGGCATTTTCGGCGCCGATATGAAGGTTGAGCTTCTTAATGACGGACCTGTTACAATTATCATGAATACGGATGAGTGGAAAAAGTGAATTCGCAATTCGCCTCAAAAGGTGCAATGAAAACATTTTCCCGCAATTCCGAATTTAAAAAATGGTGGTGTTGTAATGTCATTCATCGTTAAATCCCTTGCCATCGGACTGGTGGCGGCAAACTGTTATGTTGTTAAAGACCCTGACAGCGGTGAGGCCTTTGCCGTTGATCCGGGCGGTTATAACGGACGCCTTGAAGCAATGATTGAAGAAATGGGCGTTGAAAAACTCAGATATATTCTTCTCACTCACGGTCACTTTGACCACATCACAGGTGTACAAAGGTTGAAAGAACGCTTCGAAGGTGAAGTTGTTGTGCATATTCTTGATGCTCCCTGCCTTAAAAGCAGGGATAAAAGTCTTGCAAGCGGCTTCGGCTTTGTCTGCCCGCCTTTTGAAGAAGACATAACAGTCAAAGATGCAGATAAACTGTCCTTTGCAGACACAGAGATTGAAGTTATACACACTCCCGGTCATACTGTTGGCAGTGTATGCTATAAAATCGGAGACATGCTTTTCACCGGTGACACGCTGTTCAATATGACAATCGGCAGAACGGACTTTCCCGGGGGCTCTTATGATGAAATAATTGAATCCTTGAAAAAGCTCAAAGGTCTTGAAGGCAGCTTCAAGGTTTATCCCGGTCATGATAAAGAGTCTGACCTTGACTATGAGCGAAACAACAATCCTTACATGAAAGGTATCTGAAATGTATCTTATTAACCGAAACCATAAATTCCATTATGAAATGGAAAATCTTCTTCGTATCTTCTTTCCTGAAAAGATAGTTGTTACTGATGAAATTCCCGAAGAAGGGGATTATTGTGTAACTTCTCTTGATAACAGTGAAATTACGGTTGCTTTGCGTCTTGAAGGTGAAGAATACACTGAAAGCAATCTGTTTTCCCTTTCAGATAAGCTCAATGATGAAAGCGACGAAAGCTATCTTGAAAGAAAAATGGCTATTATGCTTTTCTTTATACTCAAGGAAAAAACAGGATATACACCGCCATGGGGTATTCTCACAGGTGTTCGTCCTGCAAAGCTTATGACTAACCTTGTCAGGAAATACGGTGAATTGTGGGCAATTACATATTTCACTGATGAGCTTATGGTAAGTGAGGAAAAAACTGCACTTGCTCTCATGGTGTCAAATGCTGAAAATCCTATAATTGAACAGGCCTCAGCTCCCGATTCATTTTCTCTTTATATTTCAATACCCTTCTGCCCCACAAGGTGCAGTTACTGTTCTTTCATTTCTCATTCCAATGAAAGTGCAAAAAAGCTTATTCCCGAATATGTGGAAAAGCTTTGTGATGAGCTGCGTGTAACAGGAGATATAGTAAAGAAAACAGGTATACGGCTTGAAAGTGTATATATCGGCGGAGGTACCCCCACCGTTCTTTCTGCCGAACAGTTAAAAAGGGTAACAGATTGCGTTAAGGAAAACTTTGATTTGACAAAAATCAAGGAATACACCATCGAGGCAGGACGACCTGACAGTGTTACCGATGATAAATTCAAGGTTATCAAAAACAGCGGCTGCACAAGAATCAGCATAAATCCCCAGACCTTCAACGATGATGTGCTCAGAGAAATCGGAAGACAGCATTCGTCCGATATGACACTGAACGCCATGGCTCTTGCAAGGGAAAAGGGCTTTGATAACATAAATATGGACCTTATTGCAGGTCTTCCTACAGATACTGTTGAATCCTTTGAAAAAACATTGGAAACAACTCTTTCTCTTTCTCCTGAAAATATCACTGTTCATACACTTTCTCTCAAGCGTTCATCAAACATAGTAACTGAAAACCGCAGAACAAATTCGGGTGAAATTGCTTCCGAAATGCTGTCAATTGCACATAGAAAGCTTCTTGATGCGGGTTATTTTCCCTATTACATGTACCGTCAGAGTAAGTGTCTTGGCAATCTTGAAAATGTCGGTTGGGCCAAAAAAGGCTATGAGGGACTTTACAATGTGTATATGATGGAAGAGTGTCATACAGTGCTTTCAGTTGGTGCAGGAGCAGTAATAAAGCTGAAATCTCCTGTTTCAAATGAAATTGAACGCATTTTTAATTATAAATATCCATACGAATATATAAGCGGGTTTGAGGAAATCTTAAAACGCAAAGAATATATTTCTGAATTCTATCAGAAATTCGGACAAGGTGATATTTAATGAACAGACTTACCTCAGCTTATATCAACAAAAGAATACAGGAAAATGCCGGAGAGTTCATTGCGGAGTGCGAAAAAGCATACAGAGATAAAATTTCTCTCATTGCCACCGAAATATCTGAAAAGCCGGGAAGAGAGCTTGTTATGCTTGCCGGTCCCAGTTCTTCCGGTAAAACAACTACGGCAAAAATACTGAAAAATTCCTTTGAAGCAAAAAACAGGAAAGCAAGGGTAATATCTCTGGATGATTTTTATCATGATCAGAATTTGAATTATACCTTCGAAGACGGCACAACAGACTATGAAACCGTAAAAGCACTTGATACAAAGCTTATAACCGAGTGTCTTGATTCACTTATGAAAAGCGGAAAATGTTCCCTTCCGAAATTCAGCTTTCACAGCAAAAAACGGGAAGGTTTTGAAGATGTTTGCTGTGATAAGGACGAAATAATTATTGTTGAAGGTCTTCATGCCCTTAATCCCGTTATTACAGACCCTGTTCACAATGAGAGCATGAAAAAGCTGTATGTGAGCGTTTCAACAAGAATTGCAGACGGTGAGGACATTCTTTTTTCAAAGCGTGATCTCAGATTCGTCCGAAGATTAATCCGTGATTATCATTTCAGGGCTTCCGAGGTTGAATACACCTTTTATCTTTGGAAGGGAGTCAGAATGGGAGAGGACAGATATCTTTTCCCTTACAGCGGCAGAGCTGACATAAAAATTGATTCAATTCATCCTTATGAACCCTGCCTTTTTAAAAATGAGGCAATAAAACTACTTGACCTGATAGCTGAAGACAGTGTATACTACTCTTCGGCTCTTTCACTGAAAAACAGACTCAGCTGTTTTAAGGATGTAAATGAAAAACAAATTCCTGCCGATTCTCTTTTAAGAGAATTTATCGGCTGAAAAACAAGAAAAGGAGATGATTCCTTTGGCAGAGAACAACAAAAAACATTCACTTCTTGCAGGCGCAGGTGTTCTTGCAATTGCAACAATTATAGTAAAGCTGATTGGTGCAGTTTATAAAATTCCGATCACAAACCTTATCGGTACCGAAGGTTACGGTTATTTTAACGGTGCGTATGCTGTTTATACTCCTGTTTATGCAGTTTCAATGGCGGGCTTGCCTGTTGCTGTTAGTAAGCTTGTGTCGCAGAATATGCAGCTTGGTAAAATAAAGGATGCAAGAGCAATTTTTAAAATTTCACAAAAAATGTTTTTTGCAGTCGGCTTGGTGGGAACGCTTATACTCATGGCTATTGCTGTGCCCTATTCAAAATATGTGGCAGAAGCACCCATGAATTACATAAGCATGCTCGCTGTAGCTCCCTGTGTGCTTTTCTGTTGCCTTATGTCTTCTTACAGGGGATATTATGAAGGCCTTAACAACATGACACCCACAGGTGTATCACAGGTTATAGAAGCCTCTGTAAAGCTTGTTTTCGGCCTTGCGGCTTCTTATGTGTTCATGACAGCATCTGTTTCATATTACGAAAATAATGCTGTTAACGGTGCCATGAAGTTCTTCGGTCAGCAGGTCAGCAATCAGGCTGAAGCTATGGCGGTTATCTATCCTTATGCCGCTGCCGTTGCAATTCTTGGTGTAACCTTAGGCTCTGCAATCGGACTTTTGTATCTTGTTATCCGTTCAAAGAGAAAGGGCTTCGGCTTCACAAGGGAAGAGCTTGTAAATTCTCCGCCGGCTGAAAGCGGAAAAGTAATTGCCAAAAAGCTTCTTATGTTTGCAATACCCGTTGCGGCATCATCTCTTGTGCTCAATATCACTAATCTTATTGACGATATTACCATCAGAAACAGACTTGCTGAAGCACTCAGCACAGATCTTGAAACAGTTAAAAGTATTTACAGCTTCGCTCTTGAATTTGAAAATACTCTTGATAAAAACATCGGAACCTTCCTTTACGGCATGCACGGTTCTGTTATCAATGTAAAGAATCTTATTCCCACAATCACTCTTACTCTCGGTATCAGTGCAATTCCGGTGCTTTCAAAGGCATGGACTGCCAAGGATAAGACTGCAGTAAAAACCTGCATCGAATCTGCACTTCGTGTTGCCATGCTTATTGCAATGCCGGCAGGCTTCGGTATTGCTGCCCTTGCACAGCCCATACTTCATCTTCTTTACGGATCGGAAAACCCCTATTTTGCAGCTGCTGCATCCTTCCAATTAACTGTTTACGGTTTAGGCATGGCACTTTACTCGTTGGCTTCACCGCTTACGAGCATGCTTCAGGCTATCGGAAAAACTAAGGTGCCCATTATATCAATGTTTGTGGGCGGAGCGCTGAAAATCGTTCTTAACTTTGTGATGATTGCAAATCCTTCAATCAACATCAAGGGTGCATGCATAAGCTCAACCTGCTGCTATGTTGTAATGGTCGGTATCAATCTTATAATGCTTTTGAAAGAAACAAAGGTAAAGCTTAATTTTGTTTCGGTTTTCCTCAAACCGATGCTTGCAGGCCTTGTCTGCGGCGGTGCAGCATGGGGAAGCATGTATCTCATGTATAGCGTTTTAGGTATTGAAAGTCGCCTCGTAACCATAGTTGCTGTGGGCGTCGGAGCTGTTTTTTATGCAATTTCCATACTGTTACTTAAAGGAATTGTAAAAGATGATGTAGAAATGCTTCCAAAAGGGGAAAAAATTGCAAAAGTCCTTGCAAAATTTGGATTATTAGGGTAAAATAGATGCGTTGAGGTTTTAAGCATGAAAGAGTTTAATTTCAAGGAAAAATACGATATCAACGATTTGCTTCATATTATGACAATTCTCCGTTCTCCGGGCGGTTGTCCCTGGGACAGAGAGCAGACTCATAAAAGCATAAAAAAGGATTTCATCGAAGAAACCTATGAAGCAATTGAAGCAATAAATAAAGATGATAAAGCTCTTCTCAGGGAAGAGTTGGGCGATGTGCTTCTTCAGGTTGTTTTCCATTGTGAAATCGAAAGGGAAGAAAATTGCTTCGACTTTTCCGATGTTACAGATGAGCTTTGCAAAAAGCTTATTGAACGTCATCCCCATGTGTTTGGTGAAATCAAGGTTTCCGGTACCGATGAGGTGCTTTCAAATTGGGATAACATCAAGCGCAAAAGCAAAGGACAGAAAACCCAGGGAAGCTCCATGCTTAAGGTGCCCAAGGAATTACCGGCTCTTATGAGAAGTCAGAAAATTCAGGGCAAAGCAAAAAAAGCCGGATTTGACTGGGACGATATGTCAGGCGCCTTTGAAGCTCTTGAAAGTGAAATCAAAGAGCTGAAGGATGCCATCGTTAAAAACGATGCCGACTCCATTGAAGATGAGTTCGGTGATGTGCTTTTCTCATGTGTTAATGTTGCAAGGTTTATCGGCGTTGATTCAGAGGAAGCTCTCACACGCTCAAACGAAAAGTTTATTTCCCGCTTTGTTGAAGTTGAAAAGCTTGCCGAAGCCAGGAATATCGACATGAAGGAAACTTCAATCGAAGAGCTTGACGAACTCTGGAAAGAGGCAAAAATAATTTTAGAATCCAATTGAGACTTGATCTCGTGGAAAAATATATCTAAACGGAGGATACAAAAAATGAATAAAACAGAACTTATCAGTGCTGTTGCAGCTAAGGCTGAAATCTCAAAGAAGGATGCTGACAAGGCAGTTGCTGCTGTTTTCGCATCAATCGAAGAAGCTCTTAAGAACGGTGAAAAAGTTCAGCTCATCGGCTTCGGTACATTGGAAGTTAAGGAAAGAGCAGCAAGTACAGGACACAACCCCAAGACAGGTGCTGCTATTGAAATCGCTGCTGCAAAGGTTCCCGGTTTCAAGGCCGGTGCAGCTCTCAAGAACGCTGTAAAATAATTTTTACATTAAAAAAGAGGGACTGCTATGGCGGTCTCTCTTTACTTTAAAAGGAGTAATTATATGCGGCTTGATAAATATCTGAAGGTGTCACGACTTATAAAACGCAGAACAATTGCAAACGAGGTGTGTGATGCAAAGCATGTTACCGTAAACGGAAAGGTCGCAAGAGCCTCTTACGATGTAAAAGTTGGTGACATAATTGAAATTCAGATGGGTGAAAATCTCCTCAAGGCAGAGGTGCTTATTGTAACTGAGCATGCAACCAAAAACGACGCAGGTCTCATGTACAGAATAATTAAATAACATAATCATATTCACCCTGAAAAAAGAATACAATAACACAGGAGATAAAAATGCTCCTGTGTTGTTTTTTTAAGGGGAGTTGCAATATGGCTGAAAGCAAAGATAAATTGGTTTTACCGCACAATATTATTCTTAAGGACCGCAGTAATCTAACGGTGACGGGTGTTACCGATGTTGATTCTTTCGATGAAACTGCTATTGTAGCCTATACAGATATGGGCGAGCTTACAATTAAGGGCTCAGACCTTAAAATTAATAAACTGAGTACCGAAACAGGGGAACTGTCTGTTGACGGCACTGTTCAGGCGCTGTCATACCTTGATAATGCACCGAAAAGTACTTCTTTTTTCTCAAAGGTATTCAGATGACATATACCGAGCCTTTATTTAATCAGATAAGCAGATTTGTAACCAGCATCGGCTTTGGCTTCTTGCTTTGTATACTGTATATTGCCGTGGTGTTTTTAAGAATGTGCATCAGTGAAAAAAGGTGGGCAATTATTGTTCAGGATCTGTTTTTTTCTTTCTTGACAACGGTTATATCATTTTTCTTTATGGTGCTTTATAATAACGGAGAAGTCAGGCTGAATCTTGTGACAGGACAGCTTGTCGGAGGCTTGGTTCTTTACTTTACAGTGGGGAAATATGTTCTGACTTTTCTTGAAAAATGTGCAATTGCAATAAGGAGGCTTATTGCCTTAATGCTAAAACCGGTCACACTTTATATAAGGGCTTTTCCAAGCTTTTTTGGTAATGCGATATCAAAAATTAAAGATAACAGGGAAAAAGTATTTAAGGGGCAAGACCAAAAAGGAAAAGTCAAAACCAAAAATAAATGCAAAAAGAAAAAATATTCCCGAAACCCCCTTGAAAAATCAGAATAAATCTGTATAATTAAGTTTGTGTATGTATAATTTTTTGCGGGGTGAAAAGGTTTGGCTGTTAAGGATTTTAACGAAGGCAAAAAAATGCAGAGTAAAAACAAAAAAATCAGCATCAGCAAAACCCATATTGCTCTTGCTGTTCTTGCTGTTATGATTATCGGTATCAGTGTTTTCGGATTCATTCTTCCCAACTATGTTGCTGCAGCTCAATTTAATGAAGATGCCGCAAAAATTGAGGAGCAGATTTCCGAAATGCAGGAAGAAAATGAAGATATTTCAAAATCCTTGAAGAATAAGGATGAATTATACGAAAAAATCGCCAGAGAAGAGTATGGCTATTGTAAGCCGGGTGAAAAGGTATATTACAATTCTTCATTCGGTGAATAAATTTTAGGAGGACAACATCTTTTTATGCTTGAAATAGGCACAATTGTTGAAGGTAAAATCACAGGACTCACAGCTTTCGGTGCATTCGTAAGTCTGCCTGACGGAAAAAGCGGAATGGTACATATTTCCGAGGTTTCAAATTCTTTTGTTAAGGATATTAAAGAGGTCCTTAAGGAAGGCGATACCGTAAAGGTTAAGGTGGTTAACATCACCGAAGAAGGTAAAATCAGCCTTTCCATCAAAAAAGCTGAGGATAAGCCTCAGGAAATGCAGAATAAGCGCTCAGGAAGACCACCCAGAAGTGACAGACCCAGAAATGCTAATGTATGGCAGGGTCAGCAAAAGCAGCAAAAGGAAGCTATGTCCTTTGAAGAAATGATGGCTCAGTTCAAGCAGGCAAGCGATGAAAAGATGTCCGATCTCAAGCGTGCAACTGACGGCAGACATGGCGGCGGTCGCAGAGGCGGCAGAAATAACTGAAATTAAGCACCCTGAAACGGGGTGCTTTTATTGATTAATAACAGCGAATAAAGGAGATTAATATGAAAAAGAAAAAAGTATTAGCAGCAGTGGGCTGTGTAGCCTTGAGCTTTGTAATCGGCGCAGGTATATGGCAGGCATATGTTCGCCATGAATCAAAAAAGCTGAATCTTATAACTTTAGATGTTGCAAATTTGCCTGAACCAGTGTCTGAAGTGCCTGAAGAAGGTTATGTTGAATTGAGTGAGGTTAAGATGCATTATGCCGTTTATGGTCAAAAGGGTCATTCTCTCATTCTTGTTCACGGCAACGGCGGCAGTTTAAAATCACTTGAAGAAGCAGCAAAATATCTGGCAAACGATTACAGAGTATATGTTATTGAAAGCCGCTGTCACGGTCTCAGCAGTGACCCGGGAGAGATATCCTATGAATTGATGGCAAAGGATATAAAAGAATTTATAGAAAAAATGGGTCTTGAAAAGCCATATCTTATGGGGCACAGCGACGGAGGCATAAATGCACTCACCGTGGCTTATACCTACCCTGACCTTTTGGGCGGCTTCATCTGTTGCGGAGCGAACACAACACCTGATACCTTTAAACCGTACTTTACTGTGGGAGTTAAGGTGCTTGATGCCATAAAGCCTGATAAGCTTAACGACATGATGCTCACATTGCCTCAGATTAATGGTGAACTGCTTTCAAAAATTACCTGTCCTGCCTATATCGTTGCAGGGGAGTATGACATTATGTGGCTTTCTGACACGGAGTTTATACATAAGAATATACCTTCAAGCAAGGTCGCAATTATTAAAGGGGCTGACCACTCTTCATACATTTCTCAGGACGGAAAACAGGCGTATGTACTTGCTGATGAGTTTTTCGGCTCACTCTGATATCAAAAATCCCGATTAAGCTGTGTATTATTGCATTATGAAAGGAGAGTATCATGTGTAAGCTTGAAAAAATGTCAGACTTTTTCGCTCTGAGAGTTGAAGAATATGATGAACACATGCTTTCTGATGTGGAAGGCTGTAAGGAAGGCTATAAAAAAATGGCATCTCTTGTACCGTCTGACTGCAGAACTCTTCTTGATTTGGGTTGCGGAACGGGGCTTGAGCTTGATTTTATTTTTTCACTTTTACCGGATATTGCAGTCACGGGCGTAGACCTGACGGCGGCGATGCTTGAAAAGCTGTCACAAAAGCATCCCGATAAAAATATGCACTTAATCTGCGGTGATTATTTTAAGGTGGATTTCGGGCAGGAAAGGTTTGACTGTGCTGTATCTTTTCAGACGATGCATCACTTTCCCCACACAAGGAAAACGGAGCTTTATAAAAAAATATACAGCACGCTGAATGAAGGCGGACTTTATATCGAGTGTGATTATATGGTTGAAACACAAGAAGAGGAAGACCTGTGGTTCAGCGAAAATGCCCGTATAAGAAAAGAGCAGGGGATACCTGACGGTGAATTCTATCACTATGATACACCCTGCACAATAGAAAATCAGATAAAAATGCTTGCGAGGGCCGGCTTCAGCTCTGTTGAGCAGGTGTTCAGAATGGAAAACACAACTATGTTGGTTGCAAAAAAGGGAGAATGAAATGTACAAGGTAATATTATTTGATCTGGACGGTACTTTGACTGACCCGGGTCAGGGCATAACTAATTCAGTGTCCTTTGCCCTCGAAAAGTTCGGTGTTGAAGTGAAGGACAAAAAAGAGCTGTATAAGTTTATCGGCCCGCCCCTGAAGGACTCATTTATGAAATATTACGGCTTTACAGAAGGCGAAGCACTTCAGGCCATTGAATATTACAGAGAGTATTTCAGGGATACGGGTATATTCGAAAATGAAGTTTACGACGGTGTGAAGGAGCTTCTGTCAAAAATCAAGGCTTCGGGTAGAAGAATTGTTCTTGCCACATCAAAGCCTGAAGAGTTTGCAAAAAGAATATTGGAGCACTTTGAGTTGTCAGAGTACTTCGATGTTGCAGCAGGGGCTTCAATGGATTCAAGCAGAAGCAAAAAAGGCGATGTTATAAAGTATGCACTCGAAAAGTGCGGTGAAGTTTCAGCAGATGAAGCTATAATGATAGGTGACAGAGAACACGATATTTTTGGCGCAAAGGAGAACGGAATTGACTCAATCGGAGTGCTTTACGGTTACGGTTGCAGGCAGGAGCTTGAAAATGCCGGAGCAAAATATATCGCTCAGAAAGTCAGTGACATATACGAGCTTTTATGAAAGGTTATGAGTATAAATGAAATTTGATTTAAGAGAAAAAGCAAAAGAAAATATTATTATTGTCGCTCACCGTGGTGTCAGTGGCGGAAACATTCCCTGCAATACTCTTACCGCCTGTGAAATTGCTTTGAAGCAGGGCGCAGATATGCTTGAAGTGGATATAAGCTGCAGTGCTGACGGAAAGCTTTTCCTTTTTCATCCCTTGAAGGAAATGTCACATTTGAGAAAGCCTCTTCTTTTGAACACACTGCCTTATTCTGTGATAAAAAAATTGCATTACACTAATTTTGACAATACAAAAACTCAGTTTGCCATTGCCGATTTTGATGTTTTTCTTGAACAGTTCAAAGGCAGATGTTATATTAACATTGATAAATTCTGGTCTAACCCGAAAAAAATTTACGAAGCAGTAAAACGCCACAAAATGACGGATCAGATTCTTGTCAAAAGCAAGCTTTCAAAAAACGTTACAGACCTTATGGAGCAGATGGCTCCCGAATTGCCCTTTATGCCTATTGTAAATGAAGCTCATCCCATGCATGAAGAGCTTTTAAAGAAAAAGCTTAATTATGTGGGAGTTGAGGTGCTTTTCAAAAAGGACGATTCACCTTTGGCAGGCTCTGAATTTATTGAAAAAATGCACCGTGATAATATATTGGTCTGGGCAAACTCTATTATCTATGATTACCGCCAGCAGCTTTCGGGTGGCCACAGTGATGACACCGCTTTCACCGTATCTGAGGATTACGGTTGGGGCTGGCTTGCCGACAAAGGCTTTGATGTTATTCAAACAGACTGGCCCAGTATGCTCGTGGATTATCTTAAAAGGACAGACAGGTACTATAAGTAAAAAAACAGCTGTAGGTAAGCACCTACGGATGTTTTAATGTTTAAAGTATATAATTATCAAGCAGTGCCAAAGCATCGGGAAAATCCTCAAAAGGATTTTTTGTGCCGAAATGCTTTTTCAATGCAGAACGGAAGAAACCGTCATTGTCCTTTTCATCGGCTTCTGCTCTTTCTTTTTCCTGCTCTTTCAGTATTTCCGAAAGTCTGCCTCTGCCCTTCTGCTTCTGAGATGCCTTTTGCTGCTCTTTTTCAAGGCGTTCTTTTTCCTTTTTCTGTTCAGCTTCAAGGGCAGCCATATATGCCGATTTTACTGTAAGTATGAATCCTTCAGCAGTATAAATATCAGCCTTGGGAACTTTAAGCTCATGAGCCAGCTCCTCAAGCTGCAGAACAGTATCTGCACCGTATTTAATAACCATACTGCGGAAAACAGGTGGCATAAAATAATAAATGTTACCCGAAAGAAGTGAGAATGCTTTTTTTGTATCGAGATAACCCAACTGAATACGACTGTCAATTGTCTGCGGATCAAAATCAAAAGCAGGGCCGAGGTCGTCAAGGTCATAAGGTCTGACATATACCATGCTGGAATTGAGAAGGTCCATACTGTGTGCAACGCCCTTGATATTTGAGATGTCAACAACAATAAGCTTGTTGAAGCCGTTCTTTTTCAGTGTTTTAACGGGGATATTATCGTAAGCTCCGCCGTCAAGATATTTTTCACCTTCGGGTCCTATATTCTGTGCAAACGGAATATTTGAAGATGCAAGAAGGTAGTCAACAAGCTGTCCTTCCGGAATATCGTGAATGAAGATTTCTCTTTTTGTAACACCCTGAGTAAGGGGTACAGCAATAACGCCAAACTCAATAAGGCTTTCCCTTACCTTGCTTTCATCAATATATTGAGATACGAAATCCTTTGCAGGGGAAGCATCAATGCCGCCTTTTTTTATGAACTCCTTGAAAAGAGTGCCCCAGTTTTTCTTGCTGAAAAGGTTTTCAGGGTCAGGTAGGTCTTCACTGATTCTGATACCCTTATCAACAGAAATACTGTTCCAGAATTCCACTGCTTTTTCATAATCACCTGCAGCAATGAGCGCGCCATTGATTGAGCCTATTGAAGCTCCCACAATGGCGTTGAAGGATACACCCATTTCTAAAAGTGCCTGCCAGGCACCTATCTGATACGCACCTTTACCGCCACCGCCGGCAAGCACAAGACCGTATTTTTCCATTTGATCAACTCCTTTAATCAATAAGCTGAGATATAATCATATTTGACACAAGAAAGCCTTTTTCGTTGAGGCTGATTCCGTCTTCGCTTACAGTCAGAAGCCCCTGATTTGCGAAAATTCCGGCATTTTTGAAGATGCTTCTGTCTATGTCTTTGCCAAAGCGTTCTTTATATTTTTTATTCTGTAATCCTTCTGAAAGTCTGAGAGCAAGCATGATATATTCTTCCTCACTTCCGCCTTCACCGTCGGGAACTGCTTCGGGACAGGACAAGAATGCCTCGAAATCCCGATCAAAGTAAAATCTTTTTCCGTCAAGGAATGAGTGAGCCGATGGACCGATACCAAGATATTCCTCACAGTGCCAGTATTTCAAATTGTGTCTGCTTTCATAACCTGCTTTGGAAAAGTTGGATATTTCGTATTGCATTAAGCCTTCTTTTTTTAGCCTTTCAACAGTGTGAAGATAAAGCTCACAAACAGTATCCTCATCAGGCAGAGAAAGACTGCTCTGCATTTTGTAAAAGGGAGTGTCCTCTTCAATTTTCAGCATATATGCACTGATGTGCTTTATATCACAGCTTAAAATGAAATCAATGCTTTCATCAATACTTTCTGTTGTCTGGTGTGGGACACCAAGCATCAGGTCAAGGGAAATATTGTCAATACCTTCACCTTTAAAAAGCTCAACACAGCTTTTGATTTTTTCTTTGCCGCTTAACCTTCCGAGAGCTCTTCTTTCTTTATCCACTGCCGATTGCATGCCCATTGAAATGCGGTTCACACCTGCATTTTTCAGCTGTCGCACCAGCTTTTCATCAACAGACGATGGGTTGCACTCGACGGTAATTTCGGGATTTACAAGTGTATAGTTATTTCTTATGTAGGTTATAACCTCACTTATTCTTTCTCCGCCGAAAAAAGAGGGGGTACCGCCGCCAAAGTATATTGTATCGACTTCGTCTTTTATTTGTGATTTATATTTTTTCAAGCATAAAAGGACAGCTTTAAGATAGCTGTCCTTTTGCGTTTCATCCGGCTTGAAGGAATAGAAATCACAGTAGGGACACTTGGTTTTGCAAAAGGGGATGTGTATATATATTCCTGTCATAATCAGTTATTGTCGTCAAGCTTAAGCACTGCCATGAAGGCTTCCTGAGGCACTTCAACGGTACCGAACTGACGCATACGTTTTTTACCTTCCTTCTGTTTTTCAAGAAGCTTTTTCTTTCGTGTAATGTCACCGCCGTAGCATTTTGCAAGAACGTCTTTACGCATGGCCTTAACGGTTTCTCTTGCAATAACCTTGCTGCCGATGGCAACCTGAATGGGTATTTCAAACATCTGTCTGGGGATATGCTCCTTCAGCTTTTCTGCAATCTTTCTGGCTCTGCCCATTGCTTTTTCTGAATGGATGATGAATGAAAGTGCATCAATAACATCACCGTTAAGAAGCACGTCTACCTTCTGAAGTGTGGAACGGCGGTATTCGAAAATTTCATAGTCAAAGGAAGCATAACCTCTTGTTCTTGATTTAAGTGCATCAAAGAAGTCATAAATAATCTCATTAAGAGGAAGCTCATAATGAATGTCAACTCTGTCAGTTGTGATGTATTTCATATCCTTGAAAACGCCGCGTCTGTCCTGGCAAAGATCCATGATTGTGCCTACGTAATCACTGGGTGCATAAATGTGTGCGTTTGTGATAGGCTCTTCACAGTAGTCTATTTTTGCCTGTTCAGGATAGTTTGTGGGGTTATCAATTTCAACGATTTCGCCATCGGTCAAATGAATTTTATACACAACTGAGGGAACGGTTGTCACAAGGTCAAGGTTATATTCTCTTTCAAGTCTTTCCTGAATAATTTCAAGGTGAAGAAGACCAAGGAAACCGCAACGGAAGCCGAAGCCGAGAGCACCTGAGGTTTCCGGTTCATAGGAAAGGGAAGCATCGTTGAGCTGCAGCTTTTCAAGGGCATCTCTTAATGCCTCGTAGTCAGCACCGTCAGCGGGATAAACACCGCAGAACACCATGGGATTAACCTTTCTGTAGCCGGGCAGGGGCTCATCTGCGAGATTTTGCAGCTTGGTAACCGTGTCACCAACCTTTGCATCGCGGACGGTTTTGATGGAGGCTGTGATGTAGCCAACCTCACCTGCAGAAAGCTCTTTACAGGGCTCAAGGCCTGTTGCTCTCATATAACCCACTTCAACAACGTTGAATTCAGCACCTGTTGCCATCATTTTCATTGTTTCACCGGCTTTGAGAGTACCTTGCATAACTCTTACATAAACGATAACGCCTTTGTAGTTATCATAAACCGAGTCGAAGATAAGCGCCTTCAACGTAGCGTTGTCCTCAGCTACGGCAGGGGCAGGTATGTCAGCAACAATTCTTTCAAGTACCTCTGCAACGTTTTCGCCTGTTTTTGCCGAAACTCTGGGAGCGACGGAGCAATCAAGGCCGATAATTTCTTCAACCTCTGCAGCAACTCTTTCGGGCTCTGCGGCAGGCAGGTCGATTTTATTTATAACAGGTACCAATTCAAGGTCATGGTCAAGGGCAAGGTAGGTGTTGGCAAGGGTCTGTGCCTCAATACCCTGAGAAGCATCGATGATGAGAATTGCGCCTTCACAAGCAGCAAGGGAACGTGAAACCTCATAGTTGAAGTCAACATGACCCGGTGTGTCAATAAGGTTCAGTTCATATTCTTCGCCGTCTTTTGCAACATAGTTGAGCTTTACGGCGTGAGCTTTTATTGTAATACCTCTTTCTCTTTCAAGATCCATATCGTCAAGAATCTGGTTGGACATATCACGCTTTGCAACGGAATCGGTCAGTTCAAGCAGTCTGTCGGCAAGGGTACTCTTGCCGTGGTCGATATGAGCAATGATAGAAAAATTTCTTATGTTTTCTTTTTTCTTAGCCAAAATATCACCTCATGTAACAGGGGTATAAAAATATCAATATATTTTAGCATAAATTGTAAGGTTAATCAATAGATTTTTAAGATTTAAAAAGCGAGTCGGTTAAAGAAAATGCATGAGTAATTGCGTTAATTAAAAAGTACAGATATACAGTGCGATATGCACATATATCTGTACTTTGTTTTATTCCCTGAGAATCTGTTTGTGTTGCAACAAATGGATGTGAGTTATTTTATCTTGCCGCTACCACTGCCCTTGACACAGCAGTCTTTCCGTAATTGCCACCAGCACCGTTGTAACGATATTTACTGTAACAATTACAGCTGCAAGCTTCTTGTGGTTTTCTGTGTCTTTTCTCAAAAACCAATATATGAATGGAAGCTCAATCAGAACGGTTAAAACAAGAAAAGCACTGCCAACCGTATAGTAGGGACCTCTGTTAAGTATATATTCAAGTCCGTAGCCTGCATCGGAATAGGGTGTGGAAAAATTTGCACAAATGATATACGGTGCGATAAATGACAGTATATTTCCCACAAGCACAGCGAAAAAGGTTTTTGTACGGTTGCCGATTTTTGCAATTAAGTCAATAGCAAAGGTTTCAATAAGCAGAGTGCCGACAATCACAAAGGGCAGCACATCGTATGGCCTTGTTTCTGTAATCCATACCCATGACGAATTTGCCGATGCCATAACGGAAAATCCGAAAGAAAGAATCAGTGCGGCAAGACCTGATGATAAAGGTTTGTAGTTTTTCATTGTAATCCTCCTTTTGTTCGATTTATTTTAGCACACTGAATAATTCCATGTTTTACTTTTTACTTAAGAAAACCTTACGATATTCTTAAGATTTCAGGTTTGCATTTGTTGCCGTGTTGTGATATCATATGGAAAACAGGGAGGTGATACCGTGGAAAAATTTAAAGCTGTTTTCTGCTGCCTTAATTCAAAATACATTCATTCGTCTCTGGCACCGTGGTGCCTTTTCACAGCCTGCCGCAAATATTGCTGTGACGGTATCACTTTTAAGGTTATTGAAGGAACTGTAAACGAAAAAGAAGAGGATATTCTGCTTCGTATTCTGTCTGAAAAGCCTGAAGCTTTAAGCTTTTCCTGTTATATATGGAATATTTCAAAAGTTCTGAAGCTTTGTCCCGAAATTAAGAAAAAACTACCCAACACAAAAATAATCTTAGGCGGCCCGGAGGTGTCATATAATCAGGAAGCGATACTTCTCGATAAACCCTGTGTTGATTTTGTGGTTTCGGGCGCCGGAGAGGTAACGGTGCCAAAGCTCATTAACTGTCTTTATCTGAAAAGCGAAACAGATATATCCTCTGTGTCATATCGGAATGGAAACGGACTTCATATCGATTATAGAGAAGCTGAAACCGATGAAAGCATATCACCTTACTGTAAGGAATATTTCGATGCCCTTAACTCAAGGATTGCATATATCGAAAGCAGCAGAGGCTGTCCATTCAGCTGTGCCTTCTGCCTTTCGGGAAGACTGGGCAAGGTCAGATACATGGACCTTGAAAGGGTGAAAAATGAAATGGTGCGCCTTTCAGCCATGGGGGCAAAAACCGTGAAATTCGTTGACCGTACCTTCAACTGCCACAAGCAAAGAGCAGGGGAGATACTGAACTTCATTTATGAGCAATATGGCAGAGCCATTCCCGAAGGCACCTGCTTTCATTTTGAAATTGCCGCTGATCTTCTGAGTGAAGAGCTGTTTGAAATTATTGAAAAGCTGCCTCTCGGTGCAGTTCAGTTTGAGGTGGGCATTCAATCATTCAATGACTCTACTCTGAAGGGAATTAACCGCAAAACCGACCTTAAAAAGGTTGTTGAAAATGTAAAACGCCTTCTTTCCTTCGGCAACAGCCATGTTCACATTGACCTTATTGCAGGTCTTCCTGAGGAGAATTATGAAAGCTTTGTCAAAGGCTTTAATATGGCTTATGAAATAGGTGTTGATATGCTTCAGCTCGGTTTTCTTAAAATTCTGAAAGGCTCGCCAATGGCAGAAAATAAAGAGAAGTACCCTTGTGAATACAGTAAGGAACCGCCTTATGAGGTGATTTCAACGCCGTGGATGACAAATGCTGAACTGCAAAAGCTCCATATAGCAGAAAATGAGCTTGAGAGGCTTTACAACAGCGGCAGATTCCATCGTACTCTCAGTTATGTTCTGAGTGCGAGCAAAGTATCACCCTATTTTCTGTTTTATAGCTTCGGTGATTTTCTTGACAAAAAAGGCTTCAAAGGCAGTATACCTCTTGATAAATACACAAACATAGTATTTGATTATTTGATTCAGCTTGACGGTGTTGAAAAAATGACTCTTCGCAACAGAATGATTTGCGACAGAATTGCAACAAACAGCTCAGGAGTTGTTCCCGAAAAGCTTAAGATACCCGATAAAAATCTTAAAAAGGTTATGAATCTTATAAAACAAGAGCACCCAGCCAAAAAAGGTGCTGATAGAACCGTTGCAATCCTTTACGGCGAAAACAGGGCAGTTTATTGCGATTACGAAAACAAAAATCCCGTAACAGGTGAATACGAACTGAGGTTTTTTGATATGAAAAACGAGAGTGTCTGTTAACACTCTCGTTTTGTTATTTAATCTGTTGAGTTGATTTTTCAAAATTGAAATCAAACTTGAATCTGCCTTTGTTACGGTAGGGGTAAATTATAATTCCTATTGTGCCGAGAACAGCACCTGCCGTGTTGAGAACAATGTCACCCATTGTGTCCATAAGTCCCCATCTGCCAAGGTCTATGTAATCAAAAAGAGTCTGGAACTTAGGTGTTCCGTAAGCAAGGTCGTATGACCAGTGCTGAACATCGTTGGGTGTACCTGACGCCATACCTACTATCTGGTCACAGCTGAATTCGAAAATTTCCCAAAAGGTGGTAACCATAAAGCAGAAGCCCGTTGAAGCAAGAATCATAAGGGCAAGTGATGCTGTTCTTTTTTCCAGTTTAAAAAGTGCACAGATGATTTCATACCCGAAATAAACCGCAAGAATTCCGCACATGAAATGCATTGCAGAATCCCACAGACGGACCTCATAATAAAAGTTGAACAGGTATCCGGCGCAAACTGCAACAAAGTCGCCAACGGCGATAAGGGTCTGAAGCACGGGAGGAATATGCCTGAAAACATTTCTTGGCGGAGACGCCATTGCAACCTCCCATATAAACATAACTGCAAGATTCATCAGAATTTCAAGGGGATAGATACTGCCTGCAGGCTCAACAATAAAAGAATAAATTGCAAGGGCAATCATAGCTCCTCTTATTATCCACCAGAAAATGTATGTACGCTTCGGTGTGCTTTCCTTAAAGCGCTTTTTGTAAGACTGCAGCCATTCTTTAAAGTTGTTGCCGTCTTTTTCTAAAGGTGCTGCAACAGCAATGGCTTCAAAATCGGTTTTATATCTGAATTTGCCCTTGTTGCGATAGGGATAAACATTGATAATGAAAAGTGCAACAAAGGCGCTGATTGTACCAAGAACGATATCTGCCATGGTGCTCATAAGGGGCCAACGACCCATATCAATTGCATCCATCACATTTTTTTCCCTTGCTGTACCTTCTGCCAGGACAAAGGACCAGTGCTGTAAATCCGTGGGCATACCTGTAACGGCACCTGCAATCTGATCAAAGGCAAATTCATAAAGCTCAAGCACATTCAAAGCGATGAATGAAACGCCGAAGGCAACATAAAACATCATTGCTTTTGTGGCGGAGGAACGTTGCTTTTTGATAATTGCCCAGGCAATTTCATAGCCGAAGAAAACTGCGAAAGCGCAATAATAGCACTTGAGCAGAGGGTCAAACCACAACGTGTTATAAGAGAAATTCAGGAACAGACCTAAAAATCCGTAGGCAAAAAGCCCGAGATTAATGAAGGTCTGCATTGATGATGGCATAAACCTGAGAAAGCTTTTTGGGGGTGAAGCCATCATCATTTCCCATAAAAATGTTGAAACAAAGCTGAGGGCAGTTCCTACGGGTACCGTGATATCATAACCCTCTTTTGCAACACTTACGGCAAAGGCATAAACCAAAAGCAGTCTCATGAGCCACCACAGGACAAAGTTCCCTTTGGAACAGCCTGCCTTCAGACGGTGTATGTATTCTTTCATAGTTAACCTCCGATTCAATATCAAAACAGAGTAATTGTACCATATATTGCGACATTTGTCACTTGTATTTGATAAATTTAACAATGTGTTTTTAAATATTCTTAATTATTACAATAAAAGATCATCCGGAACAGAAACCGCAGATGTTTTACAGGCATTATCCGTCTTATAAATCAGGCAATCTGAACCTTTCAGAGTTTTCGAGGGTGTGCGGTTTGAGTAGAACTACGGTTTATAAATATGTTACACTTTTATAAAAAAGATTAAATATTCATTCTATTGTATTCATTGACTATTGGTGATATAATTTACTAACAGACAATAAAAGAACGGAGATTTAATATGTCGTATTGTGTTAAATGTGGTTATGAATTAAATGATGAAATAAACTTCTGCCCTAAATGTGGAACTAAAAGATATGAAGAAAATGATAGTTCAGAAATTGCATCTGTTCAAACTGATGATAATGCATTAGAGGATACAAAAGATATTAAGCAGAAGAAAAAAATAAATCTTGTATTGATTGTTGTTGCAATCTTATTAGTTATTATTACTTTAATAACAATAATTTCTAATGGCTTAACAGATACAAATAGCGAAGAATCAAAGACACAAGAGACAACAACCATAAAAAGCGGAGAAGATTATGAAAGTTTTGTTTTTGATGCTTTTTGGATGGGAATTTGTGGTTCTTTTGGCGTTGAATATAATGATTTTAAAATGGCACATACAACCTATGATTATATTCAAGATTTTACTACATCTGATGGATATACGGCTCATTATTATCTTATACAAACTGCTTTTGAAACAAAAAATGCTTTCGGTCAAAAAGTTTTACATCCTGTAACCGCAAGGTGTTATTATGTTCCAGATTATAGTGAAACGGTATACGCTACATATGTTACTTTAGATGGTGAAGTTGTTGTTTTTGATGAAGAAAAAGAATCTTGGCTTATGGATATTGGTGAAACAAAAACAACCACCAAAGAAACAACCACCAAGGCACCTACAACAAAGGCACCTACAACAAAGGTACCTACAACAAAACCAACGACAACAAAAGAAGTTTCTCATCAAGATAATCAGGATGTTTTTGATGAAATAAATCAAGGTGTTTGGGATGATGCGGAAGATTATGAGGAAAATTACCAAATGGCTGAACAAGATTTTCTTGAAGATATTTATGAATATGAGTTTGAATATGAGGAAGAAGAAAAAGAAAATGATAGTTTTATAGTTGGTCAACTTCCCGATGAACTTCTTGAAGAATTGGAGAATGCTTCTTAATTTTATTTCCCACATGAATTCAAAGAAAGGATTTTAGTGGGATTTTATTTTGTAATAATTTAACATTCTATTTATATATGCTATAATATCTTGAAATCATTAAGGGGCGATATTATGGCAGTCGGACAGGGTAGGTCTTCTGGTCAGGATGTAAACTGCTTTTTTCATTGTCCACAAAATACAATTTTTGAACGTATAATGAGAGTGCATCCTTTTTAAAAATTACAGGTTAGGGATACGGTTATATAAAAAGCAAAAATCAAGGCGTAAGCCTTGCATATCATCAAAACGAAGTTTTGTATCTCATCAACGGTGGTAACCGTTGTATATCATCAAGCCGACAAATTAATGCACACCTGAAGGTGTGATGAGATACAAAGGCGGCTTGCCGCCTTTGATGGTATACACGCTAACGCGTGATGATATACCAAGCCTGTCGGCTTGGATAAAAAAATACCCGTTCTTATGAACGGGTATTTTTTGGAGCTGATAACCGGATTTGAACCGGTGACCTCATCCTTACCAAGGATGCACTCTACCGACTGAGCTATATCAGCACGCTATTTTTTAACAGCTTTATGATTATAACCTAATTATCGATTCTTGTCAACAGATATTTTGAAATTTTTTTATAAACTCTGCTCAGTTTAACCCACACTTGCACTTGCAACCCGTCATCATATATGCTATCATATTGAAAAGCCATAAAAGGAGTATAAATATGAAAACACTTAAAATCCTTCTTATCGTAATAGTTGCAATTGCCGTTGTCGGCTTTTCCGCTTACGGTATCTATACACAAATCGGTGCCGTGAAATTTGACGAAATTATAATCGACGGTGTTCCCGAAAAAGCAGAGGGCACTGTGAGAGTTATCTCCTTCAATGTGCGCTGCGCAAATGACGGTGAGCAGACAATCACCAACAGAGGTAAGGTAGCCATGGAAATGCTCACTGCTTATGCTCCTGATTCCTTCGGTGTTCAGGAGTGTACTCCCCGCTGGAAACGGATGCTCAAACGCAGTCTCGGTGACAGATATGACTGTGTGGGTAAGGCAAGAGACTATTTCGGCCCCTTCACTGAATACAGCAGTATTTATTATCTGAAGGACAAATATAATCTTATCGACAGCGGTACCTTCTGGCTTTCAGAAACACCGGATAAGCCTTACACAAAGAGCTTTGATTCAAAATGTTGCCGCATTGCCACCTGGGCAGTGCTTGAAAATAAAGAAACAGGTGAGAGATACACCCACATCAACACTCACCTTGACCATGTGCTTGACTCTACAAGAGATGCACAGATGAAGGTGCTCATTGAAAGAGTGCTTGAAATCGCAGGTGAGGGTAATGTTGTGATGACAGGTGACTTCAACGCTCATGAGGATAGTTCTGTTTATGATGTTGCCTGTGAGCATTTTGAAGATACCAGGTATATTGCCAAAAATTCCGACGAGGGAACAACCTTCACAAAGTATGGAACAAAGGAAGATAACGGCAGGGGAGCCATTGACTTCATTTTTGTTTCAAAGGGTATTGAAGCAGAAACCTATAAAATCATCCGCAATACCGTTCAGGGCATTTACCCCTCAGACCATTTTCCGATTGTTGCTGATATTTATCTTTAATTTAAAAACATATATCTCATAATAAAAAATACAGGTGTTGCAGTAAAAACACCTGTATTTTTGATTTGTTAGTCTATCTGTTTGAATTCGCTCTGTTATGCTCACATTTCCTGAGTAAACAATATAATAAGCATTGCCGTGAACAATACGCCGAGAAAACCGATTGCAAAGCGGTTCTCCTTCACCTTAAAGCGTATAGCCCGGTATTCACCTGCTGAAGGCTTGGCTGACCTTCTGCAGCAGGGGCATGCCTGGTTGGCAAACTGTATGTAGGGTATTTCCGTACCGCAATGCTGGCAGTGAAACTTAAGATCTTTTCTTGGTGTACCGCTTTTGGCAAATTTTATGCCAACAAAAGCAGCAAAAATTACCACTATTGAACCGATTATTATTCCTGAAGTGCTTGTCATGATGTTTATTCCCTTTTCTTTTTTATTTGCTGAAATTATACTAAAATGGCTGTTTATTGTCAATAGAAGACAGGGATTCGGATAATATCAAAAGGCAAATTAAATATTTTCCCGATTTAACTTGACAAAAATAAAACTAGGATTATAATAGATTTTAGCACTCTAAGCAAGAGAGTGCTAAAATACATATAACAACAAGGAGTAATTAATCATGGGTAAAAAACAGTTTAAAGCAGAATCAAAAAAACTCATGGATATGATGATTAACTCAATCTATACCCATAAGGACATTTTTCTTCGTGAGCTTATTTCAAATGCAAGTGATGCTCTTGATAAACGCTACTATAATGCAATGGCAAAGGGCGAAACAGGTATGGACAGAGGTGATTATAAAATCTGCCTTGCAATTGATAAAGATAACAGAATTCTCACCGTTTCGGATAACGGCTGCGGCATGAGCGAACAGGAGCTTGAAAGTAACCTCGGTACAATTGCAAAAAGCGGCTCACTTGATTTTAAGTCAGGTGTTGAAAAGGGCAGTGAGGTAGAAATCATCGGTCAGTTCGGTGTTGGCTTCTATTCTGCATTTATGGTGAGTGATAAGGTTACTGTTGTGTCGAAGGTGCAGGGCAGTGATGAAGCTTATAAATGGGAATCCACAGGTGTTGACGGTTATACCGTAGCGCCCTGCGAAAAGGACGAAGCAGGCACAGTTATCACACTTCACATCAAGGAAAGCACCGAAGAAGAGGATTACGATAAGTACCTCGGTCAGTACACACTGCAGCAGATTGTGTCAAAATATTCTGATTATATCCGCTATCCCATTATGCTTGATATGGAAAGAACTGAGCTTAAAGAGGGCACCGAGGACGAATATGAAACAGTTCTTGAAGCAACTCAGCTCAACTCAATGGTACCACTGTGGAGAAAGAGCAAAAGCGAAATAACTGACGAGGATTACAACAGCTTCTATCAGTCAAAATTTTACGACTATGAAGCACCGCTTAAAACGATTCACTCCAAAACAGAGGGACAGATTTCCTATGATGCGCTTCTGTTTATCCCCAAGCATCCGCCCTTTGATTATTATTCAAAGGATTTTGAAAAGGGACTTCAGCTTTATACAAACGGCGTTGTTATTATGGAAAAATGCAAGGAATTGCTTCCTGATTATTTCTCCTTTGTCAAGGGCCTTGTTGACTCTGCCGACCTCACTCTTAACATCTCAAGAGAAACCCTTCAGCACGACCATCTTCTGAAGGTTATCGCAAAGAATATTGAAAAGAAAATCAAGTCCGAGCTTGAAAAAATGCTCAGAACCGACAGAGAAAAGTACGAAGAATTCTTCAAGGCCTTCGGTCTTCAGCTCAAGTACGGCCTTTACAGCGATTACGGCAGAAACAAGGATACCCTCAAGGATCTTATCCTTTTTGTTTCCTCAAACGAAAAGAAAATGACCTCACTTTCAGAGTATGTGGACCGTATGCCTGAAAGTCAGACTACAATCTATTTTGCAACAGGTGAAACTGTGGACAAAATCGACCTTCTTCCTCAGGCAGACAGCGTGAAGGCGAAGGGCTTTGAAATTCTTTACTGCACAGATGATGTTGATGAATTTGCAATTCAGATGCTTCACGAGTATAACGGAAAGACCTTCACGAATATCTGTGCAGGCAGCCTTGACCTTGACACAGACGAAGAAAAGGAAGCCTTGAAAAAAGAAAACGAGGCAGCAAAAGAAATTCTCGACTTTATGAAAGAGAGCATCGGTGAAGCAGTAAGCGAAGTAAGATTCACCAATAAGCTTAAAAATCATCCCGTGTGCCTTACAAGTGAGGGTATGATGAGCCTCGGTATGGAAAAGGTTCTCTCTGCAATGCCCGGCGCAGAAATGGGCGGAATGAAGGCTACAGTTGTGCTTGAAATCAACAAAAACCACGCTGTTTCAGAGAAAATTAAAGCTCTTTACGGTGAGGATAAGAAAAAGGTTGCAAAGTATGCAAAAATTCTTTATGCGCAGTCCTGTCTTATTGCCGGCAAATCCATTGAAAATCCAACAGAATACAGTGAGCTTGTATGTGAGCTTATGTAAGAAAAATCCGTGGCAGAAGTGCCACGGATTTTTTTAGGGGTCAGGGATCATGGTAGGGGGAAGTCCGTCGTCGTTGTGCTGTTCTTCTTCAGCTAAGGTGCATTCTTCCTCTTTTTTTACTGCACTTGAAAGAAGGAATATCTCAACACAAATCCAGATGCGTACTGCGAGATTGCCGAAGCCCAAAACAACGGAAACCATCTGCAGCGGAGGAATAAACACAATAACAGTTGTGACTATGTGCAATACAGCGTTAATGATTGCCGAAAGCCGTATTCTGTTTTGTCTGTTTTCTTCTTTTGAACAGAAAGCAACAGCGGTGATGAAAAGGAAGTAATAAGCCACATAAACTGCAGTGAATATCATTGATACAATTACGTTATCAAGGCTGATGCCTGTAAAAGCACACACCCAGCTGATTAAGGACCAGGCTGTTGCAACAATTCCAAGCGCTTTAATAGCTGAAGAATATTTTGATTCTTTAATGACAGGCATAAGTCCGATGAGAATAAGAAGATATCCGACCCAGTCAATAAGAAGGTCAAATCCGTTGATTTTAAGGTGCGCTACGGTTATCAGTAGCCCCAAGGCAATAATTTTAATTGATTTAGACAAATTTTCTTTCATGTTATTTCCTCCTTTATTTTGTTCACCTATATAGTACATGTTCTTTTGTGCGATTGTCAATAGCAAAACCGCAACTGCAGGTTGCAACGGTCATTTTTTGAAAGAATATGTGAATTTATTGCACTTTCAACAGAAACAGTCATTTCTTAATTATAAAGAACAGTAACTTTGATATACAAAACCCACACGGATTCCGGAAAATCTGTGTGGGTTAAATTTATATATGGTCCTGATATCTTTCAGCAGTGATGATGCCATCGTTAATATTGATTTTGCATATTCGCGCATTTCTGGCATCAAAGGCATTAAGTTCATCGCCGTAATCCCTCGCATGATAAACAGCGTACCATTGACCATCCTGCTTTATCATTGAATGGTGTCCTGTGCCCTCTTCAAATTCATTGGCTTTAAGAACGGGGTGATAAGTGTTTTCATCGGGATATTTTTCAAACTTAATTTTTGTTAAGTCAGTTTCATCGGTTTTTGCTCTTGCGTAACCTATATAATATGTAGGCTGCTCAAAGCAGTTGCCTGAATACATAAGATAGTGCCAGTCTCCCTCTTTAAAATAGAAGGCGCCTTCAATTGTGTGCCAATGCTGACCTTTTTTATATCTGTCTTTTCTGTAAATATCCTCGTCAAGGGTAGGTTCAACAACAAGAACAGGCTTTCCTTCGGGAGTGAAGGGGTCAAGCATCCTGTCAACGTAAATGCATGTACCGATTCTTTCACCTTCGAATCTGTTTGCAGAATAGAAAAGAAACAGTCCCGCTTCGTTCTTAACGATGTGTGAATCAATTGAAAAAGGATGAAGAATCTGCTTTGTTCCTGTGAAAGGACCAAGGGGATTATCGGCAACAGAAACGTGCATAGCACCTCTGTGACCGCCCTTATCGGGCTTGTCACTGTAGATTTCAATTGAGTTGTACATGTAAAATTTACCGTCCAGCTCAATAACACTGGGTGCCCAGAATGAATCGTGGTCAGGTATACTCATAACCTTTCCGTAGTATTCCCAACCCTCAAAAAGCTTGTCAGAATGATAAGCATAAACGGCATCGTGTCCTGTTACATAAATATAGTATCTTCCGCCGCTTTCAATGATGTAGGGGTCGGCCTGCCCCTGATAATGATTTTTATCAACTTTTAATAAATGCATATTTAATCTCCTAGTCAGTTTTCTTGATTATATAGTGTGAAAAAAGATTTTGCAAGTATTTATAGTAAAAAAATCCGACAGTACATGATAGAACAGACTGTCGGATTTAATTTATTTATGCATACTTCGCAATCATTTGCTTTCTGTCGATTTTACCGTTGAAGGTTCTGATGATTTCATCAACAGTAACAATCTGCTTGGGTACCTTGTAGGGCTCAAGGTTTTCTGCAATAATGTTACGGATTGCTGCTTCATCAAGCTCAGCGCCCTGCTTAAGCACAACAAGGAGCTTAAGTGCAGTGTTGTTAGCTCTTACTGTGGGAATCAGCAGACATTCATCAACAAAGGGCACACGAAGAACAACCTCTTCAACCTCTGTCGGGGCAACCTTAAGACCGCCGAGATTTATTGTGTCGTTACTGCGGCCTACAAGCAGAAGCTCTCCGTCAGGGGAGAAATAGCAAAGGTCACTCATAACAAGCATGCCGTTGCGGATTGCCTGAGCTGTAAGCTCGGGCTCGTTCCAGTAGCCCTTCATAACGGATTTGCTGCGGATTGCACAAAGACCGGGATTCTGAGCTGTAGCATTCTTCATTTCATTTCCTTCTTCGTCAAGAAGAACAATCTCGCTGTATGAGTTCGGTCTGCCCACACTGCCTGTGTATTTGGAGCCGCCTGAAACACAGAATTCATCTGTACACACAACGCCTGCTTCCGAACAACCAAAGCAATTATACATGTATACGTCCGGCATCAGCTTGCGCATTTTTTCTTTGTCTGTTTCGGGGTAAGCGGTTGAGCTTGAATAAATGAAACGGATCTGACCGTTAAGCTCAGCAAAATTCTTTGAAGCAAGAGCCAGAAGAAGATGAATTGCTGAAGGGGGAAGATAAAGAGATGTTACGTTGTAATCGTGAATTGTTTTGAAATACTGCTTAATGTTTCTGAAGCCTTCCAGAAGAACAGATGTACTGCCGACTGCCATTGCAATGTGTACCTTGCGAAGACCTGCAGCATGGTTCATGGGGGTTGGGATAAGCCACACGTTATCTGATTTGATGTTTGTGGTTTCAATACCTGCAAGGGCAATGTTTACCTGATTTGCAAAGGATACCATAACACCCTTGCTTTTCCCTGTTGTGCCTGTTGTGAAAAGGATTTCTGCAAGGTTGTCAGGGTTGGGAGCTGTTGCGGTGAAGGAATCATCACAAGCAAGAATTTCGGGGAAAATATCGTTGAGTGCCCAAGCCTCAGGCAAATCCTCACGTGCATTGAGCGTAACGATTGTTGAAGCGTCAAGTTCATTTGCAATTTCAGTAACACGTTTGCTCGGTGTGTTTTTTTCAACAGGTACAAAGGTTGCCCCCAAAAGCTGAATACCGTACCAGAAGAAAACATATTCCAGAGTATGGTCAGCTTCAACAACAACACGGTCACCTGCTTTAACACCTTTATTCTGAAGATAAAGTGCTGCTTTACGGTTGCATTCAGCAAGGTAAGCATAGGTGCATTTTTTGTCCTGTGCGATAACAGCAATTTGATCAGGCGTTTCCTGAGCAAACTTTTGTATTGTAAGAGCAATTGATTCGAGCATAATTAACCTCCTGTGAGTTAGTATAAAAATAAGTGAGCCTTACACTTTGTGTTCGGCTCACTTGTGATTATTTTAGAATCTACGGTAAATAAAGGAACTTGCATCGTAACCGGGTCCGTATATGCCGAACACCAGGATTGCGAGAATAAGAGCCAATACCATAAGCCAACGGAACAGAATATTCTGTTTTGCAAGAGTTTCGCGGATTTTCATACCGTTTTCCTGGAGTATGCCTACAACAAGCAGAAGTATAATTGAGAAGAAGAGAAGCACCATGTCCTTCTGATCAACGCCGTAGGTGAAAATTTTTCCGTCAAGACCGGTAATGAAGCCGAAATCGATATCGGTAAACAATGCCTTTATCATCTTGAAAGCATCGGTAAGGCTGGGTGCCTTTACAATAATTCTGGAAATACATAAAAGAATGAATGTACGTCCGATCTGGAATAAACGGAAGCTGAAGGTTTCAGTGTTGATGTGAAGCTTTTCTGTTATTTTCTTGAACAGAGGAGCAAAGGCAACACTGGAAGAAATCAGAATTGCGTTATAAAGACCGTTTGTAATATATTGAGGTGTAACATCATGCCATATACCGATAAGGAAGAAAACAACAAGGGGAGCCGCAACAGAAGGAACGATTTTACCGATATGGCTGCCATAACGTTTTCTGAAAGCCTTGCTGACTTTTGTTACAGGTTTTGAAAGCATAACAGGGTAGAACACAAATTCTCTCATCCATGCACCCAGTGACATATGCCATCTGCGCCAGAAGTCACCCATTGATGTGGCAAAGAAAGGACGCTCAAAGTTAACGGGCAATTCTATGCCGAGCATCTGAGCTACACCGCGGGTGATATCCGTACCGCCGGAGAAATCGCCGTAAATCTGGAAAGAATAGGCAAGAACACCGAAGAATATCTGTGAACCGCTGTAATTGTCAAATCCGGGGGCAAAGACAGTTCCTGCAATTGCACCGATACGGTCTGCAATAACCATCTTCTTGAAAAGACCCCAAAGAATGAGCTGTGCACCAAATTTCAGATTGTCATAATTGAAATCGTGGGGGGCTTTAAGCTGAGTGCCGACTTCACCGTATCTGAACAGGGGACCCTGAACAATTGACGGGAAGAAGGAAACAAAAAGTGCAAACTTTCCAAAATGCTCTTCCGCCTTAAGCTTACCTCTGCCCACATCAATCAGATAACCGATTGAATTGAAGGTGTAATAAGAAAGACCGAGAGGAACAATAATGTTTTCAAGAGGATTTGAAATATCCCACTTGAAGAAAGCAAAAATACTGTCAAGTCCCACGCTCAGGTTGTCAGAGAGCTTGATGAAAGCCAGAACACCGAGGTTGACAAGAGCTGTGACAACCTGAATGCGGTGGATACGCTTTGTTACCTCTTTTTTCATGTTGAGCTTCTGCTCTCTTGTTGCTTCAGCACCAAGAGCAGCGAGGTCTGATTGGAAGGCATCGCGGATTTTCTGCATCCAACGTCCTGAAAGATAAGTGAACAGTGTTGTTCCTACAATGAAAAATACCTGCTTTATGCCGCTGGACAGATAGAATCCGTAGCTGGCAACAAGAAGAATAACCCACTGATATTTTTTAGGTACAACATAGTATACCGCAACAACAGCAGCAACAAACAGCAGGAAACTTAAAGAATTCAAAGCCATATATACTTCTCTTTTCCGTGTTTTTTATCTACTTAATTTTTTTACGATGAAATTTGAATGAAATCAGATTTCGTTAACAAGACGTTCAACAAGCTCGTTGATAGCTTCAACGGTGTTGAAGTTTTCGGGCTCAAGGTCTTCAACTGTGATTGTGATATCGAAAGCGTCGCAAAGCTCGCCAACGATTGACACGATGTCAAAGCTGTCAAGAATACCGTCATCGATAAGCTTCTTTTCGTTTTCGAAGTCAACGTCGCTTCTGATTGATCTGAGAATTTCTAAAATTTTTTCCATGGTTTTTATCTCCTTAAATTTAATTTTTTTATATACTGCCTCTTACCGTGAGGTAAGGGGAATATTGCATGAGTTATTGGTCTATTGCGATTGTGCTTGTATCAAAATTCTGTGTGTCTATGATGCGGTTATCATCCTTATCATAAACAGCAATGTTGAGTCCTCTTAAATTAGCGGAATATTCAACATTTTTGAACTTAATTGATGAAACATTGCCTGATTCTCTGCCGGAGCTTTTTACATATAATCCGTCCTGCTCAACGGTTATCGGCTCTTTGCCGTGGTCAATCATTTCTTTAGTTACCACACCACCGTCAATGATTGCAATGTAAGAATCTCTGTATTCAATTTCGGAGAGCTTGGTAAGACCGTATTCGGCAAAAGTCTTGCGGTCCTTGTCAGTCAGTGCTTTTGACGCATCGTCCCTTACGGAAATAGCGATAATCTTATCATCCTTATTATAAGCGTCAAGGAAGCCGAAAACATCGTTTTCACCCAATTTGAGCCTGAGCTCATTTGCTTTATCGTAGTCATCAGCTCCCACCATAAAGCGTATAACCTTTCCGTAGAGAGTATCCTCGGGATATTTCTCAACGTTGTTTTTGTCCTTCATAAGCTCGTCTGCAAGATTAAGACTGTATTCCTGTCTGTAATTTTCTGCAGTTGTATCAAAGGCGGTTGAGTTTACAACCTCATTTGTGATATTGCTGTATACAGTGATATTTATACCTCTTGAATTTTTTGAATGCTCATTACCGCTGATTTTGCAGGATGAAACGGAATCCTTGCTTGTTTTTCCGCTTGTCACCGTATATTGCGCTCCGTTTGCAAGAGCACCGCTGTATGAGAAGGTTTTATTTGCATTTGCATCTTTTGCAGCTCTGAGCTCCTCGTGTATAACCTCGCCCTTGTCAATAACTGCAAGATATGAATCGTAGGGTGCGATACCGGAAAGCTTTTCAAGACCGGCTTTTTTGAAGTAGCTTCTCTGCTCATCTGTAAGAGTAGCAGAGCAATCCTCTTTTATAGATATGAAAACTGTTGAATCCTCACTGATTGCAGTTTTAAGATATTCGGAAACATCGTTTGCAGCCATAAGCTCTACCTGGTTTTCAACTCTGCTTTTATATTCCTTGAGCTGTTCGTCCATATGGGAATATCTTTCGTTATTGCGTACATCTGTGGCACCGCAGTTTTCAACAAGATATTTTCCAACGGCACTTGTAAGCTTGGAAGCACCGTAATAATTGAGATGTTTACCGTCAAATGAGTCGTAGGGCTGAACGTAATTTAATTGTTCATAGTAGGGGGAATAGTTGAAATCGATAAAATCAAGGTCATATTCTTCTGCATATTCAACAATGGTGTTGTGCAGTGAGGAAGACCATCTGAGTGTGGGGGTTTTGATAAGAAGAAGCTGAAGGTCCTTTTCCTTGCAGAATTCCACAAGCTTTTTGAAATAGGTCATTGCATATTCGTCAAGCTCTGTTGTTTCAGCTTTTTCGTCAAGCACGGTGTTGAGTAACTTGATTTCATCGGGAGTTCTTTCAATGAAGCTACGGGTGAGGTGATAATAACCTCTTGTGCCGTTTACAGGGTCAGCACCGTATTTTGTAAAGTCACTTGTTTCAATCTGATTCCATCTTCCATGGTATGAGATGAAGGGAATCATAAATGAAAGTGCGTCTTTGATGTTGCCCTTTTTATAGTCCATGATTGCTCTGTACTTAACCTGTGAAAACTTCATGTTATCAAATGATTTGTGATAGAAGGATTCATTGGGAGAGCCGCTTCTCAGACCTGAAACGTCAAAAACTACCGTTTTAAGAGATTCGGAATGAAGACGGTATGCCTCCTCTGTCCAATAATAAGTGGCAAGCATGGGCTGCTGTTCAAGACCTAAATTGTAAGCGCAGATACCGTATTGGTCATAAAGCTCTGTGGGAGTGAAACCGCTGGTAACAATACTTGCACCCACAAAAACCGTCTCAATAGTATTTTTCGGCTCCTCGTAAAAGCCTTTGGTGGTGTAGTAGTTATTCCAATTAAACCAGACCGGCTGTAAAAAACTGTTCAGACCCAAAAGTGCAGTAAGAACCAGCACACTGAACAGAATAACCCTCAAGAGAATTTTTTGTCCTGTTTTCAACTGAGTAACGCCTCCTGAATAATTACATAATTTGAAATATAATACCACACCATATATTAAAAGTCAATAACCGCAGCGCAGTGTTACCTGTGGTAAGTCTTGTTTGTAATCTTCAAAAACGGAAATAAATATGAACTTAGTGAATGCAGTGTTACACAAAGATAATTATATTGACCTAAACGACTTGTCCGTTACAGTTAATTATGATATAATAAATATAATTGCGGTCAATAAATCCGATTTTTTGTCGATTTCCGAAAAAAGAAAATTACGGAAAGGAAAGATAACTATGATTAAAAGAAACCCGGTAATCAGACTGTGCAGCGTGTTGATGGCTGTTCTTATGCTGCTTTCAGCCCTTCCTGTTAATATTTTCGCTCAGGAATTGTCTGAGTCAATAGCTGATGATTTGCAGCTTGCACAGGAAACTGAAAATCAGAGCACCGATGACAGCGCTCAGCAAGCAACAGAATCCACACAGAAGGTAAAATCATCAGCAAAATCAAATGTGGCAGATGTAGCATCTTCTGCAGAGCTTCAGTCGGCAATTGAATCGGGCAAAAAGCAAATCAGAATTATCGAGGATTTTGAGCTTGACCGTACTTTCTATATCACCGGGGATGTAACAATCTACACAACACAGGCACACACTCTTACAAGAGCAGCAAACTTTGCAGGTGATATTTTTGTTGTTGGTGAAAATTCAAAGGGCAGAAGTGCTGTTATGCTCGGAAAGCAGGCAAAGCTTACCTTGGGCAAATCTGAATCACAAGCTGCAGACCTCCTTACAATCGACGGTAACAAGGACAACATGAAGGTTGCAGTAAACGGTAGTATTATTTTTATGGTTTACAGCTCAACGGTAAACCTTTATAAAAATGTTACCGTTAAAAATGCACATAAATCAGGTAATAAGAGAGCCTCGGCAAAAGCTTATGAATTGTCCTCTGCCAACCGTGTCGGCGGTTCTGTGGTAGCGAATATCAGCGGTACTTTGAATATTTACGGCGGTAATTACAAAAATAATTCCGTTGAAGAGTATAAAACAGTTGACGGAAAAGCTGTCACCGATTCAATATACGGCGGTGCAATTTATAACAACAGTAATCTCAGCATTTATTCAGGCAGCTTCACAGACAATCAGGGTGCTTATGGCGGCGTTATTTTCAATAACCGTATGCTTGAAATTTTTGAAGGCACATTCGCCAAAAACCATGCAAGCTCCTACGGCGGTGTAATTTACACAGCCAACAAGTCTTCGGCCCACACGCTTATAGGTGATGTATTAAATGAGAAAAACGGTAAAATCACATTTAAAAACAACACTTCAAAGGGTGACGGCGGTGTAATCCACACCCAGACAGGGAGCATACTTGTTATTTACGGTAACACAACATTTGAAGGCAACAGAAGCATTAACGGTAACGGCGGTGCTGTGTGTGCCTACGGTCAGATGACCGCAAAGAAAACAAGCTTTGTCAATAACTCATCAAAATCACGTGGCGGCGCAATTTTTATTTCCAACAACGATAACACCGTTGTAACAAGAATTGTAAGCCTTACATCCTGCAGCTTCAGTGAAAACACAGCAGTTTACGGCGGCGCAATTTCACTTTATGCCACAGGTGAGAATTATAAAAAGGGTGGCATTGTTAATGCAACAAGCTGTAAGTTTACATCAAACGAGGCAACAAACAGCGGTAATGATGGCTGCGGCGGTGCAATATATGCTGACCGCAAGTCAGATATAACAGCGAAAAAATGCACCTTTTCAAACAATAAAGCAGACTCCGAGGGCGGTGCACTGTCTGCCAACGGTGCTTCAAAGGTTCTTCTCAACAGTGTTACGGCAACCTCAAACACAACCGACGGAAACGGTGGCTTTGTCAGTAACTCATCATCCACTGTCAATGTTTACAGCGGCACAGTCAAATCGAACAGTGCAGATAAAAAGGGCGGAGCATTTTTTGCACAAGGCAAATCCACTCTCAATCTCTATAACCTGAAGGCAGACGGAAATACCTCTGACAACGGTCATATAGTATTTGAGGACGCTTCATCGGAAAAATATCCCACAGTAACCGTTATCGGAATGAACGTTGCCAAAGACTCAAAGGCACCGTATTTCAGCGGCGAAAAAACTGCTGTGCTCAAAATCAACAAGACAAAGCATACGGATGAAGGCTACAGCAGCCTTAATTCATCTTATTGGTCAAAGGTAATTTCATCCGTTCTCACAGTTAAAAGCATAACCTCGTCTGTACCTCCACTCACTGAAGAAAAAACAACATCAACAAAAAAGCCTGTTTCTGTTGAGGATGTATTTTCACTCGGAAAAAAATCAAGCGATGCTGACATTAATGAAAAATACAATAAGCTTAAAAAGCTCAGCAACAAGTCCAACTTCATGAGCAGAAACACCACCAAATTCAAAAACATCAACGGTAAAACAGTTTCGGTTGATACCTTTGTTTATCAGACAAATGAAACTGCAAACAACGTGAATTTCGGTCAGGGCCTTCTTATTTATCAGGCTTTGCTTTACAAAAAGGCAAATCCCGATGAAGAGGTATACATTGACGTTTCTTCCTACCGTTTCTCTGTTCAGACTGCCATTAACATCAACAGAAACAGTCGTTATTTCGGTTATATGAGAAGCCTTGTGGGTAAGAATTACGACCAATACGGTTTTGTGCGTATATCATACCTTCTTGTAACTGCAGCAAAAATGGGTATTCATGTAAATGTTATCGGTCAGCGCGATGCTTATCCCATTTCCTCAAAAAATGCAAACTTCTATGAATATTTCACTTCACAGCTCAATGACCCCTGCGACCCCAAATACGTTAAAAAAGGTGTCATAGGTGATTACCTCGATTTCAATTATTGCTATTGGACTGTCGGTAACAACAGAGGCGGCACCGATATGATGCACACAAAGCTCTGCGCGGTATCGCATTATCTTGATATGAACGGTAAGGTACACAAAAACGCCGTGTGGACATCAAGTGCCAATCTCGACGGTGTGAAAAGTGACGGCGCAAACGGAAACATCAAAATGCAGACTGCAACAATCGTCTCAGACCATGAAGAGATATATAAGGTTTCCCGTAACTATCTCAGAATTATAGGCAAATACTGTTATAATCAGGAAAAAATTTACGAATTCCAGAACCTCTTCAACAGAATGACTGCAGAACAGGTTGCACTTATCCGTGCGGGTAAGTGCGATCAGATTCCCGATGACGAAAAGGTTGTATATCTCGGTACTAAAAACGATAAGGTTTTTGAAATGTATTTCACCCCTCTCGGAGGCAGTGCTGTTGAATGGGACGAAATTCATAATCCCTACTGCAAATATCTTCGCAAGATGTATAATTCCGATGACTATATTCTCTTCACATGGAATGTTGCGGAATATACCGGTGCATTCGGGCTCGGCAGACAGATTGAAGAAATGATTACGGAATCCTTCCACAAGAATAAGAATCCGAAAAACAAGATTTATGCCAACCTTGAGCACTTTGATTATTCTGTGTTTGATGACCTTGTAACAGGCAAGGATATCGGCTTCAAATCCTTCAATAACCTTGATTACGGTATACTTCATAACAAGGATGTGCAGATTTCTTATTCTGAAAACGGTAAGCGCTATTACGTGTCATTGCTCAATTCTCTTAATTTCCACGGCGGCTCCATGTCATATCAGACAAACCATATTCTTGTTATCAAAGAAAGAACCTGCTCAGAGAACAGTGTTTTCTCAACAATTGCCCAATATACAACAAAGGGAGATATTGTCGAGCACAGCTACGGCAAAGAGCTTACATACTATCCGAAATCAACCTCAAAGGACGGATACACCTACCGTATATGCTCGGTATGTGATAAAAAAGAAATCACAGGTGTTGCTCACCGTTCAGCAAAATGGGTAACAGACAGAGATGTTTCATTCACACAAAACGGTATAATCCGCAAGGTCTGTACCATATGTAACGAGCTGATTGAAACAAAGGAAGTTCTCAGAACGGTAAATACAGGTAATCTTGTCGGAAGGACCTTTACCTCAGCTTCAGACAGTCCCGTGAGTCTTTCGACAATGAAAAAGGTGCCCCGTACAATTGAGGCTGTTGTGAATGTTCCCGAAAAAGTCAGCGGAAGGGCAGGCGTTATCGTCGGCAACTATAACGGCGGAACCGGCCCTCAGCTTAACCTTGAGGTTCACGAAAAGGGTAAAGTCAGACTTTATTTTTACACAGGCTCAAAAAAGGTAAGCTGTATTTTCAGTAAAAGTATATGCTCCGACGTTCCGGTGCATATTGCGGTAACAGTCAACGGAAAAGTTGCAACTCTTTATATAGACGGTGTAAAGGCTGAAAGCAAAAAACTTTCGAAAGAGCTTCCCTCAGCAACCCAAGGCTTCAAAATCGGCGGAGATAACAGAAAAGGCAATTCGTCTTACTTCAGAGGAACTGTATATGCCGTAAACCTGTTCAGCGATGTCAGAACAGCCGAAGAAATTGCAAGGGATGCAATTATGGTAAGAAGAGAGGAATCTTCCTTACTGCGCTCTGTATATTTCACAACTGAAAACGGTCAGAAAACCTTTGAAACAGCAATTCTTACAGGTGTGAAATTCAGCGAAACAAAGTCTTGCAAAATTGACGGAAGCTTAAAATCGGCACCTCATACCTTTGAGGCTACCGTAAAAGTGCCCAAGAGTGTTGACGGACGTGCCGGTGTCATTGTGGGTAACTACAAAGGCGATAACTCGGCACAGATTAATCTTGAGGTTTACACAAAGGGCAGAATAAGGCTTTTCTTCAGGTCGGGAGAGCAGAGCGCTAACTGTCTGTTCTCAAAGGATATCCGTTCCGATGCGGGGCCCGTAAATATTGCAGTAACGGTTAACGGCAAAACAGCAACTCTTTATATTGACGGAGTGAAAGCCCAGACGAAAAAGCTTTCTGCAAGCCTGCCCGATGCCGTAAAGAACTATGTAATCGGCGGTGACAACAGAAAGGGTAACTCTTCTTATTTCCTTGGAACAATATATGCTGTCAATCTGTTCAGCGATGTGAGAACTGACAAGGAAATCAAAAAGGATGCTGTTGCAGTAACCTCAAAAGCAGCGTCACTTCTTTACTCGGCATATTTCACAGATAATAATAAATCTGATTTTGCAAAAGCGGGTCTTACAGGTCAGAGCTTCAGCAAATCAAGTATAGTCACCCTCGGTAAAAATCTTACAAGCACACCCAAAACCATCGAGGCTACTGTGAGAGTACCGAAGAGCATAAGCGGAAGTGCAGGTGTTATCGTCGGCAATTATAACGGTGGCAAGGGCAATCAGCTTAACCTTGAAATATGCTCAGACGGCAGAGTCAGACTGTTCTTCATGAACAGCGGCAAAACCGTTGATTGCATATTCTCAAAGGATATCAGAACCTCAGACGGAACAACAAACATTGCAGTAACCGTAAACGGTAAAAGCGCAACACTTTATGTGAACGGTGAAAAAATGCAGACAAGGTCACTCAGCGCGGAGCTTCCGAAAATAACCGATAACTTCAGAATCGGCGGAGACAACCGTAAGGGTAACAGCGGTTACTTCAAAGGCACAATTTATTCTGTCAATATGTTCTCTGATATCAGAACACAAAGCGAAATCAAAAAAGACAGAATACTTGTGGCCGGTAACACGTCAGGTCTTCTTTGCAGCAGAAACTTTGTAAGCTATGTGTGTGATGCGGAAAGTCAGCGTAAAGGTCATTCATCAGGCAAATGGATTGTTAACGTCAAAGCTACTTCCGATAAGTACGGTATCAGACATAAGAAGTGTACCGTTTGCTCAAAGATTCTCAAGGCTGAAGAATACTCTGTAAATTCCGATGAGCTTTATAAGAGCTATACAGGTCTTGCAGGCCTACGCTGTGCCTCACCGGACGAAATATACAAAATCAACAAGACCTTCAGCTCCGTGCCTTGTACCTTTGAAGTCACATACAAGCTTTCCAAAAAGCACAGCGGTGCAGGCGGTGTACTCCTCGGTACTTATAGCGGAGACAAGAAAAATCAGATAAACCTTGAAATTTATAAAAACGGTAATCCCCGTATTTATGTAAAGACAAACGGAAAGGTTTATACCTATCTTTTCAAAACAGATGTTCGCTCAGACAAGGTGTCACACCTTGCTGTTACCGTAAGCGGAACCACTGCAAAGCTTTATCTCAACGGTGTATATAAAGAAAGCATCAAAATGAGCACTAAGCTTCCCGATGTGCGCTCAGGATATTGTATAGGCCACGATAACAGAAAGAAGCAGCAAGCTTATTTTGAGGGCACAATTTATGCGGTAAACCTTTTCAGTGATGTAAGGTCTGCAAAGGAAATTGCCGTTGACAAAACCCTTGTAACAGAAAACACAAGTAAGCTTGTCTATTCACGCTATTTCACAAAATAAAACTCAGAAAATCTCCGTGTTTTTCAGCACGGGGATTTTTTAAAGCTCAGCAAACTGATTACAAGCGTTAAAAAAATATTTTTATGCTGTGTTTAGATTTTTTAATGGATTTTTAATTGTTTATATGGTAAAATCAAAAAAAGAAGGTGGTGTTACCGTGAGAATACTTATTGCAGAAGATGAAAAAGCTCTCAACAGAATACTTGTCAAGCAGTTTACAAAGGAAGGCTACAGTGTTGACAGCTGCTTTGACGGAGAAAGTGTTTTTGATTATATCAGCAATGCGTCTTACGATGTTATAGTGCTTGATGTAATGATGCCTAAAAAGGACGGCTTTCAGGTGCTTGAGGAGATGAGACGGAAAAAGGTTGATACTCCCGTAATTTTTCTTACAGCAAAAAGTGAAACCTGTGACAAGGTTTTCGGACTCGATCTGGGAGCTGATGATTACCTGACCAAGCCCTTTTCTTTCGATGAGCTTGCCGCAAGAGTGCGTATGGTTACAAGAAAAAGCAGCGGTAATCCAACAAACACTTACACCGTGGCAGACCTTACCGTTGATGTAAAGTCAAGGCAGGTAACTCGTGGCGGAAGAGAAATTGAGCTTTCTGCCAAGGAATACGCAATTCTTGAAGCGCTTATCCGCAATGCAGGTACCGTAATGTCCAGGGAGAGCATAGAAACAAGTGTGTGGAATTACGATTATACAGGCGGCACCAATGTTATTGATGTTTACATAAGGTATCTGAGGAAGAAAATAGATGACGGCTTTGATAAAAAGCTTATCTGCACCGTCAGAGGTGTAGGATATGTACTGAAAGACTGAAGATAAATCTGTGAAGAGGAAAAAGCATGAAGAAAATTAAACTGATGAAAAGCAAATCCATAAGATTCAGAATAAATATGTGGTACACAATTCTCATGTGTTTTATGTCTGTTGCTCTTATTATTTGCGTTGTTGCCGCAGCCGGAACTGCAGAACGTGCACAGGCTCAACAGGAGCTTGTGAGAAGCGTTGAAAGAAATGTTGATGAAATTGAAGTTGAAAGCGGCATACTTGATATTGAATCGGATTTTGCTTACATAAACGGCAAGGTTTTTGCTGTTGTATTTGACAGCAAAGGGAATATTATCGGCGGAAATTACCCTGAAGGGGTCAGCATTGATGTACCTCTTGAAAAGGGAAGGTTTGATATAATCGACGGTTATTATGTTTATGACAGTCTTATTGAGTTTTCAAAATATGAATTTAAAATACACGGTGTAACAGGAGATATCATAAGTGCCGAATGTGACGGTATTGATTCATACACAGCCTATGACGGAGACCTTGATAAAAAAGGAGAAGACTGTGTTCTTACATACCGTGAAGCTGTGGATATCGCCGTAAGCTCCAGCGGCGTTGAGCCGGAAAAAACAGACCTTATGGTTGCACGGAGCTATGAATATAATGCTGACCCTATATATGAAATAGAGTTTTATTCTCAGGTGAAGGGTTATGATGATATCTGGGTCAGAGGCGTTACCAGGGCTGACGGCAGAGGAGGCGTGTGGGATACTGTTGTTAAAATTGCCGTTGTGCTCATACCTCTTACTGTAATTCTTGCGGCGGCTGTGGGCAGTATAATTTCCAAAAAAGCTATGCTACCCGTAAAGCAGCTCAGTGAAGCTGTGACAAAAACAAGAACAGGAAATGATCTTACAAAGCAGATTGCCGTAACTGACAGTGATCCTGCAATTGTAACACTTGCTGAGAATTTTAACGCCATGTTTGAAAGACTCAGGCTGTCTTTTGAAACAGAAAGACAGTTTACCTCCGATGTATCCCATGAACTCAGAACACCTACGGCAGTAATTATTGCGGAATGTGAGTATCAGCTTTCAAGGCAGGACCTTTCGGCTGAAGACAGGGAAGGAATAGAAACAGTAAAGAAACAGGCACTTTCAATGAAAAAGATAATAGCGCAGCTTTTGTATTTTTCAAGAATTGAGCAGGGAAGCGAAAAGCCTGATTTTATAAATGCAGACCTTGGCGAGCTTGTGTCTGCCGTGTGCGATGATGTTGAATCATTAAATGAAAAGGGGATAATCTTTGAAAAAGCAATATCCAATGATATTTTTATGGATTTTGATATTTCAATGATGACCAGGCTTGTTACAAATCTTGTTTCAAATGCAGTTGTCTACGGTAAGGAAAAAGGAACTGTAAGGGTTAAGCTTACAGAAAGTGACGGTATAATAACCCTCACTGTTGCAGATGACGGAATCGGAATCGGGAGGGAGCATATTGATAAAATCTGGAACAGGTTCTACCGTGCCGATAAATCGCGTTCAAGTGAAGAAGGCTGCTCTGGGCTTGGACTTCCAATGGTAAAACAGATTGCTGTTCTTCACGGGGGAACAGTAAGTGTGGAAAGTGAAGAAGGCAAGGGCAGCATCTTCACCGTTGAATTCAGAAAATAAAAAAACACTTCAAAAAACGATGATTTGAAAAAATCATCGTTTTTTTGTGATAATCAGATTTTTTAATTTTTCTAATCGTTTTTTAATCTTGGCTGTGTATTATGTAGGTGTAAAGAGAACAGAAAAAATTTAAAGAAAGGATGTTTACAATGACAATTTTACAGGTTAAGAATAAAAAGGTTAAACAGGAAAATTTCAAAAGGGAAAAAGAAAGGAATACTCCTGTTTTACGTCAGAATAGTATAAATTGGTTCAGAAAACTGAAGCCTCAGGGTTCGGTGAATTTTTGAACTCAATAATATGAGTATTAATTTTTGAAAGGTGGAAAATTTATGAAAAAGAATTTAAGAAAAGTATCGGCACTTGTACTTGCGTTATTCCTGTTGTTCTCGCTTTCGTTTTTTGCATTTGCTGCTGATATATCGAAGGATCAGGCCATTGATATCGCTTTAGGTGATGCAGGTTATTCGGCTTCAGATGTAGTTTATGTGAACGCTAAATTTGACCATGATGACGGATTACGTAAGTGGGATGTAGATTTCCTTGTTGAAGAACAAGGCCTTTACAGAGATTACGATTATGAAATCAGTGCAGCAGACGGAAGAATTCTTGAAAAAGACTGGGAATATGATAATGATTACCGCGAAAACTCAGTATTATCATTTGAAGATAAATTTGAGCAGTTCTTTGCACAGATAATAGCATGGCTTATTTCATTGTTTTCAAAATAAATCCCATTTTGAAACTCCGGACAAAAACTTCGGCGCTTGTTGAAAGTGCCGAAGTTTTTGCGTTAACGTAAAATATTGAAAATCTCACTTTACACTGCAAGCCTTTTGTGTTAGAATTTTGCTGAAAAAGGATGAAAGCATCCCTTTCGGCATTTAAGTTAATTAAAAGGAGAAATTATGAAAGCAAAAATGACAATTGCCGGTGAGATGAAGGTCGGCGAAATAGACAGAAGAGTATTCGGTTCTTTTATTGAACATCTCGGCAGGGCTGTATACGGCGGTATATATGAGCCGGGACATCCTCTTGCTGATGAGGAAGGCTTCAGAAAAGATGTTATCGGAATGATTAATGAGCTTGATGTACCCGTTGTGCGTTATCCCGGCGGAAATTTTGTTTCGGGTTACGATTGGGAAGACGGCGTTGGTCCGCTTGATGAAAGACCTGCAAGGCTTGAACTCGCGTGGGGTGTTACAGAGCCTAATAAATTCGGTACAAACGAATTTATGCGCTGGTGTCAGAAGGCAAAAACCTCACCTATGATGGCTGTCAATCTCGGCACAAGAGGTCCTGATGCGGCAAGAGCACTTGTGGAGTACTGTAATCACAAATCAGGCTCAAAATACTCAGATATGAGAATTAATCACGGATATAAAGACCCCTGGGGTGTTAAACTTTGGTGTCTGGGAAATGAAATGGACGGTCCCTGGCAGATGGGCGCCAAAACTGCTTTTGAATACGGCAGAATTGCAAACGAAGCTTCAAAAATGATGAAGTGGGTTGACCCATCGATTGAAACCGTGCTTTGCGGTTCATCAAGCCGAGGAATGAGAACCTTCGGTGATTGGGAAGCTGAAGCTCTCGATATAGCATACGACAATGTAGATTATATCTCTCTTCACCAGTATTACGGCAATCACGCAAAGGATACCCCTTCTTTCCTTGCAAAAAGCATGGAACTGGATGACTTTATTTACAGCGTTATCTGTATATGCGATTTTGTAAAAGCCAAAAAAAGGACCAAAAAGCAGATTAATCTTTCCTTTGATGAATGGAATGTATGGTATCACTCCAACGGTGCTCCCATAGAAAGGTGGTCAACTGCACCCAATCAGCTTGAAGACATCTATAATTTTGAAGATGCTCTTGTTGTTGCCTGTATGCTTATCACTCTTCTTCGTCATGCAGACAGAGTTAAAATTGCATGTCTTGCACAGCTTGTTAATGTTATTGCTCCCATATTCACAAAAACGGGCGGAGGTGCCTTCCGTCAGACCATTTTCTATCCCTTCCGTGAAATGTCAAAGTACGCAAGAGGCAGTGCTCTCAGACCCATAATCGATTCACCGAAATACGACTGCAAGGAATTCACAGACGTGCCATATCTTGAGGCAATTGCTACCTTTGATGAAGAAACTCAAAGCATTGCTGTGTTTGCGGTAAACCGTTCAATGGACGAAAAAATGCAGCTTGATATTTCACTTCTCGGCTTTGAAGGCTACAAGGCTGTAGAGTTCGAATCCATGGACGGATATGACGTTTACAAAGAAAATACCTTTGATAAGGAAGATGTAAAAATGCACCGTAATCCGCTTCCTTCAGAAGACGGCAAGGTGATTACAGCAGAGCTGGAGCCGCTTTCTTTCAATGTTATCAGATTCGAAAAAATTAAATAAAAGCTTTAAATTCCCTGTGATTCACTTGCAAAATCGCAGGGGATTTTTACGTGCTTTCAAAATTTATTTTAAGGTTATTTTCTGTAATCTGATATCCTTGATGTTTAAAAATTTACACTATGTCCTTGAAATCTCACTTACTATATGTTAATATATAAATTAGGTAATTTTACACAGTTTAAAATACAGGAGTGATACACATGAAATGCAGTTTTTGCGGCAAAGAAATAGAAAACGGTGCTGAACTTTGTCCTCATTGCGGAATGATTCTCAGCCTTGAGGATGACGGCAGTAATGAGCCTGAAATCAAAATCCCTGAATATACTCCCAATGTATTCGGCGCAGGCATGAAAAAAGAAGAGCCGAGTGCTGCCGCTATGGAGCTCCCCGCAGATTACGCAGAAGAAAAGGTAGAGGTGGTTGAAAGCATTCCGGAATATGTACCGGATGAATATGTTTTCAGCTCGGGTGTAAGCAGTGAAGCAGCTGAACAAGAGCCCGCTTTTGAAGCTCCTGAGTACGACTATTCGGCAGAAGTTGAAGCCGAGGTTGAACCCCAGGCTGCTACAGAAGAATACATAGCTGAGGAGGTTGCACAGGATACTTCTGAAAGTGCTGAGATTGAACAGTCAGCTGAGGAAGAAACAACTGAAGCGATTGTTGAAGAATCCGAAGCAGAGCCTGTTTTTGTGGCTGATGCTCCTGAAGAAGCTGCTGAAGATGTTCAGCAGGAAAATGCTCAGGATGTTTCCGATATCCGTGTGCCTGAAGAAGATGTGGTTTATCCCGAATATGAAGCCTTTGTTTCCGAAAGTGAAAACATGGAAAATGTGGAGGATATTCTCGCTAAGCAAGAAGAACCGCAGGAAGAAGCCGTTATTGTTCCCGTTCAGGATGATGAAGAATATGAGGAAGTTGATTCCGATGAAGATGATATCTATGTAAAGCCTTCAAAGGCTAAAAGCTCCGTAGCAACGGTTATTGCCCTTTGCTTGCTTTTCGTTTGTCTTGTTTTTGCAGGAGGCTATGTTGTTAAAAACGTTCTTCCTGAAAAATCTCCGACCAAAACCACCACAACTGAAGCTGTGTCAGATGTTGAAGAAACTACAGAAGAAGATGAAGGCGACCTGACGGAAACTGATGTAACCGAAGAGGAAACAACAGACGATGCTGAAACCACAGAGGATTCCTCTGATGATGAAACAACCGAAGAGGAAACGACAGCCGAAGAAGAAATTACAACAACAGAAGCTGAAGAAACAACGGAAGCTGTTACAACAACACGTCCGTCCACAACAAGACCTTCAACAACACGTCCTGTTACAACAACAAGACCTGCTACAACAAGACCTGCCACTACAAGACCTGCCACTACAAGGCCGGCAACAACAAAGCCTGCCACAACAACAGATCCTTACGGAATCAATGATGTTAAGGTAATTAAGCCTGCATCATATCTTTCAAAAACCTATAAAGCATACGTAACTGCAAGCAGCATTACGGTCAGAGCATCCGCATCAGCTTCTGCTGAAAGAGTTCTGTACCTTGAAAAAGGCTCAGAGGTTATTGTTTATGCAAAGCAGAACGGCTTCTGTTATGTATATTCAACCCGTTTTGGCGTATACGGTTGGGCAAATGCAAGCTATGTTTCACAGTCAAGACCCACAGCATCAACAACAAAGGCTCATTCAGGAACTGTTAAGCCTGATGCAAACGGCAGCGGCAAGGTTATGTATACAACAGATACACTGAATCTCAGAAAAGGTCCTGCAACATCATACGGTATAGTAAAAACAATTCCCATCGGACATCCTGTTAAGGTTGTCGGTTATAAATCAGGTGTTTCAGGTTGGGCTTATGTTACAGACTCAACAACCGGCATCAACGGTTGGGTATCGACTGCTTATCTTAAGTAAAAATAATGAATCGGAGGAAATATTATGATGACATTAAAAACTCGTTGGGCTGATGCAGCAATGTGTGATCTGCCGCTTCCCGAATATCCCCGTCCTCAGATGGTAAGAGATTGCTGGATGAATCTTAACGGTTGGTTCGATTTCGCTATTACAGATGAGGATAAGGATTGGTGCGACGATTTTGAAGATAAAATCCGTGTACCCTTTGCAGTTGAAAGCTGTCTTTCAGGTGTCTGCAAAAGGGTGAGCGACGATGATGCTCTCTGGTACAGAAAGAAATTCACTCTTACCGACGACTTCAAGGGCAAGAGAGTTATTCTTCACTTTGAAGCAGTTGACTGGAAAGCAAAGGTTTATGTCAACGGTAAAAAGGTTGGCAAGCACATCGGCGGTTACTGTCCCTTCAGCTTTGATATCACCGAGTATCTTGCTGACGGTGAAAATGAGCTCGTTGTAAGAGCATGGGACCCCACTGATGACGGTTGGCAGAACAGAGGTAAGCAGGCAAGTGAATCTCATGGCTTCTGGTATACCTCAACATCAGGCATCTGGCAGACAGTGTGGTTTGAAGGTGTTAATGAAAATTATATTGATTCATACAGAATCACTCCCGATATTGATGCGGGTATTATTGAGATTCTTCCCAAGGTACAGGGTGAAGGTGCTCTTAATATAAAAGTTCTTGACGGAGACGCCGTTGTTTATGAAGGAGCATTACCTGCCGACGGTAAGGTTAAAATTCCCGATGCAAAGCTGTGGAGTCCTGAAAGCCCCTTCCTTTATGACTTTGTTCTTTCACTTGCCAACGGTGATGAAACTGACAGCGTCAAGGGTTATTTTGGTATGAGAAAGTTCTCTATCGGTGAATATGAGGGATATAACAGACTCTTCCTCAATAATGAACCTTACTTCCAGAAGGGTCTTCTTGATCAGGGCTATTGGAGTGACGGCGGTATGACACCTCCCACAGAAGAGGCCATGATTTACGATATTCAGACCATGAAGGACTTAGGCTTCAATATGCTTCGTAAGCATATCAAGGTTGAATCTCACAGATGGTATTATCTCTGCGATAAAATCGGTATGCTTGTATGGCAGGATATGGTAAGCGGCGGTAAGGCACTTAACCTTTTCCATGCCGGCGTTCTTCCCAATATTCACGGTACACTTAATCCGATTGTTTATCTGTCTAAAAAAGACAACACATACAAAACCTTCAACAGGGACAAAATTGAATGGCGTCTTCAGTTTGAAGAAGAGTATGAGCAGATGATTGATAACCTTTACAACTTTACTTCAATTTGTTGTTGGGTACCCTTTAATGAGGGCTGGGGACAGTTCGATGCAAAAAGAATCGGTGACTGGACCAAGCAGAAGGATCCTACCCGTTTCTGCGACCACGCAAGCGGCTGGTACGATCAGAAGGGTGCAGATTTCAGAAGTATGCACAAATACATTCTTCCCGTTATTCTTCCCAAGTACGACGGCAGACCAATTGTTCTGAGTGAATTCGGCGGCTACAGCCACAACATTCAGGGTCATGTATGGAACTATCAGAAGAGCTTCGGTTATCAGATGTATAAGAGCAAGGATTCTCTTACAAATGCTTACAGAAAGCTACACGAAAATCAGATTATTCCCAATATCAAAAAGGGACTTTCTGCAACAGTTTATACACAGGTTTCTGACGTTGAATTTGAAGTTAACGGTATGCTTTCCTATGACAGAGAGCTCGTTAAACTTCATGAAGATGTTGTGAGAGAGCTTAACGCAAAAATGACTTATTGATAAAGACGGGCACCGATTTTTAACGGTGCCTGTTTTGGAATTATATAAATTCCTGATGCATGAGGTGTAAAATGAGTATCAGAAAATATTTTGAAATGCCTTCCTGCGCTGTACCTGATGAAATTGCCGCGTCGCTGGCAAAAGAGGGGAAAGTAACTGCAACAGATTTTCAAGACAAAAACTTGATTTTATCAGATGCTTCACTTCATACTCAGGCGGGTTTTGCAAAAATGAAAAACGGTGATTGGCTTGTGTCAATGTTCTGCCCTATGCCTGATGTTACTGCCGAAATGGTAAAATGGTGGTTCTGGTGGCATCCGCAGAAAAGTGAACGCTACAAAGCATGGTATCCCGGTGAGCATTTTGCAGTTGGTTACCGTAAGAAAGATAAGAAATATTTTGCTCAGACATCTGTTCCGGAATTCAGAAGCAATGTTCAATATCCGGTTGAAAAAATCGGTAAGCTTATATTGCCTCTTTCCATTGAATTTGTAACACCGGAAAGCTTCGGCTTTTCGTGTGAAGAGATGAAGAAAAACAATGTTGCAGCGATAGTGTGCGGTCATGTCGGTGCTTTTGGCGGAATTTTTCAACACACGGAAATGGCACACATATTTTTTGAAAAAGATGGGGGACTTTTCATGGTCAGCCGCTTTTGGCTGGGTAAAAGGCTTAAAAATCATCTTTTAAGAAAGGTTATGCTCAACAGTGAAACTGCAAAAGGTATGGCAGAGCACTGCTGTGTGGAATACAGAAACTTTGCACAAAGAATACCGTTATTATATGAAGAAAACAAAAGGGGTGAGGGCTGTGGCTGATAAAGGATACACTAAGCTGAAGCTTTTATATATCAAGGATTTGCTTGAAAGAAAAAGCGATGAGGATAATCCTGTAAGTGTTGATATGATTATTGAAATGCTTGAAGAAAAGGGGATAACCTGTGAACGAAAATCTGTTTACAGCGATATTGAAACTCTTCGCCGTTACGGTATGGATATAGAAAGCGCACGATATCCGAAGCCGGGTTACAGTCTTCTTGCAAGAGACTTTGAGCTTCCTGAGCTGAGACTGCTTGTTGATGCTGTTCAGGCGGCGAATTTCATCACACAGAAAAAATCAAAAGAGCTTATCAAAAAAATCGGTACTCTTTGCAGTGAACAGCAGAAGAATACCATTGAGGGTCAGGTGTATATTGAAAACAGAGTGAAATGTACTAACGAGGAGATATACTATAACATTGATATAATTCACCGTGCAATTTCATCTGACAGACAGATATCCTTTACATACGGTAAGCGTTGCATAAGCGAGGACGGTACTGAAATAACCGTGCTGGAAAAGGAGCACTGTGTAAGCCCCTATGCAATGATATGGAGCAATGACCATTACTACCTTGTCAGCAATAACGAAAAGTATGACAATCTTATGCATCTCAGAATCGACCGTATGAAAAAGGTTGAAATTACCGATAAAAAAAGCCGCAGCTTCAGCGAGGTGTCTCCCTATAAGCAGTTTTTTGATTCAGCTGATTATTCAGGTAAAATTTTCAACATGTTCAGCGGTGATAACCGCAGATTGGAAATAAGCTGTGACTATACAATTCTCGAAGAGATTCTTGACCGTTTCGGTACGGAAGTAACAATAAGAAACAGTCAAAGGGAAGGACATTTTACTCTTTCGACCAAGTGTGTTATAAGCGAAGGTCTTGTTTCATGGATAATGCAGTTCGGTCAAAAGGTTGAGGTTATTGCTCCCGAAAGCCTCAGAAAAGATGTTAAGGCTAAAGCTGAAGAGATAAGTGCTTTATATAACTGAATGTAATTTTTTTACAGAAAAGAGCTGTTGCATTTTAAAGCAGCAGCTCTTATTTTTATGTTGATTTTATGTTAAACTGATTTGACATTACATTGCCGAACAAATTAATCAATTGTTAACAAATGTTGCAAAAATATGTTGTATACTGAACTTAACTCGGGTTTATTAATAAATCCTAATTTTTTAAAAGAAAGGCTGAAAATAATGAAAAAGACCGTATTTCTTACCGGTTCAACCGGAACAATGGGTTTCCAGGCATTTAAAGAGCTCTATAAAAGACGCGATATGTACAACATCGTTGTTCTCAACCGCGGAAGCCAGAAAAACAAAGAAAAGTTTGCTGCTTATGAAAACGATCCCTCAGTAAGAATCGTTTGGGGCGACCTTGTAAATTATGAAGATATTCTTGAATGTGTAACAGGCTCAGATTATGTTCTTCATGTTGGCGGTCTTGTTTCTCCCGCAGCTGACTACTTCCCCAAGAAGACACTTTACACAAATGTTACAGCTATGGAAAACATCGTTAAGGCTGTTAAGGCTCAGCCTGATCCCGATGCTGTTAAGGTTGTATATATCGGTACTGTTGCTCAGACAGGTGACAGAAACTATCCCACACACTGGGGCAGAACAGGTGACCCGATTCAGATCAGTATCTATGACCACTATGCAATTTCAAAAACAAAGGCAGAAGCAATTCTTGCAGAATCAGGTCTTAAGTATTGGGTATCACTTCGTCAGACCGGTATCCTTTATCCCGAAATTCTCAAGAATATGGATCCCATCATGTTCCACGTACCCATCAACGGTGTTCTTGAATGGGCAACTGTTGAAGACAGCGGTCTTCTTTGTGCAAAGGTTTGTAACGATGCTGTTCCCGAGGAATTCTGGAGAAGATTCTATAACATCAGCTCAGGCCCCGATTACAGAATCACAAACTATGAATTTGAAGTTCTTCTTCTCAATGCAATCGGCATGAAGGGTGCAGATGTTCCCAAGAAGCTCTTTGATCCCAACTGGTTCATTTCACAGAACTTCCACGGTCAGTGGTACACCGATGCTGATGACCTTGAAAATTACCTTCACTTCAGACACAATGTTCCTGTTAAGGAATACTTCAAGAGAATGGCAGATCAGGTTGCTTTCTTCTATAAGCTTTCAGGTCTTGCTCCTCTCAGCCTTGTTAAGCAGTTCCTTATGAAGCCTATCGCTAACACACCGCTTTACGGTACACAGGCATGGATCAAGAACGGTATGAAGGACAGAATCACAGCATACTACGGCTCACTTGAAAAGTACAATGCAATCCCCAAAACTTGGGATGAATTTGAAGTTATTATCCCCGATAAGTTTGAAATGAGCTACCTTGACCACGGTTACGATGAAACCAAGGACTTCAATACTCTCGGTATTGCAGATATGAAAAAGGCTGCAGAATTCAGAGGCGGCGAATGTCTTTCAAAGAAGATGGGCAAGGATGTTTATACTCCCATCAAGTGGAAGTGTGCTTGCGGTCACGAATTCGAAATGTCACCCAACCTTGTTCTCAAGGGCGGTCACTGGTGTCCCGAATGTCTTCCCATGCCCTGGAAGTATGACGAAATCGCAAAGACAAATCCCTTCTTCGCTCAGGTATGGTATTCACACCACGACAAGGACGAGAACAACGTTTACACAGAAGACATTTACTACGGCTTCTCAAAAGAATAAAATCAACAAAAGCAGAGGATCAATCCTCTGCTTTTTTATATACAAAAATTGCAAAATCAACTGTCACATCAAGCTCGCCATAAGAGTCAAGCTTTGCTTTGTCTTTCTCACTTGTGTGATAATAATATGGCGTCATCTTAAAAAGAGCATCTATATCCTCTTTTGTTGAAAGGTGAATTTTTTCAGTCACCTTTCTTTTTTCAATCAGAGCAAGCTTCTCTGTTTTAGGTGGCTCCTCATCATTTTTGTATGGTGTGTCATAAAGAATTCCTTTAATTTCAAAAAGATGGTTTTCACCTGCCACGGCAGTGATTATAAGACCGTCATTTTTTATTATGCGGCTGAATTCCTTTTCGTGAAAAGGGGCAAAAAGATGAAACGCAATGTCAACGCATGAATCTGCAAGGGGAATCTTTGCAAGGTTGCCCACAAAGTAAGTTATACCGTTTCTTCTTTTAGCCGCAAGACGTACCATTTCCTTGGAAATGTCAAATCCGACCATTTCACAGTCAGTTTTGCATTTTATGTAATCACCGTACCAACCCTCACCACAGCATATATCGCAAACAAGAGGATTTTTCTTGCCGCTTTCTTTTGTTATTGTCACAATTTCGTCGGCAAGAGGGGAGAAATATCCCTTTGAAAGGAAGCTGCGGCGTGACCGTGCCATATCCTTGTTGTCACCTATAAGTGCACCGGATTTTGAGCCCACAAGAAGATTGATGTACCCTTCCCTGGCCTCATCAAAGCTGTGCCCTTTTTCACATTTGTAGCATCTGTTTTCTTTGTGCAGCGTATTGCTGCATACGGGACAAATAATATTTGTCATTTTCTTCACCTATTTGTTGAAAAATTAATATTTGTATGATATCATATACATGAATTATAACCCACAGAATAATTTTAGTCAATAAAGGTTGTTTTTTATGGCAAAGGATAAGCGACAAAAAACCAATGCAATGCGTATTCTTGATAAAAATAAGGTAAAATATACCGTTAATTACTACGAATGTGATGAGTTTATTGACGGTGTGCACATTGCCGATAAGCTTTCTCAAAGCTATGATATCAGCTTTAAAACCCTTGTTGCTGTGGGAAAAAGCAAGGAATACTATGTTTTTTGTCTGCCTGTTCATAAAGAGCTTGACCTTAAAAAAGCAGCTGTTTCTGTTAATGAAAAGAGTGTTGAGCTTCTTCATGTAAAGGATATCAAAACGGTAACAGGTTATATCCGTGGCGGCTGTACTCCTATAGGAATGAAAAAACAGTTCAGAACAGTTATTCATTTATCAGCACTCAATTTTTCACAGATAATAATTAGTGGCGGTATGCTTGGTGTTCAGCTTATTCTTTCACCGGAAGACCTTGCAGGCTGTGTAAGCGGTAAATTTGATGATATTATTTTCCAATAAATAACCACTGAAGGGTGAACAGTATGAAAAAAATCTTTTTAACTTTAATATTAACCTTGTTGGTGTGCCTGATCCTTACGGCATGCAATGACACAGGTATTACAAAGGATGTATATATTTCCGAGGTTATGTCCAATAATGTTACAACTCTCAGCGATGAGAACGGTGATGTCTGTGACTGGGTTGAATTACATAATCCTACTGCAAATCCCATTAATCTTGGCGGATATATGCTCACTGATAACTCCTCTAATATGGATAAATTTGTTTTCCCCGATTTTACTCTTAAGCCCGGTGAATACTTTGTTGTGTTTGCCGATGGCTCCGAAAAGGTTGACACGGAAAACCGAATCATTCACATTCCCTTGTCAATAAGCACCAAGGGAGAAAGCATCTATCTTTATAACGCAAAGGGCAAAATGCTTTGCAGGGTCAATGTTCTTCCCCTTGAAGACGACCAGAGCTTCGGTATTGATGAGAACAACAAGCTTACTGTGTTTGACACCCCCACACCGGGTAAGAAAAATTCTGACAGTATCACGGCAGTTGTTGCTGAACCTGAAGAAAACCTTAAAGGTAAAGTATATATTAACGAATATGCACCCAACACTACGGAAACCCTTATGGACGAAGACGGTGATTTTGTAAGCTGGGTTGAAATTTATAACACAACGGAAAGAACAATCAACCTTCGCGGTTACAGCCTTTCCGATGACACTACGGATAAGGAAAAATGGACTTTTCCCACTTTTAAAATAGAAGCCGGCGGCTATGGTGTTGTTTATCTTTCGGGCAAAATGAAGGAATATGACGGCTCGGGTAAAATCCATGCCACATTCAAACTCAACGGTTCGGAAGAAACCCTCAGGCTTTACAATAAGTCGGGTAAAACAATTGACGAGGTGCAGGTTTTTGAGCTCTTCTCAAATCTCACCTGCGGCAGAAGTCTTGAGGATACCAAAAAGTTTGTCTTTTTCCCAAAGGCAACTCCGGGTAAACAGAACTCAGCTTCTTTTGTTGAAAGTGTCGATAGCGCCCTTTATACAGGCAGCAGAGAAATTGCCATAACAGAAGTTGCCGCAGTCAACACAACCGTTGCCCAGTCAGTCCACGGTGAATATTTTGACTATGTTGAGCTTTACAACACAGGAAAAGAAGAAATAAACCTTGCATCATACAAGCTCTCCGACAGCAAAAAAGCGGAGAGCTTTAAGCAATTACCGGACAAAACTCTGGCTCCGGGTAAATACATTGCAATTTATTGCGGAGACAGTGATTACGTAAGCTCCTCCACAGGCAATATCTATCTTAAATACGGACTCAACCGTTACGGTGAAACCGTATATCTGATGAACGACGAAAATGTGATTGTTGATACCTTTAAATACGGCAGACTGCAGAGTGGATATTCTGCCGGCAGGGACGTAAACAGCACTAACGAAGTAAAATATTATTCAGCTCTTACACCGGGAAAGGCAAATTCCTCAAAGACGCTTGAAAAAAGCCTTAAAAACCCTGAAATGTCACTTTCCAGCACTTATGTTGACAAGGGGACTACCGTTGAAATTACAGCTCCCTTCGGTGAAATCAGATATACCCTTGACGGCAGCGAGCCGAAAAAAACATCAAAGCTTTATGATGGTGCAATCACTGTTAATAAAACCACCGTTGTAAGAGCGAGAACATTTGCAGAAGGCTATGTGCCTTCGGACACGGTGAGCAGCACTTTCCTTGTAACAAAAAGAAAGCACGACCTTCCCGTTGTTTTTCTTACCACGGACAAGAAAAATCTGTATGACTACAACACGGGCATCTGGGCGGACGGACCAGGTTATACCTCAACCTTCCCTCACGTCGGCGCTAACTACTGGCAGAACTGGGAAAGACCTGTCAATTTTGAGTACATGACCCCCGACGGAGTTGCTCAGGTTAATTTTGATGCAGGAATATCCGTTTTCGGGCAGTATTCAAGAGCAAATGCACAAAAGAGTGTTGAAATCAAGCTAAAGGACAAGTACGGCCCCGGAGAAGTCTGTTACCCCTTCTTTGAAGGCAATGAGGTAAATGTTTTCTCATCCCTTGTTCTTCGTAACGGTGGTCAGGATTACAACGTCGCCCACATCAGAGACGCCTTCTGTGCAATGGTAATCAAAAATCAGATGGACATTGATATTATGGATTATCAGCCTGTTGTCTGCTATGTCAACGGCAAATACCACGGTATATATGACCTGAGAGAAAAAATCGACGAGGATTATCTTGCAAATCATCACGGTGCAGACCCGGAAAACATAGACCTAATAAAAGGCAACAGGGATGTAAAATGCGGTTCAATGGATGAATATTATAAACTCACCGATTATATAAAAACTCATGATTTATCAAAGGATGAGCATTACAATTATGTCTGTCAGTATATCGATATTGATGAGCTTATCAACTATTGGCTTTGCGAATCCTTCTTCACAAATACCGATACGGGTAACATCAAATTCTGGAGAGAAAATAAAGAGGGCGCAAAATGGCGTTGGATCTTTTTCGATGTTGACTGGTCACTTTTTGGTTCTACCTATGAGTATAACGTAATTGATAATTATATGGATCCCGAAGGCCACGGCGTAGGTAAGGGATTCAGTACCGTTATAACAAGTAACCTGATTAAAAATAAGAATTTCCGTCAGAGAATGATTGAAATTTTCTCCGAACATTTAAAAACTACCTTCAAAACAGAAAGAATGCTGAAAATCCTTGATGGGCTTGTGGCAGAAATTGATTCCGAAATGCCTTATTATCTTGACAGATGGGATATTTCAAGCTATGATGCATGGAAAAACCGTGTTGCCACACTCAGAAAGATAGTGGAAAAGAAACGCGAAATTTTTATTGATCACATGAAAGGCGCGCTCAACATGACTCAGGCAGAGGTTGATAAATATCTTTCTGAGTAAAAAAATATGAATAGATATTGAAATTCAATGATTAATAGTATATAATATCATTGTAAATTCTTTACAGGAGGAAAACGCTATGAAAGCATGGGAAACAATAGAAAGTATTCTTATTATGTTATGGAACAAGCTTTATGAGGTTCTTGCAGGTTATTTCGGTGTAGAAGTAAATCCTGATTGGGTGCTTCCCGAAGAATAATTCAATCAAATGGCTGTTTTTTAACAGCCATTTAGTTTTAGTAAGAGCTCAGCTCCGACAGTAGGTGATATTATGATAAAAGATTATCTTGAAATTGGAAAAATAACGGGAACACACGGTATCAGGGGTGAAATGAGGGTTCAGCCCTGGTGTGACAGTCCCGAATTCATGAAAAAATTCAAAACATTGTATCTTGACAAAAAGGGTGAAAAGCCTCTTAAGGTCAGCTGCAGACCAAACGGTAATATGGTTATTATGAAAGCAGACGGAATTGACAGCATTGAAGAAGCATCCAAATACCGTGAAAAGGTGCTTTACATGAAGCGCAGTGATGCAAAGCTTCCCGAAGGAAAATATTTTATTCAGGAGCTTATGGATTGCAGAGTTGTTGATGCTGATGACGAAAGTAAATGCTACGGTATACTTACAGACGTAAGTCAGACCGGTGCTAACGATGTGTGGCACATCACAAACGAAAAAGGGGAGTATCTTATTCCTGCTATACCGCCTGTTGTTATTGAAACTGATGTGGCAGGCGGAATAATCAGAATCCGTCCCTTGAGAGGAATTTTTGACGATGAGAATTGATATATTGACACTGTTTCCGGAAATGTGTGAGTCTGTTCTTGCTGAAAGTATAATCGGCAGGGCAAGGCAGGAAAATAGGGTTGAAATAAGCTGCCGTAATATCCGGGATTATTCAACAGACAAACATAAAAGGGTTGACGACACGCCCTACGGCGGCGGAATGGGCATGATAATGCAGATTCAGCCTATTTATGATTGCTATAAAAGTCTTTGTGAAGAAATCGGAAAAAAACCGCACCTTATATTCATGTCACCGCAGGGTAAAACACTCACTCAATCAAGGGTGAAGGAGCTTGCGGAAATGGACAACATTGCAATTCTTTGCGGACATTATGAGGGTGTGGACGAAAGAATAATTGAGGAAATAGTTGACGAAGAAATATCAATCGGAGACTATGTGCTCACAGGCGGTGAGCTTCCGGCACTTGTTCTTGCAGACAGTATTTCAAGGATGCTGCCGGGTGTTCTTGCCAATGAAGATGCATTTACCGACGAAAGCCATTATTCATCACTTCTTGAGTATCCGCAGTATACAAGACCCTTTGAGTGGCAAAATAAGCAGGTTCCGGATATACTGTTATCGGGACACCATGCCAACATTGAAAAGTGGCGAAGAGAAAAAAGCCTTGAAAGAACATATCTTCGCAGACCCGACATGCTTTCAAAGGCGGAGCTTACAAAAAAAGATATCGAGTTTTTGAGGAAGTTAAAGCAAGAGACGAAGGGCCAAGGGTCGAGGCACGAGGGCTGAGAGTCAAAGGAAATTCAGAAACCGGAAGAAGAGTAAATCATGGCTACTTTATATAAAGATTTAATAGTTTGGCAAAAATCAATGGATTTAGTTGATGAAATATACAAACTTACAAGAAAATTGCCTAAAGAAGAAACATATGCTTTAGCTAATCAAATGAGAAGAGCAGTTGTTTCCATACCTTCAAATATTGCAGAAGGTTATGAACGAAGCTCAACAAAGGATTATGCTAAGTTTTTAGTTATTGCAAGGGGCTCAAGGGCGGAACTTGAAACTCAGCTATATATTTGTGTAAGGCAAAACTACTTAACAAAAGAGGAAACTCAAAATGCTTTTTTATTGTGCGATGAAATAAAGAAAATGTTAACATCATTATTAAAAAAATTAGCTTTTTAATGAACTTTATTTACATTTTATCTCTGAAACCATTGTTGTCGGCCCTCGGCCCTCGACCCTTGGTTCTCCACAATAGTTAAATTAAACAAATTTACCTTTAAATTTTGTGCAACATTTAGGCTACCAACCAAAATGTTTTAAAGTGTCTTTTTTTCATTGACGAAGAAAAGTTTTGTGGTATAATATATGAGAAATTGATAAATCTGCCAAAGGCAAAACCGAAGTGAATTCCCCTGGTTTTGTCAAGGTAAAATACTTTTGTGTGGGAGTAATAGATATGTTTGTTAAAGATGTAAAAGTTCAGAATCAGGTAGGTCTTCATGCTCGTCCTGCAACCTTCTTCATCCAGAAGGCAAATGAATTCAAGTCATCAATCTGGGTTGAAAAGGAAGAAAGAAGAGTTAACGCTAAGAGCCTTCTCGGTGTTCTTTCACTCGGCATTATGGGCGGTACTGATATCCGCATCATCGCCGGCGGTCCCGATGAAGAACAGGCTGTTGAAGAGCTTGTTAAGCTTGTAGAATCAGGCTTCACAGAATAAGAGCAGAACGAAAAAGCACCCTTTGGGTGCTTTTTTTATGCATAATGAATCAGATTAATAGCACTGTAATGTTAAATCAAAACAACACCGCACTTCAATAAGTGCGGTGTAAATTTATGCGTCTATTTCAAGTTTTATCGCATGACTTGTGCCGAAGGCACACAGCCTGATTGCTGATTGCCGGCTGCTCAATTAACCACATTCACGGGCTTGCCTTCAACAAAGCCTCTGATATTCAACTTGAGGGTTTCCATAAGCCTTGAGCGTGATTCAAAGCTTGCCCAGGCAAGGTGTGGGGTGATTATGCATTTATCTGCCTTAAGAAGCGGGTTGTCAGCTCTTGCAGGTTCAACGGAAAGAACGTCAACACCTGCACCTGCAATTATGCCTTCATCAAGGGCTTTTCTCAGGTCTTCCTCAACAACAACAGCTCCTCTTGAGGTGTTGATAAGGTATGCTGTGTTTTTCATTTTCTTAAGGAACTCCATATCAACGAGTCCTTCAGTGTTTTTGTTAAGGGGGCAGTGGATTGAAATTACATCACTGCTTCTGATGACTTCGTCAAGTGATACAAAATCAACCTTACCGAATCCGTCATAGGTTTTTGTGTTGGGTGAATATGCAATAACATTCATTTTGAAACCGTTTGCAATCTGTGCCACGGCAGAGCCGATTTTGCCGAAGCCTACAATGCCAAGTGTTTTGCCGCTAAGTTCAGTCAGAGGTGTTTTCCAATAGCAGAAATGCTTGCTTTTTGTCCATTCACCGTCCTTGACAGTGTCGTTATGCAGAGCAACATTGTTTGTGATTTCAAGAAGAAGAGCAAACACAAGCTGTGCAACGCCGTCAGTGCTGTATGCAGGTATATTTGATGCAACAATACCTTTTGAACGGGCATATTCTGTATCTATCATGTTGTAGCCCGTTGCAAGTGTGGAAATATATCTTAGCTTGGGAAGCTGCTCAAGCACCTCTTTTGTAAGGAGCTTTTTGTTGGTAACAATAATATCGGCGTCCTTGGCTCTTTCCACAACCTCACACTGCTCAGAGGCATCATAAATTACAACCTCATCAATGATTTCTTTCATCCATTCCCATGAAAGGTCACCGGGATTTGCCTCATATCCGTCAAGAATAACAAGCTTCATTTCGTACCATCCTTTAAAATACAATTTTTATTATCAGTATTCTATCATAAAATACTCAATTTGTCACCATAAAATTCATAATAAGGAAAAATATACTTGACGGTTACCTAGGATTAATGTTAAAATAAATTGATATATTATGTGCTGATGGCATGTAATCAGAAAGGGGAGGTACATCTTTTGAAAAGCAAAAAGAGTTTATCTTACGGATTTTCAACGATGGCATTTTTCTCCCTGCTTATCGCACTTATACTCATGATTCTTCTCAGGCTTTTCAGTACTGAGGAATTTCTCAGATGGTATGCGCGTTATACAGATACTCTGAATAATTTTGAACTATGGATTCAGACCTACGGTGCAACATGGATTTCCGTTGTGATTATACTTATTAATTACACCATCAAGGCTTTTATTCCTTGGTTTCCACTTTCTTGCATCTGTGTTGCAAGTGCTGTTATTTTCAAATGGTACATTGCAGTTGCAATAAATATTGTGGGTATGAGTATATATTTTACAGCAAAATTTCTTTGGGGCAGAAAACACGGCGGCGGAAATGCTGAAAAAATACTTGCAAAGTATGATAAGGCACATACATTTATTGACAGCAGTAAAGCAGGTTCAAAGGCGGTTCTGTTTTTCAGCCGTCTTATGCCGGGGATACCCATCGGCTCTGTCAGCACCCTCTACGGCAGTACAGATATCAAGCTTTACGAATATCTTATAATTTCCGTTGCAGGTTTTTTATATAAAATCTTTTCATATGTAACAATCGGCAGAAACGTTTTTGACCCTGCTTCATTTGGCTTTATAGCACCATTTATACCCCTTTTGATTTTTTCGGGACTGGTGCTGTTGTCAGTCAGCGGAGTAGTATCGTTAAGTAAAAAAATATAACAACTCAAATATTAAGATGCAGTAATGTATCTTTAAAATTAAAACATTTATCCGGTAAAAAATCATATAAAAATCGGAAACAACTCCGTGAGGTTTTTAATCGGATTCAAAAGAGAGGTAGACAGAAATGGTAAAATTTGCAGAAATGAAAGAAAAACTTGAAAAGGGTCTTCTTGATGAAGAGCTTTCGGTTGTTTACAAAAAGGAAGCAATCCCTTGTCAGTACGGCAGATATCTTGAGGTTCTTGCAGCTTTTCAGGAGCTTTTTGATAAGGAAGGCAACAGAGAGGTTGCTCTTTTCTCAGCTCCCGGCAGAAGTGAAATAGGCGGAAACCACACCGACCATAACCACGGCCTTGTTCTTGCCGCAGGCATAAGCCTTGATGCAATTGCAGTTGCTTCAAAGAACGATGACGGTATCATCAGAATCAAATCTGCAGGTTATCCCATGGATACGGTTGATTGTTGCGACCTTTCTGTAAAGGAAAACGAAACAGGTAAAAGTCAGGCAATTGTAAGAGGCGTTACTGCACGCTTTAAAGAACTCGGATATAACGTTGGCGGCTTTGATGCAACAACTGCCTCACAGGTTCTTTCAGGCTCAGGTCTTTCCAGCTCTGCTGCTTTTGAGGTGCTTGTATGTACAATGCTCAATTATCTGTATAATGACGGCAAGGTTGACCCGGTTGAAATTGCAAAAATTTCACAGTACAGCGAAAATGTTTACTTCGGAAAGCCCTGCGGACTTCTTGATCAGATGGCATGCTCAGTCGGTTCGTTTGTATCAATTGATTTTGAAGATACCTCTAAGCCTGTTGTTAAAAAGATTGACTTCGACTTTGAAAAGTCAGGTCACAGCCTTGTTATTGTTGACACAAAGGGCAGCCATTCAGACCTTACTGACGATTACGCTGCAGTACGTCGTGAAATGGAAATGGTTGCAGAATATTTCGGCAAAAAGGTGCTTCGTGAGGTAGACAAGAAGGACGTTGTTGCCAATGCAGGTGATATCGCAAAGAAGGTAAGTCCGAGAGCTGTTATAAGAGCACTTCACTATTACGGAGAAAACGAAAAGGTTGTGCTTCAGGCTAAGGCTCTTTCCGAAAACGATTTTGAAACCTTCAAATCTCTTATCATTAAAAGCGGTTTTTCATCATATATGTATAATCAGAATGTTTACACACAGAAAGCAGGCACTGATCAACCTCTTTCACTTGCTCTTTGCCTGAGTGAGCAGATTCTTTCAGGCAAGGGTGCATGGAGAGTGCATGGCGGTGGCTTTGCAGGTACTATACAGGCTTTTGTGCCCGATTGTATGGTTGAAGAATACACAGCGGCAATGAAATTGATTTTCGGTGACGATGCTTGCTATGTTCTTTCAATCAGACCTTACGGCGGAGTACAGATCGCCTGATAAATCCGATTTTATTACGGAGGTAAATATGAAGAGAGTAACCAGAACCTTGGCAGTTTTTGCAATGTGCTTAATTATGCTTGTAGCTTCTGCAAGCATAAGCATGGCATCGGCAATAGGGAACGTAAAAAATCTTACTGTCAAAAGTACATCTGTCAGCGGCGTAAGCCTTCTGTGGAGTTCAGTTTCAGGTGCCAAAGGATACCGGATATACAAATATACGGGAACAGAAAAGAAGTGGAAGGCGTTAAAAACCACCTCTGCACTAACCTATAAGGATACTTCCGTAAAAGCGGGAGAAGTCTATTATTACCGTGTAAAAGCCTATGAAAATGTAAAAGGTAAGGCTGTTTTTTCACAGGAATATTCCAATACCGTAAAAACTGTTGTGCCGCCCTCAAAGGTGTCAGGACTCAAAGCTGTGTCTGTTAACGGCTCGTCAGTGACCCTGTCATGGAATAAGACGGAAAATGTTACAGGCTACAGAATATACACCTATAACAGCAGCACAAAAAAATATACCTCTGTTGGCACCACTGCAAAAACATCCTTCACAGTAAAGGGACTTAAGAGCAATACCTCATATTCTTTTGCAGTCAGAGGCTATAAGAAGTCCGATAAAACAGTTTACGGTGCTTACTCATCACGCCTTAGCGTAAAAACACGTCTTGCCGATGTTCAGAAGTTTGCTGTTTCATCTGTTACGGAAAATTCCTATACCTTCAAGTGGAACAAAGCTTCAGGGGTAACAGGCTACCAGATTGCAAAGTACGATGAAAGCACAAAGAAGTGGACAAAAATTCTTTCCACAACAAAGACCTCTGCAACCGTCAGTGGTAAAAATGCTGTTAACGGCGGCAAATTCAAAATAAGAACTTACATTAAAAAAAGCGGCAAATATACCTATGGCCTTTATTCTTCAGTGTTGACTGCCAACAAGCTTTCTGCAGTGCCAACGAAGCTTAAGGGTGCAGTGAATTCCGATAACGGAATATCTCTTACATGGTCAAAGGTAAAGGGTGCATCAGGCTATACAGTGTATTCATACAGTGCCCAGAACGGAACATGGAAAACTGTGGGCTCAACAACGAAAAACAGCTTTAATATCAATAACATCAAAAATACGGATACATACAGATATGCCGTCAGCTCTTATGTATATTCAGGGGGCAAAAAATTCACTTCAGAAAAATGTGAATCTGTTTCAATCGCTTATGTGAGCGAAGAAAAACCGGACAGCATTTATTCGGAAGAAATGGCAGACAAAGGCATTCTCGGTTATCTTTATGACCCGAAGGAGGGTTGCTTCTATACTTCTGCAGACCCATGGCAAAGAGTGGTGGGCTATAACGAAGTTTTTGATGTAATGGGTCCTTATACCTTCATTGATTTTGATACTCTCAGACTTTATTTTGAACACGGTAACAAGGATTGGCTTATTCAGCTGTGGAAGGGTCAGTACGGACTTGTGTTTTACGGCGCTGAGGTCGGCGTATACACAAAACCCAAAGACAGAGAATTGAAGCATTTTGATGCTGCTTCCGACAGTGAAATGCTTAAAATGTCAATGACCTTTATTGAAAAGGAAAAAGTTCCTTTCTCAGGCACCAAATGGAATGAAAAGTTCACAAGACCTTACGGATATTATTGGTGGTGCACAGGCTTCCTTCCCGGTAACAGATACGGAAAATACGAAAACATAAAGCTTGATATGCGCATCACAATGAAGGATTATGAAATGCTTTCGGGCGTGACTGCTGCTCTTAAGGAAAACGGTATAACATATTCTGTTAAGGGCCTGGACGTTTATTTTGTTTATAACTGATAAAAAATAAAAGTGGTTGTGCACAACCACTTTTATTTTTATGCATTGCTGCTTGTGTACTGCTGAACAATTCCGTAAATTATATAAACTGCAACACTCACAATTTTAATAACTGTTTCAAGGTCAACTGCGGGCTCTTCGGGTTTTGTTGCAAAATTATAAATATAAGTTGCAACCTGTGTTGCAGCTGAAATTATTTTATTCAGCTCATCGTTGTTCTCGTCGCCGGTTATAATTTCCTTCTCTGTATTTTCAGTTATAGCTGTTTGTTCATCCGGCTGTGTGTCTGCGGCGTATGCAGTTCCCGCAAAGCACAAGCACACAGAAAGTGTAAGAATCAGTGCAATGATTTTTTTCATAAAAAGCAACTCCTTGTTATTGTTTATGTGATTGTTATCGCATATGAACATTTTATTCACTTTTTTATGCTTTTATACTTATTATTCCACTTGACAAATCGTCAGCTTATATAGTAAAATAGCACTGTTGTGAATATTACAAAAACTATGACGGAAGAAACCGCTTGGATTTCATTCAGAGAGAGCAGGCCACGGCTGCAAGCTTGCTTATGAAAAGAAGGGTAGGGTTGCTGCTTCCGGAGTTGCTCCCGAAAGGGTTGCCGTAAGACTGCGTTAAAGTTTAAGAGTGGTGCGTATGCACAATTCGGGTGGTACCGCGAGCTGAGCCTCGTCCTGAAATTTACAGGACAGGCTTTTTTTGTTGTGAAATTCCAAATTCAATAATTAAACCGTAAATTCAGAAAGGAAATGTATGTTTATGAAGTGGATGGGTTTGAATGAAATCAGAGAAAAATATCTTGAATTTTTTGAATCAAAGGAGCATCTGAGACTTCCAAGCTTCTCACTTGTACCTCAGGGAGATAAGAGTATTCTTCTTATCAATGCAGGTATGACTCCCATGAAAAAGTATTTTACAGGTGAGGTAACTCCTCCCAGCAAAAGGGTTACAACCTGCCAGAAGTGTATCCGTACTCCGGATATTGAAAACGTTGGTAAAACTGCACGTCACGGAACCTATTTTGAAATGCTCGGCAATTTCTCATTCGGTGACTATTTTAAAAGAGAAGCTACAGCATGGGCATGGGAATTCTTCACAAAGGTTCTTGAAATTCCCGAAGAGCTTCTTTATGTAAGTGTTTATCTTGAAGACGATGAGGCATACGATATCTGGACAAAGGAAGTCGGTGTGGACCCGTCTCATATGGTACGCTTTGGTAAGGAAGATAATTTTTGGGAGCACGGTGCAGGTCCCTGCGGTCCCTGTTCGGAAATTTATTTTGACAGAGGTCCTTCAAAGGGCTGCGGTAAGCCTGACTGTAAGGTGGGCTGTGACTGCGACAGATATATCGAGGTATGGAACCTTGTTTTCACACAGTTTGAGAATGACGGAAATAATAACTATACCCGTCTTGCAAACCCCAATATTGACACGGGTATGGGTCTTGAGAGACTTGCTTGTGTTATGCAGGATGTTGAAAATCTCTTTGAGGTTGACACTGTCCGCAATATTATGAAGCACATCATTGATATTGCAGGAATCAACTACCACGACGATGAAAAGAAGGATATTTCTCTTCGTGTTATTACCGACCACATCCGCAGCACAACCTTTATGGTAGGTGACGGTGTGCTTCCTTCAAACAGCGGACGCGGTTATGTTCTTCGCCGACTTCTCAGAAGAGCTGCCCGCCACGGCAGACTCATCGGTATTGACAGACCCTTCCTTTCAGAGGTGTGCGATACTGTAATAAATGAAAATGCTAATGCATATCCCGAGCTCGTTGAAAAGAAGGACTATATCAAAAAGGTTATCTCTATGGAAGAAGAAAGCTTCTACAAGACAATTGATTCAGGTCTCGGACTTCTGGGTGAAATGATCGCAAAATCCGAAGGCGGTGTAATTTCTGCCGAGGATGCTTTCAAGCTTCAGGATACGTACGGCTTCCCCATCGATCTCACAAAGGAAATTGCTGAAGAATAGAATATGAAGTCGGAGGCCAAGCGGTCTTAG
>JAZSHC010000048.1:0-27244 GCA_045533065.1 Acutalibacteraceae bacterium
GGCACCGTAGTAGTTGAAGAGTTTGTAATCGGTACCGAGCTTGTCGTTTACCTTGTTCATATACTTTTCAACGATTGCGGGAACCTTATCATAGTATTCGTTACATGCCTCACGGTGCTGGAAGAAGATATCACCGTTTTCGTGAGAGCCGCGCATTACGGGGCGCTCAGGATTGAGTGCGCGCTTTCTGAATGCTTCAACAGCATCCATATCGCACATTTCCTTAAGATCGTCGAAATCCCAGACTTCGATCTTCTGAAGTTCGTGTGAAGTACGGAAACCGTCAAAGAAGTTGAGGAAGGGAACGCGGCTCTTGATTGTTGCAAGGTGAGCAACAGCACCGAGGTCCATAACTTCCTGTGTATTTGTTTCAGCGAGCATTGCAAAGCCTGTCTGACGGCAAGCATAAACGTCTGAATGGTCACCGAAGATGTTAAGAGCGTGTGATGCTACACAACGTGCTGATACATGGAAAACGCAGGGAAGAAGTTCACCGGCGATTTTGTACATGTTGGGGATCATAAGAAGAAGACCCTGTGATGCTGTGTAGGTTGTTGTGAGAGCACCTGCTGCAAGTGAGCCGTGAACTGTACCTGCGGCACCTGCTTCTGACTGCATTTCAACAACATTTACCTTTGTGCCGAAAATGTTCTTGAGACCCTGAGCAGACCACTGGTCAACATAGTCAGCCATGGGGCTTGACGGGGTGATGGGATAAATACCAGCTACTTCTGTAAACGCATAGGATACGTGAGCAGCGGCATTGTTACCGTCCATGGTTTTCATTTTTCTAGCCATTGGATTTGTCCTCCTGATATTTTAAAATTTATAATAATTTGCAGAGAAATTACCACCTGCTATTGTAACACTTATTTGTCGGGTTGTAAATACAATTTAAGTAAAAAAGTTTTCCCGATAAGGTAAAATAAGGAAAATAATACTTATTTAACAGCTTAATCACTCCGGTTGCAACCGGATTTATTCAAAAAACATCATTTTGTTGTATTTGTTAAACAGATATTGAATTTGTTAACGAATTGTGTTATACTCTTTTTGCAAATTTATAATCACTTGACCAGGAGGTTACTATTTATGAAAAAAGTATTATCCTTAATACTCAGCATTCTTCTCATTTTCTCTGTTTGTGTTCCCGCTTTTGCGGCAGAAGACAACGAGCATCCAACTATCTATGTGCTCGGCGCACGTGTTGTATCACTTTATGATGCTGACGGCAATAAAATTTTCCCCAACGATTCAGTTGATGCAGGTGAGGTTATAAAGGAATACCTTAAGCCCTGCCTTGAAAAGCTGGCAGTGGGTATGATTATAGGAGACTACGAGGAATGGGCAGCCGACTTCCACGAAGCAATTATGAAGGTGTTCGGTGACCTTGCCCTTGACGGCAACGGTGAGGTAAGTGACGGAAGCCATCCCCAACATCCCTACAATTACTCACTTCCCCAAAAAACATCACGCTACGAAGTTTATGATTATCAGCTCTATTACGACTGGAGAGAATCTCCCCTTGAAACTGCTGAGCTTCTTAAAAAATACATTGAAGAGGTAAAAGCCGTAACTAATGAAAGCAAGGTAAACCTTCTCGGCCGCTGCTACGGTGCAAATGTTGTTCAGGCATACCTTACCCTTTATCCTGAGCATGCTATCGAGAACGTAGACGATGTTTCATACCTTTCATCAAGTGTTGACGGCATTGACGCTCTCGGTGCTCTTTTCACAGCAGACATCACACTTGATCCTAAAGCGGTCAATAACTTTGTAGACTACTTTATGGAAAACGGAGATCTTCTTGAAGACGGCGAAACAAAGGACCTTATCACAACAGCCGTAGATCTTTTCCATTATATCTCAGTTCTCGGTCTCACTCTTGATGCCTGCGAGCTTTTTGTTGACGAAGTAAAGTATGACATTTTCCCAAGAGTTCTTAAGGATACCTTCGGCGGCTATGTTTCCTATTGGGCTATGGTTCCTGCAGATCAATACGAAGAAGCACGCGATTTTGTTTTTGCCGGTGTTGAGGATGAATATGCCGGATTTATAGCAAAATGCGACAGATACCATAATGAAGTTCAGCTCAAGGCTGAAGAAACCCTTACATATCTTGAAGAAAAGGGAATCGATTTCTATATTGTTTCAAAATATGAATTCCCCGATATACCTATATTTGAGAACGCAACAGCTCTTTCAGACGGTAACACAACAGTTGTCAGACAGTCCTTCGGTGCAACCTGCAGCGAGCACGGCGAAACCCTTTCAGATTCATATATCAATTCCCTTGAAAACACAAAATATCTTTCACCCGACAAGAAAATAGACGCTTCAACCTGTCTCTTCCCGGAAACATCTTATTTTGTCAAGGGTATCCATCATGAAACCTTCCCCTACGCAATCAATGCTTTTGCAATTAACCTTATGAATAGTGAAGCTACCGTAAGTGGCGGTGAATACGCACAGTATGTAGCTTATCAAGGTTGGTCCGATCCTCTTGTTCCCATTGACGGTCCCGACGAAAACGACGCTCATAAGGATACTCCCGTACAGATGATTTTCATCCGTTTCTTCACTGCAATACTCAACTTCTTAAAAAAGATTATTAACGGTGAGCTTGTTCTGAATTTCGGAAAATAAGCATAAGAGCAATTCAGTTAAAGCCGGGGATTTCTCCGGCTTTAATTTTTTATAATATTTAATTAACATTTTATTAAAAATCTACACCTGTCTATATGTTACATTATTTTTACAGTTTAATCTACTAAAATAGGAGAGAGAAATATGAACCTTCAGAAAATCATTGACAAAAAAGATCAAGCCGCTCAGTATATGATTGATGAAATCACTCATATCTGTGAAAAATTTGAAAAAAGAGGCCCCGGCGATATCGGCGAAAAGCAGGCCTGCGAATATGCGGCAGAGCAAATGAAGGAATACGGCTGTGACAATGTTTATGTGGAATCCTTCAAAGAAAACCCCGGATCATTCTACGGCTGGATTTATTTCACAATCACCTGCTGCTTCCTTGCTTTTGCAGCATACTTCTTTATGCCCTTGCTTTCAATTGTGTTTATTGCCCTCGGGCTTACTCTTTGCGTTCTTCAGTTCGGTCTTTATAAAAAGGTTGTTGATAAATGCTTCAAGGAAAAAACCGGTCACAACGCCGCAGGCTTCAAAAAGCCCACAGGCGAAGTTAAGCGCAGAATCATCTTCAACGGTCACCCTGACGCTGCATGGGAATGGCCCTTCAAATACAAATTTACATACCTCGGCTTTGATATTCATATGATGGTCTGCTTTGCAGGTGCCTTCTATACACTTATCATTGCAATTCTCAAGCTTGCAGGTATCATCCCCGAAAACCTCGTAAACACACTCGGTCTTATCGCTCTTGTATTCACACCCTTCTGGTTCGGTCTTTACTTCATGTGGAATAAGAAAAGAGTTGTTGACGGCGCAAACGATAACCTCACAGGCTGCTATATGGGTATGGCAATTCTCAAAATGCTCCAGGACGAAGGCATTGAATTTGAAAACACAGAGGTCGGAGTTATTTTCTCAGGCTCTGAAGAAGCAGGACTTCGCGGTGCAAAGGCCTGGGCAGAGGCTCACAAGGGTGAGTTTGACGATGTTCCCACCTTCATTTACTCCTACGATACAATCGCACAGTCAGAGCAGCTTATGGTAAACTACCGTGACCTCAATGCAACAGTCAAGGTTGACAAGGATGTTTCCGACCTGTTTATGGAAGCTTGCGAAGAGCTTAACATTCCCTGCAAGAAGGGCTTTGTTCCTCCCCTTGGCGGCGCAACTGACTCAGCTGCATTTGCACAGGGCGGTTTCCGTGCAACAGGCATCACCGCACTTAACCATGCACTTCCCGATTTCTATCACACAAGACTTGACACTCCCGATGCACTGAACAAGGATTGCCTTGCAGCCTGCTTTGCAGCAAGCGTTAAGGTGCTTGAAAAGTTTGATAACGGAGCTAAGCAGTAATAGAAAAAAAGACGGCAATGCCGTCTTTTTTTAATGCAGAATGCAGAGTGCAAAATGCAGAATGGCGCCCGACCTGTGATATAAAACCTTCTGCCCGCTGAGCAAAAAAGAATACAAATAAGGAGATGTAAAAACGTTGTTTTTACATCTCCTTTAAAAATCTGAAATCATGCTTAAAGCAGAAATTCCGCAATCACTATGACAGCAGCAACCGCAGCGTAAAAACCCACACCCTTAAGTGCAGAATTCAACACAATTTTTGCCTTCTGCGGTCTGTCTTCATTTTTCAGTGTTAAATAAAGCAGAAAACCGTAAGGCGGAAGAAAAAAGCTTTCTGTTTTGCTCATCCACACAGACCTTTCAGTCGGATCTGTATAGGTATATCTTCTGTCCCTGCTGTCATAATGCTCATCCTGCCACATTGCATATAAATCCTCATTACACGAGGCACAGTACCTTATATCCTTTTCAACAGGATTTGAGCATTTAGGACACTTGTAATCCTTCATAAGCACAATTCACCTCATTCAGGTATTTCAACATCAACCCGACGGTCTTTAAAATAGAACTCTCTGTCACGGTCGCTGATTGGTCTCAATACACGGCAAGGATTACCCACGGCAACAACGTTTGCAGGAATATCCTTTGTAACAACACTTCCGGCACCGATAACCGTGTTATCACCTATTGTAACACCGGGCAGAATAACACTGTTTGCACCAATCCACACATTGTTACCTATGTGAACAGGAATATTAAACTGCATCTGAAGATTTCTGAGGTGAGGCTCAATGGGGTGACCTGCCGTTGCGACGGTAACATTAGGTCCGAACATAACCTTATCACCCACATAAATATCGGTATCGTCAACCAGAGTGAGATTGAAGTTTGCATAAACGTAAGAGCCGAAATGAACATGCTTACCTGCCCAATTGGAATGTAAGGGCGGCTCAATATAGCATTCCTCGCCTATTTCGGCGAACATTTCTTTTAGCATAGCTGCTCTTTTCTCCTGCTCGGAAGGTCTTGTCATATTGAAATCATAAAGCTTTTCAAGACAGAGAAGCTGTTCTGCCATTATGTTTTCATCCTCAGGCAGATAAAGTCTGCCCTCAGCCATTCTTTTTTTAGATTCCTCTGTTGTCATAAACATGATTATTTGCTCCAAAGATTTTCGGGGTATACACCCTGCTCGATTTTTTCTTTAATTGCAGAAACAACAACAGGTCTGTCCTCTTTGTATGTAACACCGTACCATTTTTCGTTTGTTGAAAGCACTTTTACTTCCGCCTTGCCTTCTTTAAGGAGGTCATCAACAACAAAGGGAAGGAAATATTCGCACTTGAGCATGTTGTCCTTGTTCTTTGTGAGAAAAGCCGCAAAACGTGCTTCGAGCTCATGCATCATTTCGGTTGAAAAGCCCCAGCAGTTCATTGATACAGTGGTACCCTCGGGAATCTCAGTCCAGGTTTCACCGTCTTCTGTGAAAGCAATTTTTTCACCGTCTTTTACAATTTTTGTTCTTTCAACAATTTCTGTAAGATAGCCTTCTTTGTCCGTCTGGCATACGCCTCTTGCAACGCTTCCGTTTTCCGTAAGAGTGTTTTCCACACGGAAGCCTACCATACAGAACTGATATTTTGAGCTGTCCTTCTTTTCTTTTGTAAGCTCATCATAAATAAGCCTGAAGGTTTCACGTCCGTAATAGTCATCGGCATTGATAACTGCAAAAGGACCGTTAACCGCATCCTTGCATGAAAAAACAGCATGCCCCGTACCCCAGGGTTTCACTCTTCCTTCAGGAACAGAGAAGCCTTCGGGAAGATTGTTAATATCCTGATAAGCATATTCAACATCAACAATGCCGTCAAGCTTTCCTGCCATAATATTTTTGAAATCCTCTTCAATTTCATGCTTGATAACAAAAACAATCTTATCAAAGCCTGCCTTCACTGCATCGTATACAGAATAATCGAGTATTACCTCTGAGTTAGGGCCAACAGGATCAATCTGCTTGAGTCCGCCGTATCTGCTGCCCATACCTGCAGCCATAACAACAAGTGTTGCCTTATTCATGTCAAATCTCCTTTTTGTATATCAACTATTTGGTTCTATTTTAACACTAATGTCAATAAATAGCAATATGGTTTTTTTATATTATTTTTTATATTCCGTTTGGAAAATTACAAACAAAACTGCTTGACATACCTAATAATAAATGTTATTATAACAATGTGAATTTATGATTAATAAAGGAGTGTGTTCCATGCAGGATATTCTCAATCTTATCCAGATGATTTTCGATACTATCGCAAAGTACTTCAACCTGATTTTCGGCAAAGCTGAAGAAGACAAAGAAGTAACCGAATAAAAAACAAATGGCTGTTATGAAAGTAACAGCCATTATTTTTTATCAGTATAAACATCAATCAGTCAATATAAAGGTCCCTTATACCGTCAAGTGTTCTGATTGCGGAAATTGTAAGATTCAGGCTGTTTTCATCCCTGGGAAATACAACAGCTTTCATAACTATGGAATCACTTTTTCTTTTTGTCGTTGACACATCGGCATAAAGCACCTCAAGAGTGTGCAGATTTCCGCCGTATCTTTTAACAATTGCCCCTATTTCCGCCGCTTGCTTGGACATATTTTCCGCCTCAATATAAATATTTTTTGACGGTGAGCTTCTTGCAATAAATCTTTTGAATGTATTAAGGGTAAGATAAATAAACAAGGTTGCAACAACAGCACCCACATAGTAACCCGCACCTACGGCAAGGCCTATACAGGATACTGCCCACAGCGATGCTGCAGTTGTAAGTCCTTTAACAGAAAAGCCTTCACGCAGAATGGTACCTGCACCGAGAAAACCGATGCCGCTTATAACCTGTGCACCAAGCCTTGTAGGGTCCACATTGGTAATGCCCTCATATTCCCTGAAAACGAAGGCCGATGTCATCATAACAAGAGCAGAGCCCACTGCAACAAGAATATGTGTTCTGAAGCCGGCGGGACGGTGAGAATGTTCTCTTTCATAGCCGATTATACCGCTGCATACAATGGCAAAAACCAATTTCAGAACAGCTTCAAGGGCATACTGAACGCTTTCAAGCTCAAAAAATCTGACAAGCACTTCCTTCAAGCTTATCTCTCCTTTCAAACAAAACACACCGAACGGTCTTTTCGTTCAGTGCAGAATAACATTATTAACTGAATACAGTATACCACCATATTTTCAAAAAATCAAGAACACTGTGTAATTGTAAAAAATCAACTTGATTATAATAATATATTGTTGTATAATAATACAGACTGAAAAGCTCTCTCAGATTTTTAACAGCCAGTCGGGAAAGGACGGTTTTTTTATGTCAGCAAATAAGGTTAAATTAAACATCGCCGGTGCGGAATACACTGTTCTTGCAGAGGATGATATCAAGTATGTTCAGTCCCTCGGCAAGGCACTTGATATTAAAATATCCGAAATAATGAAAGCCAACGGCAGAGCTTCCACAACTCAGGCAGCAATTATTGCCGCATTGGATTATGCCGACGAGGCACACAAGTCAACACTTACAGCCGACAGACTCCGCGACCAGATAAAAGACTATCTTGACGATGCATCAAGCGCAAAAAGCAAAGCAGACTGGGCAAGACACGAGGCGGAGGTTCTTAAGAAGGAAAACGAAAATCTGAAAACAGAAAACGACAGACTCCACAAGGAGCTCACTGCCGTTCTCAATACCATCAGTGAAAAGAAGTAAAGCATGAAAAATAAACCGGAAATTCTGGCACCCTGCGGCTCCTTTGAAAGTGTGAAGGCCGCAGTGCGTTCAGGTGCAGATGCAGTATACATGGGCACCAAAAACTTCAATGCAAGAATCAAAGCAGAAAACTTCGGGGAAGATTCTTTCACTCAGGCAGCCGACTATTGTCACAGCCACGGTGTAAGAGTAAATGTTACAATGAACACCCTTGTAAGTGACGAAGAAATTTCCCTTGCTTTGAAAACTGCAAAACAGGTTTTCGAAAACGGAGTCAGTGTCCTTATCATGCAAGACCTTGGACTTGCTCAGCTGATAAAAAAGGCTGCTCCCGATGCGGAAATTCACGCTTCAACACAAATGTCGGTGCAGACCGTTGCCGGTGTGAAGCTGCTTGAAGACCTGGGATATAAAAGAGTTGTTCTGCCCCGCGAAATGACGAAATCAGAAATCGAAAACATCAAAAAAAATACCGTTGCTGAAATTGAGGTGTTCGTACACGGTGCTTTGTGCATGTGTGTATCGGGGCAGTGCTATATGAGCAGTATGTTCGGCTCAAGAAGCGGCAACCGCGGTATGTGTGCACAGCCCTGCCGACTCCCCTTCGCGGCAGAAAAGGGAACAGGCTATGACCTTAGTCTGAAGGATTTGTCCCTTGCTCACAAGGTGAGGGAGCTTTCGGAAATCGGTGTTGATTCCTTAAAAATTGAAGGCAGAATGAAGCGTCCCGAATATGTTTCCGCCGCAGTTACAGCTGTAAAAAAATCCCTTGACGGTGAAGAAACCTGTGACATAAGCGAAAAGCTGAGAGCTGTTTTTTCTCGCTCAGGCTTTACCGATGGATATTATGAAAATCAACGTGGAATAAGCATGTTCGGCACAAGGCAGAAGGAAGATGTCACCGCCGCAACAAACAAGGTTCTTTCCGACCTTGCAAAAGCTTATGAAAAGGAAGTGCCCCTTATTCCCGTAAGCTTTTATCTGACGGTTATCAGGAACGAAAAAATATCACTCACCGTTTCTGCAAACGGCAAAACCGTTTTTGTGAGTGATGATTATATTCCCGAAGAAGCCATAAACAAGCCTCTTACAAAAGAAGGTCTTACAGAAAGAATTTCAAAATGCGGCGGAACACAGTTTTTTGCAAGCAGTGTTGAAATCGACCTTGATGAAGGTCTGATTGTGCCTGCAAGTGTTATTAATAATCTGCGCCGTACCGCCCTTGTACGCCTTGAAAATGAGTTGAAAACTGTAAAGCACATTAACTTTACACCAACTGAGATAAAATTCCCTTCAACAACAAGAAATTCATCCATTAAATACAGAATCAGGGTTGCAAATCTTAACCAGATTCCCGAAAATCTTGAAAATGTGGAAAACCTTTACATACCCCTTAACACTGAGGAAAACTTGGTGGAAAAGTTGAAAAACCTGCCCGTTTGTCTTGGAATTGAGGTTCCGAGAGGAATTTTCGGTGCTGAAAAGGCAGTGGAAAGCCGACTTTTACAAATGAAAAAATGTGGAATTAACATTGCATACTGTAGCACAATTGATGCTGTGGCTATTGCAAAAAAGCTTGGCTTTGAAATTCACACAGGCTTTTCGATGAACGTGTTCAACAGCCATTCTGCTGCCCTCTTGGAGAGTTTGGGTGTAAAGGAAATTACCTTGTCACCTGAGCTTACGCTGAAGCAGGCTTCAAAAATTTACACCGATGTAAAAAGAGGCATTGTTGCCTATGGCAGACTGCCCTTGATGCTCACAAGGAACTGCCCCATAAGAAACGGCAAAACCTGCGATGAGTGCAAAGGTAACAGCTATCTCACAGACCGTATGAATAAAAAGTTCCCTGTAGCCTGTTCATGGGGCTGCAGTGAAATTCTTAACAGTCAGCCCATTTATATGGGTGACAGAATGAAGGAAATTGAAAATATGGATTTCATCACCTTCTATTTCACCAAAGAAAAAAAGGAGCTGTGTGACGCAGTTCTTGACGCATACCGGAAGGGCAAATCCGTTAAAGGAGATTTCACAAGAGGTCTGTATTACAGAGGTGCGCTGTAATAAAATATCTATTACCGAAAGGAAGAAAACAGAATGTCAAAACGCAAGGAATATTTATCCTGGGACGAATATTTTATGGGCATCGCAATGCTTTCAGCTTACAGAAGCAAAGACCCCAACACACAGGTAGGTGCCTGCATTGTAAACGACAAAAACCGCATTATGTCAATGGGCTATAACGGCTTCCCCATGGGCTGCAGTGATGACGAATTCCCTTGGGAAAGAGAAGGCGACACCTACAACACAAAATATGCCTATGTCTGCCACGCAGAATTGAATGCGATTCTCAACAACAGAGGTACATCCCTTGAAGGCTGCAGAATTTATGTTGCTCTTTTCCCCTGCAACGAATGTGCAAAGGCAATTATCCAGAGCGGTATAAAGGAGGTTGTTTACCTTTCCGATAAATACGCCGAAACACCCACAACAAAAGCTTCAAAAAGAATGTTTGAAGCCGCAGGTGTGAAGCTTACAAAAATCACACCGAAGAAAAGCTCTGTGCTGATTGATTTTGACGAGAATAAAATATAAGTTAATATCACACAGCAATTAAAGTTCTTTGGTTACTTTCTTTCAAGAAAGTAACGCCCCGCGGCGAGCGGAATTAAAAATGCAAAATGCAAAGTGCAAAATGCAGAATTGCGCCCAGCATAGCACTAAAGGGTACAATCTACCCGCTGAATTTAATTATGTAGGGTTGACGTCTTCGTCAACCCTGTTTTTTTGTGGGCGTCTTGCCTCTCCCTTTGGGAGAGGTGTCACGGAGGGACGGAGAGGGCGGTACCCATCCATCACCCAATCAAGTGCTTATCTTTACTATGTTCCATTTCACGGCAACCTTCCCCGGAGCGCTCATGCCGCTAGGGCACTTCCTTTTGCCGATTGTGGCAAAAGGAAGCAAAAGCACGCTTTTGCTGTACGCATGGTTTTTCTTTAAGCCTTATATCCGCCCCATTCACCGCATACGCACTTCGGGCTTACATACGGGTAAGCGTCTTATTCTCTTATATTGGAAATTTCAGCAAATATTTTTACTGCCTGCAGGTTTTTATTGGGTAAGTGTTTATCCGCACAGTAAACTCAGCGGGCAGATTGTATCCTTCACCGCCTTGTCTGGCGCAATTTTGCATTCTGCACTTTGCATTCTGCATTTTTGGGGGGCGTCAGTCCCTAAAAAAACAGGGCCGACCAATCCGGTCGACCCAATATTTTTTTATTTTATTTTGCCGGCTTCAATAATCTTGCCTTCTGCTTTTTCGTAGGAAACAGTAACCTCATCGCCTACATTCATAATAACAACATTTTCAGCATCGGCAGCCTTGATTGAGTAATAAACACCGCTGTTATCAAGCTCAATGAAGTATACACTGTCACCGTCCATAACTGCTGTGCGGATATCTGAAACTACACCCTTAGCCTCAAGAAGCTCTGTCTTCTCTTCGCCTTCGGTTGCACCCTGATTTTCTGTCATATCTTCAATCTTATCGATATCAACCTTGATGTTGATGTTATTCTGCTTAAGAGAATTCACATAAGCTTCTGTACATTCAGAAATCTTTTCGCCTGTTACAACAACCTGATAGTTCTGAACATTAACCATTGCATATCTCTTTACAAGGTCGCCTGAGTCCTTAAGAGTCATAAAGTAAGTCGGCTGACCGCTGATATTGAGAAGGATGGGGAAGGTTGCCTTATAGTTATAGTCCTGAACGGCACCCTGAGCAGAAATCTGTGCAGAATATTCGGTAGCACCTGAAACATCATAGAAGGATGCTTCCTTTGTTCTCATGTTGATAAGAACAAAACCGATAATAGCCTGGTCATTACCTGCAGAGGTAACACCTGTGTACATATAAACGTCATCGCCCTGTGCAAGGAAGTTCTGTCCTACTGTTGCCATTCTCACGCCGTCCTGACCGAGAAGGGAGTTGATGAAGCCCTTCTGGAACTTACCGTAGTAATTGAACTGTTCAACAAGAAGATTTTCGGAATAGATACCGTCAATCCACTGAAGCTCTGTGCTTTCCTTAACGGCTTCAACGGTGTATTCAGTCATTTCACCACTGATTGCATCAACAATAACAACACCCTTTACATCGGTACCGCCGAAAAGACCGATTGTTTTATCAAGAACGGGGCAAAGCCAGAAGGGTCTGCCTTCTTCGTCAATTTCAAAACGCGGCGCATCAAAAATATAGGTAGGATAAGCAAAGCGTACGTGACGCATAAGGTATTTTCCGAAATGCTCGTTTGTTGAATATCTGATATATTCGCCCTCGGGGAGAGTTACAAGCTCAGCCTTCTGTGTTACCATGTTAACAACAACATAACCGGGAAGACCTGTGCCTGTATTCTTAAGCCACTTGAACACGTCACCGTAAGCAAGGGTTGTAAGCTTAACAGGGTTGTTTTTATAGTTTATCTGTGTGAATTGATTTGACACCTCAAACTGTGAAACCTTACCGATTGAAGCAAGGTCACCGAGGGTACGGTTTGCAAGCACACTGGCCGCAGCATTATCAAGAACGGGTACAGATGAGAAATCCGCATCCTGAATATCGCTTGCGAAGGACTTATCCTCGTCAACATCAATAATCTTGCTGTATGTTTTGGCTCTGAAGAAGGTTGAGGATACAACCATACCCACACCAACAACAGCAACAAGGATTATACCGATTATTATTGGTACAATTGACTTTTTCTTAACATACTCCGTATATTCCGGCTTTGTCATTGCACCGCTTGTAACCATAAGAAGAGCAACAAAAATTGCAAGAACAACACCGAAATACATGAATGTATCCGTACTTTTGATATTGAGAGGGGGAAGCATGAAATAATAAGCGATAAATGCACCGATTATTGTTCCCAGAATACAGATAATGAGCTTGAGACCGGCTTTATCCGGAGCAAGGTAAGCAGCTTTTCCTCTGCCTTTGCCATTACCTGAACCGCCCTTTCCGCCAAAATCAACCTTAATAGGGTCCATTCTGTTCAACTCCTTTTTTGTTTATTATATAATTGCCATATATTATACATTTATTACCACAAAAAAGCAATAGACAATTTATTAAGATACGGAGCTGAAAGTAAGATTTACTTTTAAGCTTTCGTTTAATTCGAGAGTTTATACTGTCAGTACCCTTCAAACAGTTGAAAACTGTTTACTTTTGTGATATAATAAGACGATTATATGCTTGTAAGATAATCTCAAAAATAATTATGAGGTGATATACATGGGCTTATTGAAAAAGCTTTTCGGTGATTATTCCACCAAGGAAATTAAAAGAATCAGACCTACTGTTGACAAGGTTCTCTCTCTTGAAGAACAGTATTCAAAATTAAGCGATGCAGAGCTTAAGGCAAAAACACCTGAATTCAAAGAAAGACTTCAGAACGGAGAAAGCCTTGACTCCATTCTGCCCGAAGCCTTTGCTGTATGCCGCGAGGCTTCATGGCGAGTTCTCGGTATGAAGCACTTCCCTGTTCAGATCATGGGCGGCATCGTGCTTCATCAGGGCAGAATCGCAGAAATGAAAACAGGTGAAGGTAAAACCCTTGTTGCAACTCTGCCTGCTTACCTCAACGCACTCACAGGTGACGGTGTGCACATTGTTACCGTCAACGATTATCTTGCCCGCCGTGACAGCGAATGGATGGGTAAGGTGTACCGTTTTCTCGGTCTTACCGTAGGTCTTATTGTCAACGGTCTTGAAACTGAAGAACGCCGTGATGCCTACAGTGCAGACATCACCTACGGAACAAACAACGAAATGGGCTTCGACTATCTTCGTGATAACATGGTTCAGTATATCGACCAGAAGGTGCAAAGAGGCCACAATTTTGCAATTGTGGACGAGGTTGACTCAATTCTTATTGACGAAGCAAGAACTCCCCTTATCATTTCCGGTATGGGCGGTCAGTCCTCAGAGCTTTATTCAATAGCAAACACCTTCGTAAAGTCCCTCAAGTGCTACAAAATTGCTGAAACAGACTCAAAAGTAGACCTTGAAGAGGTTGCAAAAGAAACAGGCGCCGACTATATCGTTGACGAAAAAGCAAAAAGCGCAACTCTCACCAAAAGCGGTATTGTTAAAGCAGAACGCTTCTTCAACGTCGACAATCTTTCAGACCCCGAGCATCTTACCCTTTCCCACCACATCAACATCGCTGTAAGAGCTCACGGCATCATGACAAGAGATATCGACTATGTTGTAAAAGACGGTCAGGTGCTTATTGTTGACGAATTCACAGGCCGTATCATGATAGGCAGAAGATATAACGACGGTCTTCATCAGGCAATTGAAGCCAAGGAAAATGTTAAAATTGCAAGAGAAAACAAAACCCTTGCAACAATCACCTTCCAGAATTATTTCCGTCTTTACAAAAAGCTTTCCGGTATGACAGGTACCGCCATGACAGAGGTTAACGAATTCAGAGAAATCTATTCTCTTGACGCTGTTGAAATTCCCACAAACAAGCCTCTTCTCAGGGTAGACAATAACGATGTCATTTATCAGACAGAGCAGTACAAATTCAATGCAATTATTGAACAGATTCTCAAGTGTCACGAAAAAGGACAGCCTGTTCTTGTTGGTACAATCTCAATTGAAAAAAGTGAAAAGCTTTCAGCCGCTCTTAAAAAGAGAGGCATAAAGCACAACGTTCTCAATGCAAAGCATCACGAAAAGGAAGCTGAAATTGTTGCACAGGCAGGTAAGCTGGGTGCTGTTACCATTGCCACCAACATGGCAGGTAGAGGTACCGATATCATGCTTGGCGGTAATGCGGAATTCCTTGCAAAAAGTGAAATGAGAAAGCTCGAATACACTGACGAGCTTATTGCAGAAGCTACAGCCTTCGGCGATACAGATAACGAAGACATTATCGAGGCACGTCAGAAATTCAAGGAGCTTGAAGCAAAATACAAAGCAGAAATCGCTGATGAAGCACAAAAGGTAAGAGAGGCAGGCGGTCTTTACATCATCGGTACCGAGCGCCACGATTCAAGACGAATCGACAATCAGCTTCGCGGACGTTCAGGCCGTCAGGGAGACCCCGGCGAAAGCCGTTTCTACCTTTCAATGCAGGATGATCTTCTGCGTCTTTTCGGCGGTGACAGAATGTATAACATTATGAACACTCTTCCCGTTGATAATGATATGCCAATTGAAGTGGGAATGATAACAAAGCAGGTTGAAAATGCCCAGAAGAAGGTTGAAGGTAATAACTTTGCAGTAAGAAGAAACGTTCTTTCCTTTGACGATGTTATGAACCGTCAGAGAGAAATCATTTACGGTCAGCGTGACAAGGTGCTCAAGGGTGAAGATATGAAGCCCGTAATCACAAAGATGATTGATGACTCCATCGGTGATACGGTTGAATTCTTCTGCCCCTCAAGCATTCCTTATGAAGAATGGCACCTTGCCTCACTTCGCGAAAAGTATCTCGGCTGGCTCACAACAGAAAACGATTTCAAGGGCGACGAAAAGCTGAAGGCAGAGGAAGTTTTCGGCATGCTCACAGACAGAGCTCATGCCCTTCATGAAGAAAGAGAAGCTAAATACGGTGAGGAAGCAATGCGTGAAATTGAAAGATCCATGCTTCTTCGTAACGTTGACCTGAAGTGGATGGATTATATTGATGCCATGGATGAGCTCAAGCGCAGTGTAGGTCTTCTTGCCTACGGTCAGAAGGACCCCGTAATTGCTTTCAGAGAGCTCAGCTATGACATGTTTGACGAAATGACATCCTCAATCCGTGACGATACAGTTAAAATTGTACTTTCCGCACAGTTCAAAACCGATGAGGAAATCAAGCGCGAGCAGGTGGCTAAGGTTACATCTGCCACAGGCTCCGGAGACGGAAGCGAAAAAGGTAGAACCGTACGCAACGATAAGAAAAAGGTCGGCGTAAACGATCCCTGCCCCTGCGGAAGCGGCAAGAAGTATAAAAAATGCTGCGGCAGACCGGGTGCAAATCAATAATCCGTTGGATTATTGACGTGAAATATCGGCTTTGCTAAACATCCGCCTGCGGTCAGTGTTGGCGGAGTCTCACTCAGAGATTACATCTTAAATGAAATACTCCTGCTTCGGCGGGAGTATTTTTTATCCCCTTGACACATACCCCCTAGGGGTATATAATGAATGTGAGGTGATAACTGTGAACTGTGAAAAATGTAATAAAACAAAAGAACGTACACATGATGAATATAAAGCGCTTATCAACCGTCTTAACCGCATCGAGGGGCAGATAAGAGGCATAAAGACCATGGTTGAAAATGATGCCTATTGCACCGATATAATCACTCAGGTTACAGCAGCCAATGCTGCACTCAACAGCTTTAACAAGGAGCTTTTGTCCAATCATATAAGAACCTGTGTTTATGAAGACATACTTAACAATAAAAACGAAACCGTAGACGAGCTTGTGACTCTGATTCAGAAGCTTATGAAATGAGGTGAATCAAATGAAAAAATACAATGTTACGGGTATGAGCTGCGCCGCATGCAGTGCAAAGGTTGAAAAAGCTGTAATGAGCCTTGATGGCGTTACCTCCTGCTCCGTATCACTTTTAACCAACTCAATGGCGGTGGAAGGCACTGCCACAGAAGGTGCTGTAACAGAAGCTGTAAAAAAAGCAGGCTACGGCATATCCCCACAAAGCAGCATCAAAGCAAAATCAGACTCCGGCGACACCTTGAAGGATACAGAAACACCAAAGCTTATTAAAAGGCTTGTTTGTTCAATTGTGTTTTTGCTTGTTCTTATGTATATCTCCATGGGCCACATGATGTTTGGCCTTCCCCTGCCCGCCTTTGCACAAGAAAACACCGTTGCCCTTGCCATCACTCAGTTGCTTCTTGCAATAATTGTCATGGTAATCAACAGAAATTTCTTTATAAACGGCTTCAAGGGACTTATTCACCGTTCCCCCAACATGGATACGCTTGTAGCCTTAGGCTCGGGAGCTTCCTTTGTATGGAGTCTCATCTCACTTTATGCCATGACCTTTTATCAGCTTGAAGGCAACACAGAGGCTCTTATGAGCTGTTACCATGACCTGTATTTTGAATCTGCGGCAATGATACTCACCCTTATAACCGTTGGCAAAATGCTTGAAGCAAGAAGCAAAGGAAAAACAACAAATGCCCTGAGGTCTCTTATCAATCTGAGGCCCGAAACTGCAAATGTTATTGTTAACGGTGAGGAAATCACAATTGACGCCTCAGAGCTTAAAAAGGGAGATGTTTTTGTTGTACGCCCCGGTGAAAGCATTCCCACTGACGGAGTAATAACGGAAGGCAGCAGTGCCGTCAACGAAGCCGCACTCACAGGAGAAAGTATACCTGTTGACAAAAGCATCGGCGACAGGGTTTCTGCCGCAACGCTGAATCAGTCGGGCTATATAAAGTGTGAAGCCACTGCAGTTGGTGAAGATACCCTTTTATCTCAGATTATAAAAACCGTAAGTGATGCCGCTGCAACAAAAGCTCCCATAGCAAAAATTGCAGACAAAGTGTCAGGTGTGTTTGTGCCCGTTGTTATGACAATTGCCGCTGTTGCAACAGTGGTATGGCTGCTTTCCGGCGAAAGCGCTGCTTTTGCCCTTGCAAGAGGCATATCAGTGCTTGTTATAAGCTGTCCCTGTGCCTTAGGTCTTGCAACTCCCGTTGCAATTATGGTTGCCAACGGTATGGGCGCAAAAAACGGTATTCTGTTTAAAACAGCTGAATCAATCGAAAATGTGGGCAAAACAAAAATTGTTGTTCTTGACAAAACAGGCACCATAACAAAAGGCGAGCCTGAGCTTACGGACATAACAGTATGCGACGGTGTGACGGAAAATGAGCTGCTTTCCCTTGCCTTCAGCATTGAAAGCAAAAGTGAGCACCCCCTTGCAAAAGCCGTTGTTGAATACTGCGAAAAGAACAATATTCCGAAAGAGGAATGCACAGATTTTTCATCCGTAAGCGGCAAGGGTCTTAAATGCCGCATAAATAACCGTACCGTTGTTACGGGAAATGCGGATTATATAAGTGAATTTACAGTCATACCCGAAAGCATGAAAAAGAAAGCTGATGAGCTTTCAAGGCAAGGAAAAACGCCTTTGTTCTTTGCCTCAGACAACAGCTTTCTCGGTATTCTTGCTGCCGCCGATGTTATAAAGCAAGACAGTCCCGAAGCCATAAAAGAGCTTCAGGATATGGGAATTCATGTTGTTATGCTTACAGGCGACAATGTTAACACTGCAAAGGAAATCGGAAAAAAGGCAGGAGTAAATGAGGTTATTGCCGGAGTGCTTCCGGACGGAAAAGAAAAGGCTGTACGTGAGCTTCAGAAAAAAGGCAGGGTTGCAATGGTCGGTGACGGAATAAACGATGCCCCCGCCCTCACAAGAGCAGACACAGGCATTGCCATAGGTGCCGGCACTGATATTGCAATTGATGCGGCAGATATTGTGCTGATGAAATCCTCACTCAGCGACATCCCCGCCCTCATAAGGCTTTCACAAAAAGCTCTCAATGTTATTCATCAGAATCTTTTCTGGGCATTTTTCTATAATGCATTGGGAATTCCTCTTGCTGCAGGCTTGTTTATTCCACTTCTCGGCTGGGAGCTGAATCCTATGTTCGGTGCAGCGGCAATGAGCCTTTCAAGCTTCTGTGTTGTCACCAATGCATTAAGGCTTAATTTTGTCAATATCCGTCAGCCACGAAAGCCGAGAAAGCCAAAGGCTGCATCAGATAAAAATGAAACCATAGCCTCAGAGCTTCCCTCTCTCGGTGAAAACGAAATTCTTATCAGGGTTGAAGGCATGATGTGTCCCCACTGTGAAAAAACCGTAAAAGAAGCCCTCGAAGCATTATCATCAGTTGAATACGCCCTGCCGAGTCACGAAAAAGCACAGGTTATAATTAAGGTTAAGCAAGAAGCGGAGCTCTCCCTTCTTGAAGATACAATCATAAAGGCAGGCTACAGGGTAATAAAAGCTTAAAACAACAAAACAGGTATTTTAATTCACCAATCGGTGGCAGTTAAAATACCTGTTATCTTTATTGATTTTAAATTAATCTTTTCTGATTTTCTGAAGATATTCCTTTATTGCATCAAAGCTTTCTTCGGAAAGCACGTGCTCAACTCTGCAGGCATCCTCAGCCGCAGTTTCAGAATCCACACCAAGAAGAACAAGAATATCCGTAAGCATGGTATGTCTCTGATAAAGCTTTTCCGCAATTACCCTGCCCGGCTCAAGAAGCACTATGTTACCGTCACCCAGAACATCAATGTATCCGTTTTCTCTGAGGTTTTTCATGGCAACGCTTACACTGGGCTTTGAATATCCGAGTTCATTTGCAATATCAACAGAACGGCAGAATCCTTTTCTGTTATTTATTATAAGTATGGTTTCAAGATAATTTTCAGCCGATTCCTGAATTTTCATATTCAATACCTCTGTTTGTTTTCTGTTATATTATCATAACATATTATTATCTTTCTTGCAAGATTTTATTTATCACACGCTTTGACCTTTTTCGCAAGCGGCTGAATATATAATCATCTTATATTATATTCAGGAAGGATTGATAATATGCCGAAAACCGCTTATGCAGCTGAGCAAACGGAAAAAGAATATTATGCTGACGACATTTCCAATGAAAAAACACCTGAATGGTACCTTAAAAACATTGGCATATGCTTTGTGGGTATATGCTTCTCACAGCTTAATGCCCTTGGCGACATTTCACCCTTTGCTGTAAGCTTTCTTTGTGTTCTGCCCTATGAATTCTGTTTCCCATGCTTTATCGGCAGTGCCGTGGGTTATTTTATATCACTGAGCTGGCAAAGCGCACTGAAATACACTGCCGCTCTTTTTTTAACCGTGCTTTTCCGCCTTTTTCTTCACAAACGTTTTCCTTCTGTTGACGGAGGAACTGCAAATTATATAATCAGCTTCTGTTGCCTTTTTTGTGCCGGCCTTGCCTTTATGCTTTTTACCGGTTTCGGCTTCACTGCATTTGTTCTTTTATTTCTTGAGGCTGCCCTCGGCTTTTGCAGCAGTATTTTCTTTTTAAGAGCCTTCAGAACGCCTGTTATGAGCACAGGCATAAACAGACTCAATGCAAAGGACAGTGTCAGCCTTGTTCTGAGCCTTTGTATTTTTCTTTTGTGCATGTCCGGCTTCACAATTGAAAACGTATCACCTGCAAGAATACTTTCCTGCCTTGTCGTTATGTTCGCATCCCTTTATAAAGGCTCAGGTGCAGGTGCAGTAACAGGCGTATGTGTAGGCGCAGCCCTTTGCATAAACCCTGATTTTCGTCATCTTTTCCCCGCTTACGCTCTGGGAGGTCTTCTGTCAGGGGTTTTTTCAGCCTTCGGTCAGATTGGTGTCGGCATTGCCTTTTCGGTTTGCTATGCAGCCGTCTGTTTAATAAGCAGCTTTGACGAAAGCATAATTATAAGCCTTATAGAAGCAGGTATTTCCTTTGCGGCATTCATGATTGTTCCCGTGAAATACATATCGGCGCTTCAGGATTTACTTGAAAAAAAGGGGCTTGCAAATGACAGTCATATAACAAAGCACGTTGCCGCTCACCTGAAAAAGGTTGCGAACAGTATCTACGATGTATCCGAAATTGTTACAAGTGTAAGTGACCGGCTTGACGGCATAATAAACCCTGAGGTAAACCGACTTTTTGCAAACATACAGCAAAAGGTATGTGACGGCTGTGAGCACAAGACAGATTGCTGGAACACGCACTTTGATTCCACGGCAGCAGATATACTGAGCCTTTCGGGCATTGAAAAAAAGAGCAAGGGAAAAGCTTCAACTGTCAAGCGCTGTATAAGTCAGGAGCAACTGATTTCCTTTATCCGTATCAGCCGAAGGGAATATATTGATTCAATGGCAACAAAAATGAAGCTCAGAGAAATGCGCCGTGTTATGACAGATCAGATTTCAGGCATGGGCGACTTCCTTTTTGAGCTTGCCGACACCGTAAGTGAAAGCAGAATAATTGATACTGCCAGATCGTCAGCAATAAGAACCGCCATTCTTGACAGCGGTACGGACATTGACGCACTCAGCTATTTTTCTGACACTTCAGGCGGCGTGTGTGTTGAAATAACTCTGATTGATAAGCCCTTTAATTTTGAACGCAAGAAAGTAAAAACCATCATTGAGCTTATGACAAAAAGAAAATTCGAAAGCCCTGTCATAACCGTGTCAGATATAAGAACAACAATAACTTATAACGAGAGACTTCCCTTCACCGCGGTTTCAGGCTTTTGCAGTAAAGCCATTAAGGGAAACGGCGTGTGCGGTGACTCCGTTGCCTTCACCCACAGCCCTCACAAATCCTTTTGTGCACTTATAAGTGACGGTATGGGCAACGGAAAAAGAGCCGCCGTTGACAGTATCATGGCGTCGGCGCTGATGGAAAAGCTTCTTTCTGCGGGCTTTTCCTTTAACAGCAGCTTAAAAATTGTTAACTCTGCCCTCATAGCAAAATCAACAGATGAATCCCTTGCCACCGTTGACGGAGCTGAAATAAATCTGCATTCGGGAAAAACAGTTTTTTACAAAGCAGGTGCCACTGTCAGCTTTGTGAGGAAGGGTAACCGTATCATAACCGTTGAAAAAAGCTCTCTGCCCCTCGGTATACTCAGGGACGTAAATTTTGCCCGTGATACAGTCACAATGGAGGTGGGTGACATTATACTTCTTGTTTCTGACGGAGTAACGGTAAATGACTGCGGCTGGATAGCTGACGAGCTTCTGTCATGGAGCACAAACAGCATGGAAGACCTTTCAAGGCATATAGCAGAGCTTGCAAATCTGCGGCAGGAAAAGAAGACCGCCGATGATATTACGGTAATGGCAATAAAGCTTACCCAAAACAAGGCAAAATAAAAAGTCTTTGGCGACACCGCCAAAGACTTTTTATTTTGGTTATCTTATGCCTGTGCTTCTTCGGTTGTTTCGCCTTCGTCGCCTTCTTCTTTACCGAAAAGTGAACCGAACATTGACATGAGCATGTTGAAAATGCCTGTGAGTAATTCAATTACTTCGCCGAGTGTCATCATAATATTTTTTCTCCTTTCTGAAGTTTAATTTTTATATAATTTCAGCTTCATCCTGAGCCATTGCAAGCTCTCTTTTCATTTTAAGCTGTCTTTCAATTTCAGCTGTGTGTTCCTTGTCATCCTTAAGGAAAAGAATAACAATAAGATAAAGCACTGAGCCGATTGCGGGACCGAGAACGAACAGGTGCCAACGGTATTTAAGGAAGCGGGGAGCAACCTGAGCATTGATAACGGTCTGGTTTGCGGCATGCTTGATATTCTGGTCAAAGCCGAGGAACTTAAGAACATAGCCCTGAATGAACTTGGGGATAGCACCAGTAAGCTTTGAAACGAAGTTCTGCATTGAGAAAACGATACCTTCCGTACGCTTGCCTGTTTCAAGCTCAACCTCATCAATGGAGTTGGTGAGAAGGGAACGGTGTGCAATATCCTTCATGTTTGTGAATACCTGTGCAGTACCGAGAAGCAGCATAACAACTGCAAGTGCACCGATGTTAAGGAAGCGGTCGTTTGCACCTACAAAGAAGGCAAGGATTCGGGCGATAACGGTAATCACCTCAGAGAAAACGAGAAGCTTTTTGTTGCCGCCGAGACGGTTTATAAGCTTGATTGCAAAGAACATTGCCACTGCACCGGGCACACCCATAATTGCACCGTAAACCACCTGAGCCGTACCGCCTGCAATTTCAGCGCCGAATACATTATATGAAAGACCCTTTGTTTCAAAGAAGTATTCCCAGGGAAGGGCGATGGAAATACTCTGTACAGTTCTTGCAAGGCAGACAATAATAAGGGTTTTGTTGTGTCTTAAATCTGCAATATCCCTGAAGATGCTTGTTTTGTTTTCTTCATCGGCAGGCTCAACCTTTTCCTTCATACGGTAAGCGAGCATTGCCATAAGCATACCGCCGATACCGAAAATAAATGCACCCCATACATATGTGGTTTTTTCAGTCATTATCTCATATTTAACAACATTGTCCTTGAAGGTGGGGAAAAGTCCGCCCAGGGTACCGCCGAGACCTGCTGCAATTGAAATCCACTGAATAACTCGCCCACGCTCTTTTGAATCGGGGCTGGACATGGCAGCTATACCCCAGATAGAAATATCCTGAAGGGAATAAACAACATCAAATAATATGTAAAGAATAAGAACAAAGGCAATTGTCTGACTTTCCTTGAAGCCGAAGTCAACGAACATAAGGAAAACAAGAATGCCGATAATCATCGGAGTCCATAAAAGGAAGGGTCGCAATTTCTGTCCGGGCTTGTGCTTTCTGCGGTCAATGAGTCCGCCGATAAGCGGGTCGTTAACGGCATCCCATAAGGTGCTGACACCGGTGATAATACCCGTTTTTTCCGCAGGTATTTTCAGGATAGTGTTAAGGTAAACAAAAAGTCTGCTTGAAACAAAATTGTAGGTCATGTTCTGACCGGTAAGACCTGCCGCATATGAAAGCAATCGACTGTTAGCTACCTTTGTTTCCGACTCCTCTTTTGAAAAAAGAAAAAATGGATTCATCATATCATCCTTTCAGAGTTTCTGTCATTTTTGATTATACATCACAAAGCCCGAAATTGCAATAAAATTAATTCTTTATTTTTTATTTTATTTGTTAAAGTTGTACAAAACAAAAAAGCCACTGCATCTGACAGTGACTTTTTACATTTACTGATAATTATATTCCGTTCTGATATTCGGCAAGGTTGGGGTCAGTGTCGTAATTTCCTGCAAAGAAATCGTCCTGAACGCTTTTTCCGAATGCGCCCATTTCGTTATAATTCTGCGGTGCACCGTAAGAAGCCGGATTTGTGTGAGCAACGGGAGCCTGAGCAACAGGAGTGCTGTAATAGGGCTGTGCTGCAGCCTGACGGTAAGAAGGAGCCTGATAGATAGGAGGCTGAGCTGTGGTGTACTGGGGATAAGATGGCATGGGAGAGCCTGCATGCTGACCGCCGTTATTCACATGGGCGGCATCGGGTCTCTGAAGAGGCTTCATGTCAATAATCTGCTGAAGAAGACGGATGGCTTCACTGATGCCTGCAAAAATAAGAGCAATCACTACACCCAGTAAAACCGCAATACTGAACCATATAAAGCCCATATCTTCGCTCATATACCATGCAGTTGTACCTGCAACAGCACTTACAAGAACACTTGCAACCGCACATGCCTTAAGTGTGTTTGCAACAGAGTTTCTTCCTGCCTTTGAAATACCGTTTGAAGCCTTGATGAGAGCTTCATATTCATCATCGGTTACAATAATGGGAGTGGTCTTTTTCCCGTTCTTTTTTGATGTAAGGCCCCATGTATTGAGGTCTGAATCCTTTTTCTTGTAATATTCTTCTGCCTGAAGCTTCTTCAGCTCCTGAATTTTCTGTTCAACTTGTTCTAACATGATGTTTCTTCCTTTCGGTGAAAGCTTTATTCTAAATAAGATTACCACAAAAAGAAAAAATGTTCAATAGTTACGGCAAAAAAAGACAGCTATTTCTTCACACAATCACTGTGGAAACACTTACCAACAAAAATATGCATTTTTTATGTTACAATATAGCGGGCGCTCAAAAAAGAAATTTTAACTATCCAACGGAGGAATATCATGAATAAAATAATTATAAAAGCAGTTATGGCACTGCTGATAATGCTTACAACCGTAGTGGCTGTTCCCAGGGCTTCAGCTTCTTCACAGGCTTACGCAGGAAAAGTGACAACAGCTTCAACCTCACTGAATGTAAGAAAGTCCCCTTCTGTATCATCAGCGGTTATTACATCGTTATCCAAGAACTCCTGGGTAACCCTTGTTAAAAAAAGCAATTCCTGGTGGTATGTTGAATATGCCGAGGAAAAGTACGGATGGTGCCACGGTGACTATATAAAAAAATACACAAACAGCTATCCTGTAACCGTAAATATAAAATCAGACTCCCTCAACGTCAGAAAGGGAGCAGGCACAACCTATTCCGTTAAAGACAGACTTATTAAAGGCGAGGATGCCGTCGTGCTCAGTGAGAGCGGTGATTGGGCACGTATCCTTTACAGAGGAAACAAAACAGGCTACGCTCATAAATCCTATCTAAAAAAGGTGACTCCCTCATCAGACTCTGTGTCCCTCAATGTCCCCTCTTACAAGCAGACCGATTCCCGCTGGTCATCTTATCCGATAGGTACAACGGGCGGCACAATTGGTACCATAGGCTGCACAACAACTGCCCTTGCAATGACGGAAAGCTATCACACCGGCACAACAGTAACTCCCAAGGCTATGGCTCAGAAGCTTTCTTATTCTGCTTCAGGCTCCCTTTACTGGCCTTCATATTACAGTGTTGAATATGCCTCTTCGGATTATCTCTCAAAAATATACAGCCTTCTCAAGCAGGGAAAGCCTGTTGTCTTAGGCGCTAAAAAATCAAACGGTACTCAGCATTGGGTAACCGTAACAGGTTACAGCGGAAGCACCGAAGCATTTTCAAATTCCGGCTTCACAATTAATGACCCCGGCTCAAGCACACGCAAAACCGTTGCTGATTTTCTTAATGCATATCCCAATGTATATAAAATTGTATACAGAAAATAACTTGATTATATTACCTTCATGATGTATACTTTGTAAAAAGCACATCGGAGGAAAAATACAATGCTCAGAAAACACAAAAAGCTTTTCATCATAATCGGCTTAATCATTATTTTTATTTTATCTGCACTGTCAGTTGCATTTTCACATGAATTATTCACAACACTGCCCTCATGTCTTGCTGTTACAACCCACACAAAAAAAGCACCCATGGCAGTAGCACACAGAGGCTTGTCATCCCTTTATCCGGAAAATTCTCTGCCTGCCCTTGAAGGCGCCGCTGAATACGGTTTTGACGGATACGAGTTTGACATTCATACAACCAAAGACGGCAAATGGGTGGTTATTCACGATGACACCGTTGACAGCATGACTGACGGCACAGGCGATGTTGACTCCTTCACCTTTGATGAAATCCGCAAGCTCACTCTTGACAGCGGTAACGGCATTGAAAATTATGACAGTCTCAGAATCCCCACTCTTGAAGAGGCTCTTGATGTCTGCGAGAATTCGGAAATTGTTCCGGTTATTGAAATCAAAAAGTGTGATGTCAAATACCTTCCCTCATTAAAGGATACTCTTGATGAATACAAGCTTTCCAAAAAGGCAATCATCATATCCTTTGAAAAGGAATACCTTGAAGAATACAGAAAGCTTGACAAGGATATTGAAATCATGCTTTTAAAGGGCACACCGAACAAGGATGATGTTGACTGGTGCGTAAGCCACAAAGCAGGTCTTGATTTCGGATACTACAATGTTTACAAAGCCATAAATGCGCTGAAATATGCAAAGCAAAACGGCGTTAAGCTCGGTGTGTGGACCGTTGACAACACTGCATACATGGATGTTCTTGTTCTTCTTGGTGCAGAAATCATTACAACAAACAAAATTCTCCCGTAAAATAAAAGAGGCTGTAAAAAATACAGCCTCTTTTAATATGTGTGATGAATAGAGAATACATATTATCATTCATGTACTTTAACCTTAAAGCACCTTTCCTCATAAATCAGATGCCAGACTTTTTCCAACCTTTCAAACTCACTTTTAAGCGTGTTAAGCAGGTTATCAAGGAATGTCAACAGGCGGTAGTTTTTTCTTCGGGTGCTCACGGCAGATTTCCACACAAGATAATTCAGCCTGTCAATGATACAGCCGAGAAACAACATTTTGGATGCTAATAAAACAAGGTTAAACTTTTTTTGCATAGGAAATACTCCTTTCTTTTTCTTGATTCTACAAAAACAACCACTTATTGTGTTCGTTGTGATTGTATAATACAACATTTAGTCGAGAAAAAGTGTAACATTTTGTCGAAGCCCGAATATTTTTTATAAATTCTGTTTTTATGGCATATTTGTGTATTATTAAGTCGATTAATTGTCGCAAAACAAAAACGCTACCGCAATGCGGTAGCTTTTTAAATTCAAATTAACTTATGCAAGCTCTGCGAAGTACTTGATTGTACGAACCATCTGGCTTGTGTATGAGTTTTCGTTGTCATACCATGCAACAACCTGTACCTGATAGAGACCTTCGCTGATCTTTGTTACCATTGTCTGAGTAGCATCGAAGAGTGAGCCGTATCTGATACCAACGATATCTGATGATACGAGTTCTTCTTCTGTGTAGCCGAAGGATTCTGATGAAGCAGCCTTCATAGCAGCGTTGATGCCTTCCTTAGTAACATCGTCGCCCTTAACAACAGCAACAAGGAAGTCGGAGGCCAAGCGGTCTTAGGA
>JAZSHC010000010.1:0-27834 GCA_045533065.1 Acutalibacteraceae bacterium
TGACTAAAAAAACAGGCGTTTCATAATCTTAATAATAAAACAACCGTCACATTACCGTGGCGGGTGTTCTGCTATATTTATAATGAATTGCCTTACGGCATGAATCGGCGTTGCCATGAATTGACTTTGTCATGAATTGCACCTGCGGTGCATTAAATGCCCTTCGGGCATTCCCTTACTACTTACTACTTACTACTAAAAAAGCCCTCCGCAGCTGCGGAAGGCTTTTTATCAGGGAAGGTCATCCTCGTTCTCAAGATTATGCCATACGTTCTGAACGTCGTCATTTTCTTCAAGCATTTCAAGAAGTCTGCCCATCATTTTAAGGTCATCTTCATTTGTGAGAGCTGTTTCAGTGTTGGCAATGTATTCTACTTCAGCGGAAACAAAGGTATAGCCCTTTGCGTCAAGGTTATCACGGACAGCGCCGAGGTCGTTGGGCTCTGTGCGGATAACATAAACATCCTCTTCGTCAGTGATGAAGTCAACGGCACCTGCTTCAAGTGCATCTTCCATAAGCTTGTCTTCATCAATATCCTCAGCTTCGATAACAATTACGCCGTAGCGTGTGAACATAAAGGAAACACAGCCCTGCTGACCGAGATTACCCTTGTTCTTATCGAAGTAGTGACGCATTTCACCTGCAGTACGGTTGCGGTTATCTGTGAGGGTTTCAACAATAACTGCAATGCCTGAGGGTCCGTAGCCTTCATACATAATTGCTTCGTAGTTTGCACCGCCTGCTTCGCCTGAAGCTTTTTTGATTATTCTTTCAATGTTATCGTTGGGAACATTGTTTGCCTTTGCCTTTGCGATAACATCCTTTAATTTTGAGTTTGATGCGGGGTCGGGACCGCCGTCACGGACTGCAATTGAAATTTCTCTGCCGATTTTGGTGAAGATTTTAGCTCTTGCGCCGTCGGTCTTTTCTTTTTTTCTTTTAATGGTGCTCCATTTTGAATGGCCTGACATTAGAATTCACCTTTCCTTCATTTACTATATAATCAACCTGTATACTTTATCACTTTTAAGTCTTTTTGTCAAGACAAAGTGCCCACAAGGCTGCCTTTGGTATATGTGCCTTCGAGCCATACTCCATCCTTACCTTCGGTGTCGTATTCACCGCCGCTGTAAACGCTGTATGTTTTACCGTCCTGAATTTTATCGCTTGCAAAAACTACCGTTGCGAAGCTTTTGGGATTTTTAAAGCCAATGATGCTGTTTGAACTTTCATCGGTGATTGCGTTGAGAGTATTACCTGCACATGAATATGTGAAAGCAAGGACATCCACACCTTCGCCTGTAACGGACTGAGCCATGCCTTGTGAACCCAGAGCAAGAAGCGTTCCTCCTGAAACTGTATATTTGCCACCGTAGTCGAGGGCACTGTTTCCGCCACTTACAGGGCCGAATACTATAATTGTGCCGCCTTTCTGGTTTACATTACCGTTTGAATCAACACCGTCACCGTTGGCATCAATATGGATGTAGCCCCCTGAAACGTTGATTTCACAGCTGTAATCTGCCTGCATGGGATTCATACTGTTTCCTGAATCACGAGCGGCATTAAATCCGTCATCGGTTGAAACAACCTTGACATTACCGCTTTCAATGTTGATAACAGTGCCTTCAATACCTTCATAGGAGTAGTTGACATTCACATCTGCGTTTTCAATATCAACGGTATTGTCTGCGTGGATTCCGTCATCGTCACTTCTGAGGTCGAATGTACCGTCGGTAATTTCAACATCAGAGGCATGAATACAGTCGTCTGTTGATGTGATTGTGAATTTGCCGCCGCTGATTTCAATTTCACCGTCAGCCTTTATACCTTTTGTGGAGGGAGTATCTTCGGTCTGCTCTTCCGCAGCACTACTGTCACCGGGACGGTTTCTGCCACTGTACATGTCAAACATACCGCCTTTGCCGCCGTGACCGCCTCTGTCCGGTCCCATACCCATAGGATTCATTTTGTCCATAGTGTTGTCGGGAGAAGAGGTTTCAGTTGCTCCGCCGCCAGATGTGAGACTGAATGTACCGCCGGAAATTGAAAGGTCTTTAACAGACTGGATACAGTCAAGCTCTGAGGTGATGCTGATGGTACCGCCTGAAATTTCAATTGAGCCTTTGTCTTCTTCGGCAGTTTCGTTTGTACGGATACCGTCACCGCCTGAAGTTATGGTTACAGTGCCTTTTTCAATTTCAACGCTGTCCTTACCTCTGATACCGTCGTCAACACTTTCAATGTTGATAACGCCGCCACGGATATCAATATCGTTTTTTGAAAAAATACCTTTGTTGAAATTACCCTTTACATTGAGAGTGCCGTTGCCTTCAATCTGAAGGTCATCCTTTGAATAGATTGCCGCAGTGGCATAATCGGCGTTTTCATCCTCGGGTACAGCCCTTTGTGTGTCACTGAAGGAGTTAACAGTTCCTTCTTCAAGTATGAGTATTGTCTCTTTCGGAGAGTTCTCAACAAACAGAGGAGCATCGGTAGAACAATTTATGCTCACACCCTTTAAAAGGAGCTTGACCTTTTTTTCTTCATCGGGACTGTTTATATAAATCTTACCCTCAGAAAGTGTACCCTCAAGAGCGTAAGTACCGCTTTCGGTAATGAAAACAGTGCCGTTTTCAAAGATGGCACCTGAGCCGTTGATTGTGGTGTTTGCATCGTCAAGATGAATGCTTGTATCAACTTTAACCGAATTGTCATCGCTTATGTTTTGTGTTGATGCTTCAGCTTCGGTTGTTTCGGGAGACGTTGTGGACAAAATGGGAGTCTCCGTTGTTTCGGATAAGCTGTTTTCATTGCCACATGCTGTGAATATCTGACAAATAAGGCATACCAGAATCATTGAGGTTATTTTATAAAATTTTTTCATGGTAAATAATACCCTTTCTGCAAAATAACTCCGATTTATTATACGTCAGGGGATGAATTATCAATTAAAGAATTTCCTGCTCAAGATCAGATCTGCTGCACATGATTTCAAGGTTACCGTTTCTTGTACGGAGTTCATCAATGAATTCCTTTTCTTTTCTGGGGTCCTTGAATGAGATTTCATAGGTAAGCTTGAAAAGTGAGCCCATGTTTGTGGTCTTAACCCTGATGAGCTCGCAGGAAGCAAGATATTTTTTGAATATATCATTAAAAACGCCTGTGTAATCAAGAGACTCGGGGATAACAACAGTGAGACTCTTTTTCATTGCACGGGTTTTTCCGCCGAATCCGATAACTGTATAGCCAAAGCCAAGACCGCACATTATAGCTGTGAAGATGATTGCAAAGGCAATATATCCCATACCGGTTGAAAGACCGGCTGCAAGGGCGATGAAAATATAGCCGATTTCCTTTGCAGTGCCGGGAATACTTCTGAAGCGCACAAGGCTGAATGCACCTGCAACGGCAACACCTGCACCGAGATTGCCGTTAACCATCATGATAACAACCATAACAACTGCCGGAAGTATGGCAAGGGTTGTAACAAAGCTGTTTGTGTAACGCTTGCTTGTTTTCATGTAAGTGAAAGCAATTGCGGCGCCAACAGCAATTGAGGTGATGATGCAGATCATAAATGACCAGAATGTGATGTTGAGTGAAATTACTGATGAGAAAAGTGCTGACATTTTAAAAGTCCTCCGTTTTTTTATTGAGCTTTTTTATTTTGGCTTTTGAGTTTTTCCGAAAGCATAAGCTTATATGCATTACCGTACTTTGAATAAGAAGTAGGATAAATTTTCATATCGTCAAGTGTGTGGGTCAGCCACAAAGGCATTGACAGAACACTTTTAATTTCAAGAATCATGGTGTTGCTGTCCATAAGAGTATAACCGTAATCGCCTTTACTGATGTCAAAATCCTTATTTCTGAAGCGGATATTTGTGTCAAAGGTCATTCTGAGGTCATGGTCATCCTTTGAATAATAGGCTACTCGGTCATAGAACAGGGAAACTGCAGGCCTGAGCCCCTTGTAAAACTTGAAAAAGTAATCAATTTCTCTTGTAACCTGACTTTCTTCAGGTGGAGGCTGATGCTTGCAAAGGTATAGTATCGACTGAAGATATGTCATATTTACTCGCCTTTTGTAAACAACACCCTTGTATTTTTTCTTCAGTTCAACAAATACATTGCTGTCTGCTGTCGGGTGTCCGTAGGAACGGATTCTCAGCTTTTCCTTATAGACCGTGGGCTTTTCAATTGATGCTCTGATAAGTCTGTAATCCGGGGTGTCGAAATATATGTTGTTGATTGTGCTTTGCCCGAAGGCATCAGGCTCAATATAGTCTGCAAGGCGTCTGGTCAGCTCCTCGTACTGCGCACGGGTTACAAGGTACTTTTTTTCGTGACGCTTGAATATATTGGTGTATTTAGCCATGGTTTCACCTGCCGTTTATAGTATAACTTTAAAAGTAATTGCCGTTGTACCTTCCGTAACAACACGTATTTTACCTTTATGTGAATTAACAATTGCCTGCGCTACGGAAAGACCGATTCCGTAGCCGCCCGTGTCTCTTGAGCGTGAGGAATCTGCCCTGTAAAAACGGTCGAAAAGCCGTGATACTGTTGAAGGGTCAACGTATTCACAGGTGTTGTATACATCCAACACAATGTTTTTACCGCTTTTATAAAGTGCTACTCTGATAATACCGCCTTCATTGGTGTATTTTACAGCGTTGTCGCACAGTATTGAAACAAGCTGTCTTATTTCCACCTCATCGCCGTGATATACGATGCCCGGACTAACCTTCAGCTGAAAATCACGGGAATACATTTTGGCTGTTGTTTCAAAGTTGGATGCCGTATCAAGAACAGCCTCACTGATACTGAAGTCAGTAGGGTCAGAGTCTATGTTCATTTCATCAAGCTTTGAAAGCTTGACAAGGTTTTTAACAAGCTCATTCATTCTTACAGTCTGATTTTTGATGCTTGTAAGCCATTCGTTTTCACCCTCGCAGATCTCAAGCACTTCGGCGTCGGCAGAAATAATCGCCAGGGGCGTTTTCAGTTCATGCCCTGCATCGGTGATAAATTGCTTTTGCTTTTCAATGCTTTGCGCAACGGGACGCATAGCCCATTTTGAAAGCCAGTAAACAGGGATAAGAATCAGAATGATTGTGATTATACTTATTATAAATGAGATGTAAAAAAGTGTGTAAGCAGCTTCAATATCCTTCTGGAAATCAAGGAAAACCATCAGCGCTTTTTCACCTTGCTGTATGTAGTAATATCTGTATCCTTCAATAAAACCGAATCCGGGTTCCGTGCCAAAAATTTTTGAAGCATATTCAAAGGCGGTGTCTGTGTCAACGTTTGTAATGTGTTCGGTGTCAATTCTCACAGCCACATTGCGCCTGAGTTCAACAACAAAATAGCGGGTTGAGTATGCTGTTTCAGCGTGGTCAGGCTTACTGAAGGGATTTAAAAAGTTTTCAAAAAAATCCTGATTGTTTATGAAGCTGTTAGGAAGATTACCGTTGTTGTCTGCAATGAGCTGAAGAGTGGATTTGATGCTGGCATCACGCTGGTAGATGCTTACAAGGTTAACTGCACTCATGTTAACAAAAAGCAGAGCTGCAAGGGCAAACATGGCAATTACCATGAATTTGCGCTGTAACCGTTTCAGCATGCGGTTTCCTCCAAGGTGTAACCGACACCTCTGACAGCCTTGATTTCAACCTTTGCACCGATATTGCCAAGCTTCTTCCTAAGATAGGAGATGTAAACCCATACAACATTGATTTCCGCCTCTGTTTCATAGCCCCAGATACGCTCCATGAACTGCTCTGTTGAAATGAGCCTTCCTGGATTAGTGATAAGCATTTCAAGCATCTGGAATTCCTTGTTGCCCAGACGAAGGGAGCTTAACTCGGAGGAAAGCTCAAAAGTCTCCCTGTTGAGAGTGATATTTCCAAAGGTAATAACATTGGGGGAAAACTCGGATTTTCTTCTTGTTAAGGCTCTTACCCTTGCAAGAAGCTCTCCCATATTGAAGGGTTTTGTCAGATAATCATCGGCGCCTGTGTCAAGACCTATGATTTTATCTTCAACTTCACTTTTTGCAGTGAGAATGAGAACAGGGGTAGAAATACCGTTCTCACGCAATTTTTTAAGCACCTGAAGGCCATTCATTTTTGGCATCATAATGTCAAGAATAATGCCGTCATAGTTTTCGTCAAGACCGTAATCAAAGGCATCCTGACCGTTATAAACGGGATCTACCGAAAAATTATTGTGTTTGAGAATTGCGCAAAGAGCCTTCGATAATTCTTTTTCATCTTCTGCAAGCAGCAGTCTCATAGCTTTCATCCTTTCGAACTACATACATAATAAAGTATAACACTACAATTGAAGAATTGCAAGAATAACAATTACAATTTTAGTATTAAATTAAACTAAATACAGGCTGTATTTACTCGCTATCAGTTATGTTAAGCTTTCAACTTAAATTTTACTGAAAAGAGAAGAAGCTTATAATAAAAAAATCCCCGTGCTTTACACGGGGAATAGTTAAATCAAGCTGTCTCTGAGCTGTCATCAGCTTTAATGCTTTCTTCCGTTTCGTCTTCATTGACGGAGGTGTCAATGGTATCACCTGTACTGAGGAAGGATGAGGAGATCCATCCGTAGCAATCCAGATAGGGTACATATGCATAAACCCATATATCTGAAAGCATACTTCCGCCTATTACCTGAAGCTGACAGCCGTTTTCCAGTTGTTCAAGGGGTGCATAGGAATTGTCCGGTCCTTTTCTCATGGTCAGGAAGCTGTCTGTTGCCACATAGCAGATTTCAGGTCTGTAGTTGATGTCAGGGGACACGACTCCGTGATTTTCGGGAAGCTCTTGTGTGGAAGAAGTCGTAGAGTAGCTGTTCCGGTCTGCTTCGCTGCTGTTGACTGTGCTTCCGGCTTCAAGATATTGCATAATTGCGGGAGCAAGACCAAAGTATTCTGCTGCAGTAAAGCCACCGACGGCAACAATGACCGTAACCAGCAAAACTATCAGAAAAGCGGGAGCACGGCTTCTTTTTTGTTTGGGCTTGTTGTTCGGGGGCTCAGCTTCTTCACGGAAAATTCTGTGCTGAAGCTCCGTCACATCTTCTTTGCTTTCTGCTGAAGGGAAAAGAATTGAGGGCGGAACGGGTGGTTGAATATCCTCTGCTTTTTCAGTCTGTGTTTTTTGTGTGCAGGGCTCTGCACAGTTGGGGCAATAATTTTCACTTCCTCCAAGGATATAGCTGCATTTACGGCAAATCATTGGTTTAACTCCTTTCTGAAGAAATGATGTGAGAAAGAGTTTATCACTATTAAAGGGAAAAGTTTGTCATATCGGGTAGGGTAACTGAATAAAATTACAGAACAAAAAAAGACTGAAGTCAGGTACCTGACTATACCTGACTTCAGCTTTGTGCATATTTGAAAGGAGAGGGGAGTGCGGTGGGAAGGAGGGTTGACACATGAAAAATCGGAAAAAAACATGTATCATTTCCCATCGCACAATCACAGTATAAAAGGGCTACTTTAAAGAAAGTTAAAATCGGCCCAATTAATAATTTCTTATATTTTACAATGCTTTGCGGTGCCTTTGAACGCAAAAAAATAACGGCTGCAGCAAGTACAACCGTTAGATTTTATTATTCACCTGTGATAGCTTTGATAATTGATTCGATGATTTCACCAAGCTTCTGGAAGAAAACTGTGATATCTTCCCAGAACATCATAAGGCTCCAATCGGGTTCGGGATTTTCAACTATTTCTCTTTTGTTTTCGTTCATCGGATTATCCTCCTTACATATTACAGACTATTGTCCTTCAACCCAATTATATACTGTTGTTAACACTTTGTCAATAAATAAAAAAATTTTATTAAGGTATTGAAAAGTATTTCTTCATGCTGTATAATTTTACCGTAAAACCTTCGGGTAATCTATTTTAAAGGAGAAACTTAAATGGATGCATTCAAAAAAATTATTGCAGTTGTAATGTCACTTGTTCTCGGCGTTTACGGTCTTCTCGGACTCACAAGCGGTATCAGTGACGATTATGAAGAGGGTAAATACAAAAATGTTATTCTCATGATTGGTGACGGCATGGGCTTTAATCACATTGCCGCAACGGAAGATATCTGTGATGTTGACTTGGTTATGAACGATATGGCTGTTGAACTCACAAGTGATATCGACTCTTTCCTTATCCCTGCAACTGACTCTGCTGCGGGCGGTACTGCACTTTCAACAGGTATGAGAGTGTGGATTAACTCCGTTGGTGTTTATCCCTTTGATCCCTTCTCAATTGATGATATCAACGTTCCCATAACTTTGGGTGAGCTTGTTAAGGCAGACGGAAAAGCAACAGGTGTTGTAACAACCGATAAAACAAGCGGCGCTACTCCTTCCGATTTCTCGGCACACACCTTTTCAAGAAGCAATGAGGCAGATATTGCAGCAGACCAGCTGGTAAACAACTTTGACCTTATCTGGGGTGCTGAGACCGAAAGCATCAACAAAGAAAACACTGCAGAAAACGGTTGGACATACATCGATAATGAAGACGATATGATGAAGCTTACTGCAGGTTCTCGTTCTTTTGCTCAGTTCAATTTTGATGATCTCAAATATTGCACAAATGAGCACAACACACCAACAATTGCTGAAATGACTTCAAAGGCAATTGAAATTCTCAATGCTGACGAAGACGGCTTCTTCCTTATGGTTGAAGGTGCATGTATTGATAAGCACTCCCATTCAAATGATATGGACAACGCTGTTCTTTCAACAAAGGAATTTGACAAGGCAGTTGCCGCAGCACTTGAGTTTGCTGAAAAAGACGGTGAAACCCTTGTTGTTGTAACTGCTGACCATGCAACAGGCGGTATTCAGTATGATGAGAAAACAGGTGAGTATTACTTTACTCACGGTACTCATGATATTATCGATGTACCGGTATACGTTTCTGCAAATGATGCAGGCTTCACAGCCGGCAAAAAGGTTGCAAACCGTGACATTCCCACTCAGATTGCCCGTGTTATGGGCTACGGTGAGGATCAGTTCCCCGCTTCAAGTGCAAGCAAATAAGCATTACACAATAATCAGACAGGTGCCGGCAACGCCGGCACTTATTTTATGTCTGTAATATTTTTTGAGTAAAAAACGGTATGGTGTGTAAAGCGTGGCAAACATCTTATATATCATTATGCACAAATACTTTTGTTAAAACGGAAAAATCTGCATTTTTACTTTTTTTTATGCAAAAAGTGTGGATTTTTTTTTACTTATATGATATTATTTATCAGTATGGATTATTATGAGGTTTTATACTTCATATCTTACAAATTTAACGGAAAACCGTTTAAAGGAGGATAAAAGTCAATGCTTAAGAAAATCAGCACAATTCCTTTCACAGACACAGCTGAACAGGCTGCCAAGCTTGATGCTGTTATTGCTGAATGCACAGGCGACGTAAGTCAGCTCATGCATGTTATGCAGGAAGCACAGAACATCTACGGATACCTTCCCTTTGAAGTTCAGCAGAAAATTGCAGAAGGAATGAACGTACCCATGGAAAAGGTTTACGGAGTTGCAACCTTCTATGCTCAGTTTGCCCTTTCTCCCAAAGGAAAGTACGCAATTTCTGTTTGTCTCGGTACCGCTTGTTATGTTAAGGGTGCACAGGAGCTTCTTGATGAGCTTTCAGCACAGCTTGGTATTGAGGCGGAAGAATGTACTGCAGACGGAAAGTTTTCACTCACAGCTTGCCGTTGTATCGGTGCTTGCGGTCTTGCTCCCGTTATTACCGTTAATGATGATGTTTACGGTAAAATTACAGCAGCAGACATTGCAGGTATTCTTGCAAAGTATCAGGACTGATGAGAGAGCTTTCCCTCAATGTGCTTGATATTGTTCAGAATTCAATCAAAGCAGAAGCTTCACTGATTGAAATTGAACTGATAGAAAGCACCGTGAATAAAGAGCTTTTAATCGGTATTTACGATAACGGTAAGGGAATGACAAGTGAGCAGGTTCAATCTGTAACAGACCCGTTCTTCACAACAAGGACCACCAGAAAGGTGGGCTTGGGAATTCCGTTTTTCAAAATGGCTGCGGAAATGACCGGAGGCAGCTTTGAAATTGAAAGTGAAGTCGGTGTCGGCACAAAGGTGCGTGCAGCTTTTAAAACTGACCACGTTGATTTCACTCCTGTGGGTGATATGTGTTCAACCATTGTCATTCTTATTACAATGAACCTTGATGTTGATTTCCTTTACAAAAGGGCAGTTGACTCAAAAGAGTTCACCGTTGACACAAGACAGCTCAAAGAAATTTTAGGCGATGTTCCCTTGGACGAGCCTTCAATTGTGAGCTGGCTTACAGATTACATTAAAGAAAACACGGAGGTGCAAATATAATGAAAACTATCGAAGAACTCATGGCTCTCAGAGATGCTGCCAAGGCAAATCTCACAACCCGTGATGATTCATCAGAAGTAACAAGAATTGTTGTTGGTATGGCTACCTGCGGTATTGCTGCAGGCGCAAGACCCATCATGGCAAAATTTGTTGATGAAATCGCAAAGCGTAATCTTCAGAATGTAACAGTAGCTCAGACCGGCTGTATCGGCATGTGCCAGTATGAACCCATTGCTGAGGTTCTTGAACCCGGTAAGGAAAAGGTGACCTATGTTCAGCTTACTGAAGAAAAGGTTGCAAAAATTATCGTTGACCACGTTGTTAACGGCAAACCTGTTGTGGAATACACAATCGGTGCTATCACAGAATAAGGAGGAAAACTAAATGTATCGTTCACATGTGCTCGTTTGCGGCGGTACCGGTTGTACCTCCTCAAATTCACAGAAGATCATTGATGCTATGGAAGCTGAACTTAAGGCAAAGGGCCTCGAAAATGAAGTTCAGGTAATCCGCACAGGCTGCTTCGGCCTTTGTGCACTCGGCCCCATCATGATCGTTTATCCCGAAGGCTGCTTCTATTCAGAAGTTAAGGTTGAAGACGTTCCCGAAATTGTTGAAGAGCATCTTCTCAAAGGTCGTATGGTTAAGCGTCTTCTTTATGATGAAACAGTAACAGAAACAGAAATCAAGGGTCTTAGCGACACTAACTTCTATAAAACACAGGAAAGAGTTGCTCTGAAGAACTGCGGCGTTATCAATCCTGAGGATATCAATGAATATATCGCTTATGACGGTTATCAGGCTCTTGCTAAGTGCCTTACAGAGCTCACTCCCGAGCAGGTAATCCAGATTGTTAAGGATTCAGGCCTTCGCGGTCGTGGCGGCGGCGGTTTCCCCACAGGTCTCAAATGGAGCTTTACTGCAGCTAACAAGGCAGACCAGAAGTATGTTGTTTGTAATGCTGACGAAGGTGACCCGGGTGCATTCATGGACCGTTCCGTTCTTGAAGGTGACCCCCATTGCATCATCGAAGCTATGGCTATCTGCGGCTATGCAACAGGTGCAACTGAAGGTTATGTTTACGTTCGTGCTGAATATCCCATCGCTGTTGCTCGTCTTCAGATTGCTATCAATCAGGCAAAGAAGCTCGGTCTTCTCGGTAAGGACATTTTCGGTTCAGGCTTTGATTTTGACCTTCATATCAAGCTTGGTGCAGGTGCATTCGTTTGCGGTGAAGAAACAGCTCTTATGACTTCAATCGAAGGCAACCGCGGTGAGCCCAGACCCCGTCCTCCCTATCCCGCAGTAAAGGGTCTTTTCGGCAAGCCGACAACAGAAAACAATGTTGAAACTTTTGCTAACATTCCTGCTATTATCCGTAACGGTGCAGAATGGTTCTCTTCAATGGGTACTGAAAAGTCAAAGGGAACCAAGGTGTTTGCCCTTGGCGGTAAAATCAAGAACACCGGTCTTGTTGAAATTCCCATGGGTACCACCCTTCGCGATATCATTTATGAAATCGGTGGCGGTATTCCTAACGGTAAAAAGTTCAAGGCTGCTCAGACAGGCGGTCCTTCCGGCGGATGTATCCCCGCTTCTCTTATCGATACTCCCATTGACTACGATAACCTCACAGCTATCGGCTGTATGATGGGCTCAGGCGGTCTTATCGTTATGGACGAAGACAACTGCATGGTTGACATTGCTAAGTTCTTCCTCGACTTCACAGTTGATGAATCCTGCGGTAAATGTACTCCCTGCCGTGTAGGTACAAAGAGACTTCTTGAAATGCTCGATAAAATTACTGAAGGCAAGGCTACTCTTGAAGACCTTGACAAGCTTGAAGAGCTTTGCAATTATATCAAGGAAAACTCACTTTGCGGTCTCGGACAGACAGCTCCCAACCCCGTTCTTGCAACACTTAAGTTCTTCCGTGAAGAATACATTGCTCACGTTGTTGATAAGAAGTGTCCTGCAGGCGTATGTAAGAGCCTTCTTTCCTTCTCAATTGAAGCTGACAAGTGTAAGGGTTGTACACTTTGCGCAAGAAAGTGCCCTGTTGGTGCTATCACTGGTGCAGTTAAAGAAGCTCACACAATCGATACAACAAAGTGCATCAAGTGCGGTGTATGTATGGATTCATGTAAATTTAATGCTATTATTAAGAAATAAGGAGGTACGTAAACATGGAAAATATGCTTAACATTAAAATCAACGGTATTCCCTGCAGCGTACCTTACGGTACAAAAATCATTGATGCAGCAAGACAGATAGGAATTGAAATTCCTACTCTTTGCTATCTCAAGGAAATGAACGAAATCGGTGCATGCCGTTTCTGCGTTGTTGAAGTAAAGGGTGCAAGAAGCCTTGTTGCTGCTTGTGTATTCCCCATTGAAAGAGACGGAACAGAAATCTTCACAAACACCGAAAAGGTTCGCAAGTCAAGAAGAACAACTCTTGAGCTTATCCTTTCAACACATGAAAGAAAGTGCCTTTCATGTGTAAGAAGCGGTAACTGCGAGCTTCAGAGACTCTGTAAGGAATACGGTGTTGAACAGGAAGACAAGTTCGACGGTGCAAAGCCTGTTTATGAGCTTGATTACTCAGCTGCTCACATGGTAAGAGATAACAACAAGTGTATCCTTTGCCGTCGCTGTGTTGCTGCCTGTGAAAATCAGGGCATCGGTGTTATCGGCGCAAATGCAAGAGGTATTGATACTCATATCGGCTCACCCTTTGAGCTTCCTCTTAACACAACTTCATGTATTTCCTGCGGTCAGTGTATCGTTAACTGTCCCGTTGGTGCTATCTATGAAAAGGATGACACTGCAAAGGTGTTTGAAGCTATCAACGACGAAAGCAAGTATGTTGTTGTTCAGGCTGCTCCCGCAGTACGTGCAACTCTCGGTGAGCACTTCGGTCTCCCCGTTGGCACCGACGTAACGGGCAAGATGTTTGCAGCACTCCGTCGCCTTGGCTTTGACAAGGTATTCGACACCAACTTCGGTGCTGACCTTACAATCATGGAAGAAGCAACAGAGCTTCTCTCAAGAATCAAGAACGGCGGCGTTCTTCCCATGATCACATCCTGCTCACCGGGCTGGATCAAATATTGCGAGCACTACTATCCCACAGAGCTTGACCATCTTTCATCCTGTAAATCTCCCATGCAGATGCAGGGCGCAATCACAAAGAGCTACTATGCAGAAAAGAACGGTATTGATCCCGCTTCTATCGTATCTGTTGCTATTATGCCTTGTACAGCAAAGAAGTTTGAATGCGGAAGAGACGACGAAAACGGAGCAGGCTATCCTGATGTTGACTATGTTCTCACAACAAGAGAGCTTGGCAGAATGATTGAATCAGCAGGCATCAACTTCCATCTTCTTCCCGAAGAAGAATGTGATGCTCCTCTCGGTCAGGGCACAGGTGCTGCTGTTATCTTCGGTGCAACCGGCGGTGTTATGGAAGCTGCTCTTCGTACAGCTGCTGAAGTTATCACAGGTGAAGAGCTTCAGAGCGTTGAATTCGAAGCAGTACGCGGTATGGAAGGTGTTAAGGAAGCAACTTATAGCCTTGGCGGTATGGATGTTAAGGTTGCAATTGCATCAGGCACAAAGAATGCAAAGATTCTTATGGATAAGGTTAAGGACGGCACAGCTGACTATACCTTCATTGAAATCATGGGTTGTCCCGGTGGTTGTATCAACGGTGGCGGCCAGCCTGTTCAGCCTGCATCGGTTCGCAACTTCACAGACCTCAAGAGCCTCAGAGCTGCTGCTCTTTACAAGAATGACGAAAACCGTCCTCTTCGTAAGAGCCATCTCAATGAAGATGTTAAGACTGTTTATGCTGAATTCCTTGGTGAGCCCAACAGCCACAAGGCTCATGAACTTCTTCACACTTCATATAAGGCAAGAGCTATGTATTCAAAATAATTAAAACACTTTTGTGTATAATTAAAAAACTGTTTAATAACGGCATTTCTTTTGAAGTGCCGTTATTTTGTATATATAGGCTTAAAATAAAGTTGTATATATTGTGTAAAATGTATCAAATTTTGTTGAAAAAATAAAGAAATAGTGTTATAATGCATCATAATGGGTAAAATATTATCCGTAAAAACAAAACAGGATGTGATCTGTGTGAAAAACTCTAAAAACATTTTCAGAGCAATTGTTTTGTCAGTGCTTACGATTGCTTTAATTTTTGTGCTTTCAGCCTGTGGTAACGCTGAAGAGGAGACAACTGCTCCCGAAACCACAACAAAGGTTACAACAACAAAAGCACCCGAACCTGAAATTATTGTCAACCGTCTTACAGGCATTGATGATTTGTCAGATAAAGCCATTGGCAAAAGACCTGTTGCTGTTATGATTAACAACATTAAAGCTGCACTTCCTCAGTACGGTGTGAGTGATGCAGACCTTCTGTTTGAAATGCTTGTTGAAGGCGGTATTACAAGAATGATGGCAGTTTATGCCGACTACACAAAAATTCCCGAGGTTTGCTCTGTAAGGTCATGCCGTTATTATTTCCCGATTTTCGCTCACGGTCTTGATGCTGTTTATTTCTGCTTCGGCAGTAATGAAACTCTCGGCACTCCCACACTCAAAAGAATCGGTATCGATTACATCGACGGTAATCAGATAGCAGACAGCGATGTTTTTGCCCGTGACCCCCAGAGAGTGGGTAAATACAGCAGAGAGCATACCTTCTTCCTTAAAGGCACAAGTATGCCCGAAATCCTTAAGAAATACGATATCAGAAGCGATTATCTTAAAGAAAAAGATGAACCTATTTTTAAGTTCAATGCAAAGGGAAATACCAAGGGTGATACTGCATGCGATAAGGTGAATTTCCAATACTCCAATTCCTATTTCACAACCTTCAATTATGATAAGGAAACAAAAACATATAAAAAGCAGCACTCAGGCAAGGACCATATTGACCAGAGAAGCGGTGAACAGCTCAGCTTTACAAATATTTTTGTTCTTGAAACAAGTGTAAACAGCTATAAGGGCACAATTCTTATGGAAATTGACTGGAAGGGCGGCACAGGCTATTACATTTCAAAGGGTAAGAGCCAGAAAATTACCTGGGAAAAGCTTACTGAAGACAGCACAATCAAGGTGTTCAATCAGGAAGGTAAGGAGCTTAAGGTTAACCCCGGTAAAAGCTACTTTGGTGTAATCAGTCCCGGTCGCACAACAATTTCAGCAACAGAGGTTGCTCAATAAAATATAATTACACAAAGGCGGTGAACTCATGATTTTATCCGGACTCGGGGATGACATATTTTTGTCTGAAATTAACCTTGTGGGTACTCATGACAGTTGTACCGCCTTCGTTTCAATGGAAAACATGGCTCAGTGCCAGAGTCTGACTGTAAAACAGCAGTTGGAGCTGGGTATCCGCTTGTTTGACATACGTCTTAACAGAAAAGGCGATGAGTTTTATCTTATCCATTCTCTTGCCGACTGCTATTCCGACATGGAAAAACAGCACAAGCTGATTTTCGGTGAGGTTCTTGAGGATTTCAGAAATTTTCTCAAAGAAAACCCTTCTGAAACCCTTGTCGTCAGCATAAAGCAGGATAGGGGAATAATGTCCCGTAATTTCTTTCCTGCCTTTTATAACAAGTATATAAGGGGCAACGAAAACGAATGGTATCTTAAGAATGAAAATCCCTGTCTTGCCGAATGCAGAGGAAAAATGGTGCTTATGCGAAGGTGCAAGGTGTGGCGCAGCTTTTTAAAAAACACACAGGCAGGTCTTGATTTTTCTCACTGGAAGGACCAGAGCGGAAAAAGGAAGGTCAGAACGGAAAGCCTGATTTTATCAGTAGATTCTGCTGCAACAGAGCCGGCTGTTCTTTCAGCTGAAATTCAGGACAGATATTCACTTGCCCCGGATGTCAAATGGCACAAATGCGCAATGCCTTTTCTCCACAGATGTGAAACATCACAGAGTAAATTCTGTTTGCATTTTATTTCCACAAGCTACCGCAAAAAAGGCGAAACACTGAAGGAAACAGCAGAGGAAATGAACGGATATTTTTTTAATTATGCTCTCAGAAAAGACAGTGCACAGGGATGGTTTTTTCTTGATTTTCCTACTAAGGAGCTCTGTGATAAAATTATGGAATCAAATTCAGAAATATATGAGGTAAAAACAATATGAAACTTGCAGTATTAGGCGGCGGTGGTGTCCGTTCTCCCTTCCTTGCAAAATCAATAGCTTTGGGAGCAAAGGAAACAGGAATCACCGAAACTGTGTTTATGGATATCGACGAAGAAAAGCTTTACATATACGGAAAAATAGCAAAGGTAATTGCAAATAAAATTAATCCCGAGCTTGATTTTTCTCTCACAACCGATGCCGATGAAGCACTGAAGGACGCAGATTTTGTTATAACAACAATCCGTGCCGAAGGTGACAGCGGCAGAGTCTATGATGAAAGAACTGCCCTTAATGAAGGCGTACTCGGTCAGGAAACAACGGGAGCCGGCGGATTTGCCATGAGTCTTCGCAGCATTCATACTCTCATTGAATACTGTGAAAAGGTGAAAAAGCTTTCAAAGCCCGATGCACCTGTTTTTAATTTTACAAATCCAAGCGGACTTGTAACTCAGGCACTGCGTACAATGGGCTATAATAATGTTTACGGTGTATGTGATGCGCCGTCGGGCTTTCTCAGACAGGTAAGGGATTTGATGGATGACAAAAGCATCACAATGGAATGCTTCGGTCTGAATCACCTTTCCTGGTTTACGAATTTCCGTTCAGGTGAAAGGGATATTACCAATGAGGTTTTGTCTCATCCTGAGCTTTATACAGATACTGAAATGAGGCTTTTTGATAAGGAAATACTCCCGCTTTCCGATAATCTTATTCCCAATGAATATCTCTATTTCTTCCATTACCGTGACAGAGCAGTCAGTTCTGTTCTCGCAAGTGAAAAGACAAGGGGAGAAACTATTCTTGAAATCAATGAGCACATGCTCGGTGAAATGCGAGAAATAGACATTGACAATGACTTCGATAAAGCGTTTTATTGCTTTATGAGCCATTATGCAATGCGTGAAAACAGCTATTTTTCCATCGAAAGCGGTAAAACAAGAACAGAGAAGTTCAATGTACCCACAGTTGAGCAGTATATTGCACAGCCTGAAAACGGCAGCTACGCTGCAGTGGCTCTGGATTACATCAAAGCAAAAAATACGGGCAAAAAGGTGCAGATGGTGCTGTCTGTGCCAAACGAAGGTGCTCTCAGCTTCCTTTCACCTGAGGATGTTTGCGAAATTACATGCACTGTTGATAAAGATGGGGTGCACCCTCATAAAATTGAAAATGTGCCGGAAATGCAAAAGAATCTTATCTGTGCAGTGAAGCATTATGAGAATCTTACCGTTGAGGCAATTATGAAAAAAAGCCGAAAAAAAGCGATAAAAGCCCTCACTGTGCATCCTCTTGTTGCATCTTATCCTATCGCGGTAAAGCTTGTGGATGCATACAGTGAAAGATATGAAAAATATATTGGTAAGTGGGCAGATTAATATGAAAATCCTTAAAGAAACTGAAACTTATTTAACACCCGATGACGAAAAATCAGGCAGATATATTCCTTTTACGGTGGAGGGAAAAGTAAAAAAGCTTTTTATTACTTATTCCTATTCACCAAAGCTTCTTGACGACGGGGAGAAAGCCATAAGTCTTATAAAAGAAAACATTTTGCGTGATGCCCCCGAAGACTGCGATGTGTACAGTGATTACAGTAAGTTTCTACCGCTTAAAAACCTTGTCACACTTTCATTGATTTCTCCCGCGGGGTACAGGGGAGCCGCTCACCGTCAGGACAGTGAGCAGTATCATGAAATTGGTGAAGCTTATGCCTCTCCCGGTTTTTTTAAAGGCTCAATAGAGCAGGGACAGTGGAGTCTCAGACTGGACGCTCATGCAGTTGTTTCCGACAAAGTAAGCTGTAAAATCAGAATTGAAGCTGAGGAGGAGTGTATATGAAATGGTATCCTTGTGAGCTTCATTGCCACACACTTCACTCCGACGGCGGATTTTCCGTTCCTGAGCTGCTTGAGGCGGCAAGGGAAAGGGAGCTTTCGGGTATCTGTCTTACAGACCACAACACGGTTTCAGGTTGGTCAGAGGCAGAAAATTCAGCTTCACCTGTTGTTCTGAAGGGTATAGAATACACAACTTATCATGGGCATATGCTTTGCCTTGGTGCAGATAAAATTCTTGATTGGGGCAGTATTGGTAATATTGACCTGACTGTTGCCGAGCTGAGAGAAAGCGGAGGCATAGTCGGTATTGCACATCCCTTTCAGTTAGGAACCCCGATTTGCACCGGCGGACATTGGGATTATGAAATAAAAAAATGGGAAAACATCAATTATATTGAAATTTTCTCTGAAGGCTCAGCCTATCTCAATGCATCAAACAAAAGGGCAAGAAAAATGTGGCACAGCCTGTTAACTCAGGGCTACAGAATAACCCCTACCATGGGCAGGGATTGGCACAGAAAAAGGGCTAATACATTTATTTCGGCCTGTACCTATCTTTTGTGCGATGAAAGCTTTTCCGATGCAGAAATGAAAAAAGCAATTGAAAAAGGCAGAACGGTTGTTTCTGCAGGACCCTTGTTTCACTTTGAAACAGATGACGGCAAAACAGTGGGCGACACTGTGTCGGCAGGCGAACATAAGCTTCGCTTCACATTGGATTTTTCAAGGCATGAAAGAATTGACGGTGAAAGAAAAATCACAGCAAAAAAAATAGTGATTGTTTCATCGGAAGGAGAAAAAGAATATCCTTTAACAGGTGATATATCATTTGAACTTAAAAGTAACAGCTGGTATTCGGCTGAGCTTTGGGGCAGTATTGATGATGAAGATGACATGCTTCTTTGTCTCACTGCACCGATATATACAATATGACAGGAGAAGGTATTATGGCAGAAGAAAAGAAAGAAAAACGGTATGTCGGTGTTAAGGAAACACTGATTTACGGTATTGCAAACGGTGGCCAGTGTATCGGTTATAACATGATGACGGCGCAGCGTTCATTTTTCCTTGTAAGCGTGTTCGGTGTGCCTGAGGTAGTTGTATCAACCATGCTTGCAGTTATGGCATTCTGGGATGCATTCAACGACCCTCTTATGGGTGCAGTCGTTGACAAAACAAGAACCCGTTTCGGTAAGCTTAGACCCTACCTTATTTTTACTCCTATATTTCTGGGGATAGTTACGGTGCTGTTTTTCGGCGGTCCCGTCTTCCTCACAGATGCCGCCTCAAAGCCTATGAGAGTGGTATATATGTGCATTACATATTTCATCTGGGAATTTTTCTATACAATCGGTGATATTCCTTTCTGGGGACTTTCCTCAGCTATTTCACCAAGCCCTCTTGACCGTTCAAGGGTTATAAAGTCTGCAAGACTTATTTCGGGCATTATCGGCGGTATTCCCGGCATTATTATAACTGTGTGTATTGACCTTTCAAGAAACGGAACAATTCCTCTTTCGCTTTCTCAGGTTTTCCTGGTGCTCAGCATAATTGCAGGTACCTTCGGTATGTTCCTTTTCTCCCTTGCAGGAACAAAAACAAAGGAAAGAGTGACTTATGTCAACGATGAGCCTAAGCTCAGCGAATGCTTCGGATTTATGTTTAAGAACAAACCGCTTTTGCTTATCATGCTTTCGAATCTGATTTCAACCCTTGAAGGTATCGGCGGCACATTCAGCGTTTACTATTATACACTTTCTCTTGGTATAAACAGTCTTTCAATTGTTGCAGGTATTCCCGGTACTGTCATGGGCTGGGTAACTTATCCGTTGATGACCATACTTGAAAAGCGCTGGACCTCAAGGCAGATTGTTGTAAGGACTTCACTTATGCATGCCACTGTAACTGCCCTTGTGTTTATTCTGGGCAGCAAGCATTATACAAATATGGGTGTTATTGTGCCTCTTCTTATGCTTCACGGTGTATCAAATGCAATCAACTGCTCTATTAAATCGGTTATTCCCACAAAGATGATAAGTGAAACTGTTGACTATATGGAATGGAAAACAGGAAAAAGAAACGAAGGCATGGCATTCTCAGTTCTTACCTTTATGGGAAAACTTACAGGTACTCTTGCAACTGCAATCGGTACTGCACTTATTCCCTTAGTGGGACTTAAAAGAGATGCCGCAACAGAAATGATGGTTATTGCAGAAGATTCACCCATTAATACTCAGTTCTGGCTGTGGGCACTGATTACCGTCATTCCGACTACTCTCGGTCTTTTAGCACTTATTCCTTACAAGTTCTATGACCTTGAGGGTCAGAAGCTTGAAACTGTTCAGACGGAAATCAAAGCAAAAAGAGAAAAACTTTCTCAAGAGTCTCAGGCAGGTTAAAGGAGGAAAGAGTAATGGATAACAGATGTCCCAAATGTGACAAAAAGCTCAGCATTTTTTATATAAAGCAGGAATGTCCCGAGTGTGGTTGTGACCTTCTTTATTACGATATGGAAAACCGCCTGAAGCAGGACGAGGAAAAAGCCGAAGCTGAGTTTGCAAAGCTGGATGCTTTCCTTGGCAAAATAAAGGCCAAGCTTCCCGGCAAAAAGAAATGATATAACAAAAGGACGGTAATTACCGTCCTTTTTAAGAAGGTATAAAAATGAAACTGAAATTCACTGACGGAAAATTTAAAATTCTTATCCTTGCCGATATCCACGGTGCACAAAAAGAGATGAAATGGACAGTTGCTCACATTGAAGCAGCGTTAAAAAGAACAAAGCCTGATTTTGTTGTACTTCTGGGTGATAACATTACAGGGCGTTACCCCGGTATGACACAAGAGAAGATAATAAAGGTAATCAACATAATCGGCAGTATCTTTGAAGAAAAGAATATCCCCTTCACATTTGTTTTTGGCAATCACGACCATGAGGGGCTCTGTGAGCTCGGCTATGATGAAAAAAGCGCAAAAAAATTTATTATGAATGAGTTCAGAAAATTCTCCTGTTGTTTTGCCGAAGAAGGGGAAGAGATGACAGGTGTGGGAAACCATAATATTACTTTGCTTGATTCTGAAGGTGAGAAAACCGTATTTAATCTGTGGTTTATGGATTCCAATCCTTATGCCGAAGAACATGAGGGCGGAGGGTATGGTTATGTGCACCGGGATCAGCTTGAGTGGTACGAAAAAAAGAGTGAAGAGCTGAAAAAGGAAAATGACGGAAAAACTGTACCGTCCTTTGTGTTTCAGCATATAATTGTTCCTCAGATATATGAAATGCTTATCCCGCACAATAAAAGAGTAAAGGGCAGTGTAAAAGGTCACGGAAGCTACAGTAACAAGTATTATACTGCAGACCCCTGTTTTATAACAGACGGAAAAGTGAAGGAAGGCCCTTGCCCTCCTGATGTAAAATCAGCACAGTTCAATTCATGGCTCAGAGCAGGTGATATACTTGCCGCGTTTTTCGGCCATGACCATATAAACGATTTTTCAGGTGAGTATAAGGGGATAAGACTCTGTCAGGTGCCCTCTGCTGGCTTTTACAGCTATGGAAACAATCAGGGCAGTCGGATAATTACCGTTTTTGAAAACAACCTTAAAGGCTACAAAACAGAGGTAATACACTGCAAGGATATCTGTGACGTGAAGCTTCAAAACCCGATTATTAAAAAACACGGATATCACCAATGGCTGACAAAATTTCTGCCTGCTTTAAGTGTCACTGCAGTTGTTACTGCTATACTTCTGATTTTACTGCTTCTTGCAATATAAAAAATAATGGCTGTCAGCATTTGCTGACAGCCATTATTTTTTTATGATTTAATAATCAATCAAAGTTTTTAGCTGAAAAGGTTTTTGAACCAGTTGATAATCTTCTGGAAGAATGCTTTGATCTTTGCAATGAAGCCTGAATCGATTTCGTCACCGCAAACATCACATTCGTTGTCGGCATTATCATCTGTGTGAGCTGTTTTACCAATTGTCTGGGTTTCAGTTGCACCGCAAGCACACTTGCGTTCCTGTACACCTTCTGCTTCACATGAAGCTTCAGTAACTACTTTCCAAGCACCAAATGAATGATTTGTTGCGGCGAGGATATTGGTTTCCTGATTACCGCAAGCAGTACATGTGCGAGCTTCAAGACCTGTTGATTCACAGCCGGGAGCTGTTACAACTGTCCATGCACCGTAGTTGTGAGACTTCTTAGCGATAGTTTCAACCTTCTTGTAATCACATCTTGAGCAGGTTGTTGTCTTTGTACCTGTTGCTTTGCAGGTTGAATCCTGAATGTTTTCTTGATAATCGTGGTCGAGAGGAGAAGTTGTTCCGCCACCGGATACGATGTAACCGCAATCTGCACAAGCATATGCATCTTCAACGCCTGCTTCTGTGCAGGTAGCAGCTGTTCCGGGAATGAGAGTTGTTACAAGGTCGGCTGCTGTATGATCCTGATCACACTTTGCAAAGAAGGGAAGGATACCTGCTTCTCTTACAAGGTTAAGGGCTGCGGGAACAAGTTCTGCCTTGCGGGCATTGATGCTGTCCATGTTGTTGGAAGCGATAACTGCATCGTTTTCAGCAGATGTGAAGTATTCCTGAACTGTTGTTTCAGTGAAGGAAACTGTTGAATAATCAACGTTTACATAAAGCTCAGCTTTAACTGTGTCGGGGAAGATAGAGTCAACGATGTGCTCTGAAGCTACGATGAGAGCTTCTGTTACTGAGCATTCAGCTGCAACATCTTCTGTCTTTTCCTTTGTTTCGAACAGACGGAGGAAGCCGTCAAGGTCACCGTTGAGACCGTCTTCGAAGAGGTAACCCATTACAAGGTTAATATCAAATGCAAAGTTTTCACTTGCACAGTTTGAAGCGAGTGAGCCAAGGGGAAGGATTGAGTTTGCAACTGCTGCAATCTTATCGAATGTGTCTGTGTATTCATTGTCACATGCGATGATGATGCCGTCTGCAAGTTCATATACTCTGTCAACAAGATCTGCGAGAGTTACATCCCATGTTGCACCTTTTTCAACGCCGAGTTCAAATGCTACTGTGGGAAGGTCAACATTTGTTTCACCTTCAACGTGGCCGATGAGCTCATTTACAAATGAGTTGAGAAGTGCTACGCCTTCTGTTGCTGCTTCATAAAGAACGTCAACAAGCTTTGTCATGATGATATCCTTGCCGTCACCGTCAGCAACTGCTTTTGCATCTGTCTTAGCGGGAACTGTAAGAGCAAAGTCGATATCGTTTTCTGCAAGAGTTGTGTTGAGGTCGGGGATGCATTTGCCAAGGATATAGTCAGCCATAGCTACTGCCATAGCGTCAAGGTTTGTGAGGCCTTCAAGTGCTGCGTGAATTTCTGTAACAGTAGCATTTGTGCCGTCATCAAGAACATCAAGACCAAGGCCGATAACTGATGTCCAAAGAGCCTCTACGCTTGAGAAGTCGATAGCATAAAGGAGATCGAGATCCATACCTGCAAGAAGTGAATCAATGTCAAGACCAACTTCACCGAGAAGAGCCTTAACTTCTTCGTCCTGCATAATAGCCTCTGCTGAAGCCATCATGTCTTCTGCTGTTGCACAAATCTTTTCAAGGTTAGAAGTGAACTTGTCGTTCATGCCTTCTTCAAGAGCAAGCTTCTGCATACCTGCATCACTTACAAGCATATCAACAAGGTCATAAAGAACGCGGTTAGCCTGACCTACAACGCCGTTGTATCCATCATAGTTGCCTGCAAAGTCAAGAAGACCTGCGTCAATAACAAAATCTGTGTCGATAAATTCATAAAGGTCCTTTGCGCCGGAAGCGTCAATACCCTTGCCGCCACTGATACCGTCAACAACGATTGTTACAACGGGGTTGTCGATTGTTGTGCCGATTGCTGTTGTAGCAGCTGAATCAACTGCGCCCTGAACCGTTGATGCCATTGAGCCGCTGAGTGTTGCCTTAACGGAATCAACCTTAACCTGGCAGATAAATTCATCTTCTGTTGCATAACCGTTGTATGAAAGAACAACGTCAATAGCGTCAAGCTTAACATCGATTGCGAAGGGGATTGAGCTCTGCAAACCTGCGATAGCATCTTCAAGAGCCTTCTGAGCTACGGGAAGAGCCTGAGCTTCTGCATATTCTTCAATTTCTTTAAAGGTTACCTTAAGCTCGGAAATGATTTCCTCACCCTGAGCAACTGTGATACCGAAGGAATCTGCAAGTGCCTTTGCATTAGCGTCTGTCATAAGAGCTGCAAAATCAGCAGGAATTTCTGTGCCTGAGAATTCAATGCCTGTATCAGTGCCGATGAGAGCCTGATTCTTTGCAGTTGCATAGGTGTAAACTGCTACTGCATCTGCTGAAGTGGGATAGTAAACCTGAACTTCTTCGTCACAGTTTGCGCCTGTGTAAATTGTTGCTGTGGGGAATTCAAAATCAACAACGCTTTCCCAGGTAACTGCCTTTGCAGTTGCAACACCGTCTGCGATTGTTACTTCATAGTAATTTTTATCAGCATCCTGATAGTAAGCTGTGCCGCCTGAAATTTTTTCAAGGAGAGCAAGGTCTGCATAGGCTTCTGCAAAGGAAGCGGGAAGAGCTACTGCTTCACCTACTGTTGCCTTCTGACCGAGAGTTGTCTTAAGAAGTGAACGCACAACTGTATCCATGATGTAGTTGAAGTATGTATCAAGCTTAACCTGATTGTCTTCCTGTGCAAGAACTACGAAATTCTTAACGAGTGTGTAGATGTCATTTGTTCTGAGATCGTATGTTTCAAGCTCTGCGATGCCTTCTTCTGAAAGGATACCGTTTGTTTCGCAAAGGTTAACAAACCAACCAAGTATACCGTTCTGAAGAGTGTCGTCGAAGGGTTCGCCGTCAGCGGGTGTGTAGTTCATCTGAGTTGCAACCCAGTTGATGAATTTTGACTGAATGTCATTGCCGATGAGATAATCGTTATAGAAATCAACGATTTTCTTGTTGTCAGCATCTGTTGTGTCGAGTGAAAGAATATATTCGCCTACCTTACCGTAGTCAAATACCTTATCATCCCAACGGAAAACCTTGCCGAAGGTTTCGCTGTTGTCAGCCATGAACTGAATAACGCCGTCGATGAAGGCGATTGCCGAGCCGGCTTCTTCACGGGTGATGAGTGCATCTGCGTTAAGAGAAGCGAAGTCACCGCCGAGCTCTGCAAGGTAGCCCTTATAAGCGATTACATCGTCAAGAGATGTGATGTCGGGAATCTGCTCTGCGATGATGTTGCCGAGTGTGTCAGTACCAAGAATAGCTTCGAAATCTTCAAAGCCGCCTTCCTTGATAATTGCGCCGGTAGCAGCATCTTTAAATTCTGCAGAGTACTTTGCGATTTCTCTGTCAACCCAATCAAGGATAACAGATGCAATTTGTTCTGCTGTCATACTATCGATATAAGCTTCGTCGTCAGCGGCAACTTTAGCCCTGTCGTAAGCTGATTCATCTGCAGCTGAAACTGCAAAGGGAATCATACCGAAAAGCATTACAACTGAAAGAATGATTGCCAGTGTTTTTTTCATTTTAGTTTCCTCCTTTAATAATGGTACTTGTTTGTGTCGCTGTTCACAAACTCGTCACAATTATTATATTAAAAAATATTATAAAAAAGCAAGTGACAAAACCTGACTTTTTGTCAAACTGTTAACAAAAAGCAGAGCTTTGTCACAAAAAAATGTATAAATTCACGATGGTTCGTTATTTGATGCAATCTTGCACAGAAATTTGAAATAAATTCGGCAGTGTTTCATTTCCGAGCGGAACTTTTTTTCATCATAATCAATAAGGCCGAAAATAAGCATCGGTAAAAAGCCGTGAGCAAAAAAATCAAAATAAAGCTTATTTTGAACATAAAGTTCTTCTGATATGATTTCGATCGGATAGCTGCGGTATATCGAATTGGCGGCAAGGGCAAAATCGATATAATTCGTACCGCTGATAAAATTGTTAAGAACAAGCAGCTCATCGTCACTCAAAAGGAGGTTTTCTTTCTTTACAGCATCGGCAAAAGCATCCTCACTGCAGGAAAGAATGACGAGTGCCTGTTCAAAAAATCGGTTAATTATGTGACTTTTGAGTTTTTCCGTGAAGTCGTCAATATCCTTATAATATAAATAGAAAGTGGCTCTTGCAATGTCTGCTTTTTCACAAAGGCTTTTAACCTTAATTTTTTCGTCATCCTTTTTTAACAGCTTGCCGTATGCTTTTATAAGCTTTTTATTCGTCTGACTGTTCATTAGTGCACCTCGAGATTTTTTGCTATATTAAGGAAATCCTTGCTTATTTTCATGTATTCCGGCGGATAATCAATCCCATCTATAATCGACTTGACATAGGTGCCGATTCCTGAATACACCACGAATTTAAGTAAGAACAGATCTTCTTCACTTAAACTTGTGACATTTTCTGCATAATCAACAATCGCTTTCAAAGCAAATTCAAAAAACTTTCTGTTGCCGTTTTTACCGCATAACAGAAGAATATATTTTTTCTGGGTTGAAAGCTTCCGGCAAAAATCTTCAAACAGATTGTCAAAATCAGGACTTTTATTAATAAAGCTTTCACCTAACTCGGAAATAAAGTTTCTCAGCATTTCTGAGCAGGTTTTGTCATACATATCAAGAATATCCACATAATGACGGTAAAAGGTTGTTCTGCTTACTCCTGCTTTTTCAATAAGTGCGGAAACGGATATCTTTCTGTAATCGGTGCTTTCAAGAAGCTCGAAAAACGCCTTTTGCATTTTTATTTCAGAACTGGAACCCGCCTTGTTTTTTTCGCTCATTTTATCACCACTGAAAATCAAAAAATTTAAATTACTTAAAAAATATTAACATTTTTTAAAAGGATTATCAATGATGATTAGACAAAAACAGGGTGATTGTAACGCAATATTATTTATAAGGATAAAAAACAACACACAGACAAGGAGCATTTGCTGAATGTCTGTGTGCTTTGTTGTTATACTCTGCCTTTTTCGGGAGGAATTCTGAGCGTTTCAACCTTGGGGCTGATGTCACCGGCTTTCATAAGAGCATTCTTAGTCATAACAGGACCAAAGAGCTCATAAATGAGAACACCGAACAGAACAATGTTTCTTATAATAATACCGGTTTCACCAAGCTCCATTGCTGTTATTGACATGCCAAGGGCAACGCCTGCCTGAGGAAGAAGAGTGATACCGAGATATTTTTTGATGTTAGGTTCACACTTTGAAAGGTCTGCTCCCCATCTTGCACCGAAGCATTTACCTAATGAACGGGCAACTATATATGCAATACCGATGCCTATAATTGAAATATCGGCGAAAACGGAGAATTCAAGCTCTGCACCGCTGAGAACAAAGAACAGGATGAAAAGAGGTGCT
>JAZSHC010000052.1:0-14330 GCA_045533065.1 Acutalibacteraceae bacterium
TGGTATCTGAACAAATTTTGATTTGTCGTAAATTTGTCGTAAACCACTTTTTCGGGTGATTTTTGGATAAATATATCGCCTCAAAACCTGTCAAAACCTATGATTTTTTAACAATCAGTTTTGGATGCTCTTCATTGTGGGGAACAGAAGAACATCTCTGATAGCGGCTGAGTCGGTAAGGAGCATTACCATTCTGTCGATACCGAAGCCGATGCCGCCTGTGGGTGCCATACCGTATTCAAGGGCTGTAAGGAAGTCTTCGTCTGTTGTGTTGGCTTCTTCGTCGCCCTGCTTGAGAAGCTCTTCCTGAGCCTTGAAGCGTTCTCTCTGGTCGATGGGGTCGTTGAGCTCGGAATATGCATTTGCCATTTCCCAACCGTTCATGAAGAACTCAAAGCGTTCAACGTAATCCGGGTTTTCAGGCTTTCTCTTTGTAAGTGGAGAAATTTCAACGGGATGATCCATAAGGAAGGTGGGCTGAATCAGATGATGCTCAACAAATTCCTCAAAGAAGAGGTTGAGAATATCGCCTCTCTTGTGTCTTGCTTCAAATTCAACACCCTTTTCCTTTGCAAGAGCCTTTGCTTCTTCATCGGTCTTGATTTCAGAGAAGTCAATACCTGCATACTTCTTAACAGCATCAAGCATTGTAATTCTTTCAAAAGGCTTGCCGAGGTCCATTTCAACACCGTTGTAAACAATCTTTGTTGTGCCAAGCACCTCCTGAGCAACATGACGGTAGAGATTTTCTGTAAGGTCCATCATACCGTGGTAATCAGTGTATGCCTGATAAAGCTCCATAAGAGTAAACTCCGGATTATGTCTTGTGTCAAGACCTTCGTTACGGAATACTCTGCCGATTTCATAAACTCTTTCAAGTCCGCCTACAATAAGTCTCTTAAGATAAAGCTCAAGAGAAATTCTGAGCTTGAAGTCCTCATCAAGAGCATTGAAGTGGGTTTCAAAGGGTCTTGCAGCTGCACCGCCTGCATTAGATACAAGCATGGGGGTTTCAACCTCAAGGAAGCCCTGTGAGTCAAGGTAATTTCTTACGGCTCTGATAATAAGTGAGCGCTTTACAAGTGCATCCTTTGAGTCTTCATTCATAATAAGGTCAACATAACGCTGACGGTATCTTGTGTCTGTATTTGTAAGACCGTGGAACTTTTCGGGAAGGGGGAGAAGTGACTTGGAAAGAAGCTCAATCTTTTCTGCATGAATTGAAATCTCTCCTGTTTTTGTTTTGAAAACAGAGCCCTCAATACCGATGATATCACCGATATCAAGCTTTTTAAAGCCCTTGTATTCTTCTTCGCCGAGGCTGTCGCGGGCAACATAAGACTGAATATTACCCTTGAGGTCCTTGATGTTGCAGAAGGATGCCTTACCCATAATACGCTTTGACATCATACGGCCTGCCACACGGACGGTTTTGCCTTCAAGCTCATCAAAGCTTTCTTTAATCACTGCACTGTGATGAGTCTGGTCATATTTTGTAATTACAAAGGGATCCTTACCGTCCTGCTGAAGAGCCTGAAGCTTATCAACTCTTACCTGTCTTAATTCATTAACATCCTGTACGGGTTCTCCCTGAGGAAGATTTACATTCTTTTCCTGTGACATATGTTATCCTTTCCTTTCGGGGTTTTTATTATTTTGTAATTTCAATTACCTCATACTTGATGATGCCGCCGGGAGCTTCAACATCAACAATATCGCCTGCCTTGTGGCCGATGAGTGCCTTTGCAACAGGTGATTCGTCACTTGTGAGATAGTCTGCACCCTTATCCTTTGAGGTTGAGGTTGAGGAAATGATCTGATATTTATAAACATCACCGTATTCGATATCCTTGATGGTTACCTTTGAGCCCATCTGGATAACATCAGTTGAAAGTGCGTCTTCATCGATAAGCTTTGCTCTTGAAAGAATATCTTCAATTTCGCTGATACGTGCTTCGAGCTTACCCTGGTCGTTTCTTGCTTCATCGTATTCGGCGTTTTCTGACAAGTCACCGAAGGAAAGAGCAACCTGAATCTTTTCTTTAATTTCCTGACGGCCTCTGACTCTGAGGTCTTCAAGCTCTGCCTCCAACTCTTTAAGGCCTTGAGAAGTAAGAAGAATTTCCTGTGCCATTGTATATCATCCTTTCGTGAATAATTATTAATTTACAGATTTATACATTATGATATTATATAAAATATATCGGGTTGTGTCAAGGGAAAAAGACAACTTTTTACCTGTAAAAAAGTATAACCAATAAAACTTAAAGAGCTGCATTTTATGCAACTCTTTTTGCCCTTATTATTCAAGCATTGATATTATGTTTCTGAATTCGGGTGTTGACTTGAATTCGTCGGAAAAGCCGTAATGCTGCATCATAAATTCTTTCATCTGCCTTTTTGCAGCATAATCGCTGCCGTGAATGTTTTTGTCATATATTCTTCCTTCGAACAATGTTGAATGTAAGGTTGTAATTGTTTCAAGATTGTCAAATTTAATTGCCAGCTCCGCAGTCTTCCTGAGACTGCGCAATGAATTTTCCGAATCACCCTTTTCATAGTAAAACATTCCCAGAATACCACAGCTTGAAATAACCTTTGTCCATAACCTTCCGTAATTACCGTCGTCGAAAATGTAATCGAAAAAAGCCATTGACTTTTCTAAAATGTCAATCTGATAATCAATTGAAAATTTTCTCCGTTGCAAAAACCAACCCGATAAAAAGTCAAATTGCATATAAATCAGTGTCTCTATAGTTTCATACACCTTATCCGGTGTTTTGTGAACATATTCATAATTAAAGCAATACATTTCCTGACAGTCTTCCAGCTTCGGAAGCTCGTTTATTACCTTTTCAGCATCTTCAAAAGTTATACCGCTATCTTTGTCACAGGCCATTCTTAAAAGATAACTTATATATTGATTTTTTGCCTTTATACGTATTGTGTCATCGGTACAGTTCTGCTCAATGTTTTTATATATGGATAATATCTTCGGTCCGTTTGCTGCAAAAGCATCCTGTCTGACTGAATTTAACATCCTCATATATCTTAACTGCACACGAAAATCATTCGGGTATCTTTCTTTGAGATTATTTATTGAGTCCCACAAAGCTTTTTCGTTCCAATGTAAATTATCATGTTCCTCAAGAAGTCTTTTGATTTCTTCTTCATTCTCTGCTCTGTTTGCCCCAAGAAGCTCATCAACACTTATTTTAAAATAAGCCGCTATTTCAGGCAGTGTTGTAATATCAGGATAGCTTTCACCACGTTCCCACCTGCTGACACTTTGGAATGTAACACCGAGAAAGTCAGCCAAGGTTTCTTGTGTGATACCCTTTTCCTGTCTTAATCTTTTTATGTTTTCACCAAGATAAATAGTCATATTTTCACCCCAGATTAGAATTCGGCTGATCAGCTGACTCAATAATAACTCATAGAATACAGAAAAGCAATAACCTGTTTATTGAAATACATTCACTTAATGCGTGAATTTTTCACATAATAAAAGCCCGACCTGCAGCTTCGCTTGGTATGCACAATGACTTTTCTGCAAGACAATCACAGTACAATTTTACTTTACTATATATTGATTTTCCCCTGTTAAATTGTTATAATATATTGAATAACTATATTAAGTTAAAATATATATCACGAAAGGTGTTTTATTATGATAAAAATTTCTCCGTCAATTCTTTCTTGCGACTATTCAAAAATGGGTGAAGAATTTGAAAACATGAAGCGTTGCGGTGCTGACTGGCTCCACATAGATGTTATGGACGGCCATTTTGTGCCAAACATTACTTTGGGTGCACCTTTGGTAAAATGCCTTCGCAAGTGCTCAGACCTTGTTTTTGACTGTCATCTTATGATAAGCGACCCGAAAAAATATATCCCCGACTTTATCAAAGCCGGGGCAGATGTAATCTGTTTTCATGTTGAAGCCGATTCTCCCGTTGAGGAAACAATCGACCTTATAAGAGAAAACGGCAAAATTGCCGCTCTCGCAGTAAAACCGGGAACAGATATTGAAGCTGTTTTCCCTTATCTCGAAAAGCTTGGCATGGTCCTTGTTATGACGGTTGAGCCCGGCTTCGGCGGTCAGAGCTTTATGGCAGATATGATGCCTAAAATCGTAAAGCTTCGTCAGGAATGTGCAAAACGCAATATTGAAATTGACATTCAGGTTGACGGCGGAGTTTCCCTTTCCACTGTTGAAACCGTGGCTGAAGCCGGTGCAAATGTACTTGTTGCAGGCTCCGCAATTTTCGGCTCCGATGACCCGAAGGAAACAATTTCTCAGTTACGCAGTAAAGCCGCCAAGTATTTTTAATGCATTTTCCGCAATAATACAGTCAAAGTTTTTGTTTGTCATCTGACTGTCGGCATCTCCTGAGCCAACCCTTTGGAGAAACTCACTGCATTTCAGATGTACGCTTTTTTCTGCTTCAAGAATGAGTCGGTAGGTATCGCTTTTTTTGAAAAGACTGCTTTTAATATTTTTCATTTTTCCCGTATGCTTTGCGAAATCAAGAATATTATCAAGGGAATTGCTTTCGTATATCTGCAGCTTTTCTTCTTTGCTTGCAACCTTCTTACTGTTGAGAATAATCAGACAGCCGCCTTCACCGTCAGGCAGAATATCCACCTTTGTTTTATTGGATATTTTTATGCTTTCACCTGATATTTTCTGAGCTTCGGTTATTATTCTGCAAATTGCCTCTTTGCTTTCTGAAGCTGAACTGGTAAGTTTTTCATATGTAAGTCGGCATGCCTCAAGCTCGTCTTTTGTAAATTCAATAATCATCACTTCTGCGCAGGTGCAGGATACTTTCATGTGTTTTCGCCTTCCGTAAAATTCGATATATATAAATAATACTCCTGCAAAGCAAGTATTTCAACGCACAATTTTTACCATTTCAAAGGAGACCGCAGACATGCACAATTCCCTTATTTCAAAAGAGAATATGTACCGTTGCAATATTGACACTGTCATTGTATGTATCGGTCTTTTTGCCGTGGGCCTTTATCTTAACGGTGCAGCCGCAATGTATCAGGCCTTGACTTGCATTATTTCGGCAACGGTTTGTGAGCTGATTGCTTTTCACGGCATTTTGAAAAAGAAGACTCTGTCACAGCTGAATTCAGTTGCAACAGGCTTTGTTATTTCTCTGCTTCTTCCTTCATCTGCTCCTTTATGGGTAGGCGCTTCGGCAAGTGCCTTTGCAATTCTGGTTGCAACCCTTCCCTTCGGAGACAGCAGAAATGCTCCTTTTCTTCCTGCCGCGGCAGGCTTCTGCTTTGCGGCAATGTTCTTCCCTGAGGAGGTATTTACCTATCCGGCTCTCAGTGATGCCGCAGCAACTGCATTTGTTAATCAGGAAGGCTTTGCAGCCGGAACATCCCTTGCCGAAATGCTCACTAAGGGATACAGCCTGAAGCTTAATGTTTTCGGTCTGTCAAATCTCCTTTCAGGTCGGATTCCCGGTGCTATCGGTACCGTAAGCCTTGCAGCGCTTATTGGTGCAGCAGGATATTTTCTTGTAAGGCAGCCGAAAAGACTCATTTCTTCCTTGGGCTTTATTATTTCTGCAGCTGTTATTGCATTCTGTTTCCCCCGCATAAATGCAGGAAGGCTCACTTCAGTTGTTATGGAGCTTTGTGCAGGCTCCCTGATTTTCGTTTCCCTCATTATGATAAATAACCCTGTAACATCTCCGAAAAAGAATTCTCACGCCTTTCTTTACGGAATTACTGCAGGTATTATTACCATGCTTCTGAGACATTTTTCAAGCATTAGCGACCCATGTGTTTTCACCGTGCTTATTATGAATATGCTGTGGTCACCTTTATTTTCTTCTGTAAACAAGGCAGAAAAAAGAAAGGAGGCTGATGCAAATGCCTAAAAACAAAAAGCAGCCTCCCAAGCTGAAGCTCAGAACAGCCCTTTTCAAAGGCAGTTTTATTCACAATCCTGTTCTTACCCAGATTATCGGTATCTGTCCCATTGTTGCGGCGGCAACAACCATAAAAAATGCTTTTGCAATTTCCCTTGTCACTGCTTTGCTTCTTATTTTATGTGAAGCCGTAACAAGTCTTTTTCTCAAAAAGGTTTCCCGTTGGATAAGGGTTTCGCTTTACACTGTTGTTTCAGTTCTGTTTGTTGCTGCTTGTGAAGCCTTTATACTGAACATAAGCTCCGGGCTCGGCATTTATCTTTACCTTCTTTGCGTAAACGGACTTATTGTTATACGGTGTGAAAAATTTGCTTCAAAAACCAGCCTTCGTAACAGCATTATTGATGCAGCGGCATGTTCTGTAGGCTTTGCTGTTGTGGCTGTTATTGTGGGAGCTGTACGTGAGTTTATCACTTTCGGCACAGTTTTCCCTTCACAAGGAGTTCTTCCCAAAGCCTCGGCTGCAGCTCTTCCTTTTGTGGGGCTGATGCTTCTGGGTATACTTGCGGCGATTCACAAAGCTTTTATTATCAGATTCTATCCTACAGAAGAGGTTGATACCTTCTCGCTTTCCTCAGTTGCAGAAAAGCCTGTTATCAAAGACCCCGGTCTTGGCAAAAAGAAGCCGAAGAAGAAAAAGAAAGACACCGAGGAAGATAATTTTGACATTATCCGTCCCCGCTACTCAATTGAAGACATCGAAACAGAAAGGGCGGACAGTGATGATTAAGATTTTTTCAGATATGCTCATAACTGCACTTTATGCCGTCGCTGTACAGAACCTTGTTTTCACCGCATCCTACGGCTTAAGTGAAAGTATAAGAATGGCAAAGCATCCGAAGCATTTTGTTATGTACGGCTCATGTGTTACCTTCTTCTGCCTTTCCACCTGTCTTATTTGCAGTTTGATTTTTAAAATACCGTCCCTTGCGGCACTACAAACAAAAATCAGCTTTGTTATTTTTGTTGCCGTTCTTGCATCTATTTACCTTTTAAGCGGGGCCTTCTTAAAAAAAGTGCTTCATGCAAACAAAAAATTCATGAATTCATTATCAATGTGTGCTTTCAATACATTGATAATCGCATTACCTGCCCTCAATCTCAAAGCAGGAAATTCCCTCATGAACAGCATTGCACTCGGTATCGGAGCGGGGCTTTCATTTGTGCTTTCACTCATTCTTATAAGAAACGGCATGCGTTTCATTAAAGACAATTCCCACATCCCCGAATTTTTTAAAGGCACGCCTGCACTGTTCATTTATGTGAGTCTTATCGCTCTCGCTTTGAACTGTTTTTCAGGCGAAGCATTATTCTTATAATATTCAGCAAAGGATAAAACAATGAAAAAACAAAAGTTGAAAGAAAAGCTGAGCACTTTAAAAAGTGCTCCACCCGTCAAGGTGAAGAAGAGCTATTATACCTTTTCAAAAGAGTATCCAACAGGCAACATACCAATTAAAAGGAGAAAAAACAAGCGGGTTAAATCAAGAATTTTAAAATTTTCACTTTATGCCTGTCTTTTTCTTCTTATATGCTCCATAGCATTTTTAACGGTAAACACAGGACTTGATATTTCATATAAAGCTCCCGATACAACACAGAGCGAGGAGCCTGAAGAAGCGCAAAAGGACAGCCTTCTTGTTTCTGACGGTGTCAGAGCCCTTTATATGCCTGCAGAAAACCTCGGAAATGCAGACTACATCAAAGAGGCAATAAAAGAAATACGCAAAAAGAACGGAAACAGTGTTCTTGTTGAATTCAAAACCAAGGAAGGCAAGCTCAATTATTCATCCATGCAGGAATATGCCCTCATAGGAAAATGCTCTGTTTTTGACAACGATACAGTCAGAAAAGCCATTCAGCTTTTTGAAGGCTCAGGCATAACCGTAATTGCCCGTGTTTACTGCTTTGAAGATTCAATTGTTGCTGCTTCAAGCGAAAATCTTGCAATAAAATATATGGATACCGACATAAACTGGCTTGACGGTACAACCGAAGCAGGCGGAAATCCGTGGCTTAATCCCTGCCTTAAGAAAAATCACAGCTATATTACAGGTATTCTGAGCGAGCTTTATAACCTTGGTGTAAGGGGCTTTATCCTTGAATCCTGCCAATTCCCCGATGAAAAGAATGCTGCAGGTGCCACATATAAGGGTGAAGATAATTACAACGGCAGAAACGACGCCCTCAGGTCCTTCATAAAAAAAGCAAGAAAAGCCCTTCCCGCAGATGCATTTATTCTTCTCGGTCTTTCGGCAACAGATGCCGCCGAGGGTAATCAGGATATTTTCCACGGCCCAATAACAAACACCTCCGCAGACGGTATTGCCGCCCTTTTATCGGAAAGAAAGCCTGAGTATACAATTGACAAAAAAACAGACTTTGCTTCTGTTTTCTCACTTTATGCACAAATCAGCTCCGGCAACAAGGAAAAGGCTTTTATACCCATAATTGACGAGGCTGAGTATTCAAGAAGCTTCATATCTGCAATGAATAAAGCCGGATATAATAACTTCATTATTTACAGCGAAAAAGGCGAATATTAAAAATATATACTGAAAAGGAATAATCTTATGACAGAAAATAAAACTGCTTTCATTGCCATTGTCGGAAGACCCAATGTTGGCAAATCATCAATTCTGAACAAGCTTCTGGGTCAGAAAATTGCCATAGTTTCCGACAAGCCTCAAACAACACGAACAAGAATCATGGGTGTTCTCACCCTTAATGAAACTCAGCTTGTTTTCACCGACACACCGGGCTTTCATCGCCCGAAAACAAAGCTTGGCGAAAAAATGATAAAGGCTGTGGGTGACAGTATTTCCGGTGTTGATGCATGCCTTTTTGTTGTTGAGCCCTACGGTGAACTGAAGGACAGCGAAATTGAGCTTATTGAAAAGTTCAAAAGAGAGAAAATGCCCGTTATTCTTGCAATTAACAAAATTGACACCGTTGAAGACAAAACAGACCTTATGGGCAGAATAATGGAACTTACACAGCTTTTCCCCTTCACGGCAGTAGTTCCCGTTTCGGCAACTAAAAATGACGGCATCAAGGAGCTTGAAGGTGAATTGTGTGCTCTTGCCTTCCCCTCGGAGCATTTCTTCCCCGACGATACTCTCACCGACCAACCCGAAAGAGTTATAGCCTCTGAAATGGTGAGAGAGAAAATGCTTCGTCTTCTTGATAAGGAGATCCCCCACGGTGTTGCGGTCTCAATTGAAAAAATGAGAGAGCGCTCCGACACTGACCTTATGGATGTTGAAGCAACAATTTACTGCGAAAAAGAAAGCCATAAGGGTATTATTATAGGAAAAAAAGGTGCAACCCTTAAAAGAATTTCAACCTATGCACGTCAGGATATGGAAAAGTTCTTCGGCTGCAGAATCAATCTGCAGTGTTGGGTAAAGGTTAAGGAAGACTGGCGCAACAGAGAAGGGCTTATTCATAATTTCGGCCTTGACTGATATTAAAACTTCAACAAAATTTCAAGGGCATTTTTGTTAATAACACAGAACATATTTTTTCATGTTTACTTTCATATTTTTCCGCAAAATATATTAATAGTATTTTACGGAAGGTGATTGATATGAACAAACGGGAGCTCTGGGAAACCTTTATGAAAACAGGCAAGGTTTCCGACTATCTCAAATACAGAAATGCCGATAAATACGATGTTGACGGCTATGATGCTGAAATAGCACAGGAATTTTATATGGATGATCCAAATCTGGAGGAATTCAATTATGACTCTCAGGACGGACGGTATAGTGATACGTGAACAGACAACCGGTGAGCAGGACCGCCTTGTTACAATTCTTACAAGGGAAAACGGTGTTATCAAAGGCTTTGTCAACGGCGGCAGAAACCCCAGAAACAAAAATGTCTCTTCAACGGGGCTTCTTTGCTATTCCGATTTTACAATTGAAAAAAGAAAAAACGATATTTACGTAATAAAAGAAGCAACAGCTAAAGAGGTGTTTTTTTCCTTGAGGGAGAATATCACCTCTTTGTCCCTTGCTCAATACTTCGCAGAAATTGCAGGTGAGCTTTCTCCCAGAGAGGAAAATGCAGGTGAATACCTGTCCCTGGTTTTAAACAGCATTTATCTTCTGAGCAATAAAATAAAGGATGCAAGACTGATTAAAGCCGTAACAGAGCTTCGCCTTTGTGCAATTGCAGGATATATGCCCAACCTTGTTGCCTGCCATGAATGCGGTAATTTTGAAACAGAGGTTATGTATTTCAGCCTTGATACAGGTATGCTTTTTTGCGAAAAGTGCCGAAGCAGCAATCGCCTGTTAAAGCTGAGTCCCGGCATTATAAGTGCAATGCGGCATATCTGCTTTTCACCGCCGGAAAAGGTATTCAGCTTCAACCTTTCTCATGACGGTATACTTGCACTTTCCGACCTGACGGAAAGATATCTCAGAAAAGTTACCATGCGAAGCTATAAAACACTTGATTTTTACAAAACAATGACAGATATATAAAAGAAAGGAGTTGATAAGGATGAAAAATAAGCATCATATCGCCCTTGAACTCAACAAGGTGCTTTCAAAGCTTGCGGATTTTACTTCCTGTGAGGATGCAAGATACCTGGCAGAGCACCTTACACCGGAAACAAGCCTTGACCTTGCAAAGGTCCTTCTTAAACAGACTGACGATGCCCATTCCCTTATGGCTAAATTCGGTGCGCCCTCATTCGGCGGACTGAAAAATGTTAACAATGCTCTTTACCGTGCTTCTGCAGGCGGTGCACTTAACATGCGTGAGCTTCTTGATATTGCTGAGGTTCTTCGTATTATCCGTTCACTTTCCGAATGGAAAAGCAGAAACAGCGGTGTTGTGACTTCAATTGATACATATTTTGAGGCAATGACCCCCAACAAATTCCTTGAAGACCGTATCACCACCGCTATCATCAGTGAGGAGGAAATGAGCGACAACGCCTCCCCCACCCTTTACGATATCAGAAGGAAAATACGTATGGCATCATCCAAGGTAAGGGATAAGCTTGATCAGATGACAAAGTCACAGCATTTTCAGAAATATCTGCGTGAATCCATTGTCACCATGCGTAACGGAAGATATGTTGTTCCTGTTAAAATAGAACACAGAAGTGAAATTTCAGGCCTTGTGCATGACACCTCATCAAGCGGTGCAACGGTTTTTGTTGAGCCCACTGCAGTTGTTGAAGCAAACAACGAAATCAAGGTGCTTCAAAGCAAGGAAAGAGATGAAATTGAACGCATCCTTTTTGAGCTTTCAATGGAAGCAGGAGGATTTTATGAGGGAATCAAAGCAAGCTATGAATGTGCAGTTGAACTGAACCTTATTTTTGCAAAGGCAAAGCTCGCCTACGAAATGAAGGCAACTACACCCGAAATTAACGACCAAGGCGTTATTAATCTTCGTAATGCAAGGCATCCTCTTATTGACCCTAAAAAGGTTGTTGCAACAAATATCAGGCTCGGCGAGGACTTTGACACACTTATTATTACAGGTCCCAACACAGGCGGTAAAACTGTGTCAATCAAAACCCTGGGTCTTATGAGCCTTATGGCTATGTGCGGGCTTATGCTCCCTGTGGGAGACAGAAGTGTTATTTCCGTTTTTGATAAAGTGCTTGCTGATATCGGTGATGAACAGAGCATTGAACAAAGCCTTTCAACCTTCTCATCCCACATGGTCAACATCATTGATATCATTGAAAAGGCCGACGAAAAAAGCCTTGTGCTTATTGACGAGCTGGGCGCCGGTACAGACCCGATTGAGGGTGCGGCACTTGCTATATCCATACTTGAAAAGATTCACGAAAAAGGTGCAAAAATCGCTGCCACAACCCATTATGCAGAGCTTAAGGCTTATGCACTGCAGACCCCCGGCATTGAAAACGGCAGCTGCGAGTTTGATGTTAAATCACTGAAGCCTACCTACCGTCTTCTTATCGGTACACCGGGCCGTTCAAATGCTTTTGCAATCTCCCTTCATCTGGGAATGGAGGAGGATATTATTGAAAGGGCAAAGCAGCTTGTTTCAAACGAAAGCACTCAGTTTGAGACGGTTATTGAGTCCCTTGAAAAGAGCCGTCAGGAATTTGAAAAGCAGACACAGATTGCCGAAAATCTCCGCTTTGAAGCTGAAAAAGCAAAGGCAGAGGCTCAGAAATTCAAAGAAGGCATTGAAAAAATGCGTGAGGAAGAGCTTGAAAAGGCAAGAGGTCAGGCGATGCGTATTGTTGAACAGGCAAAGCGCAGTGCTTATGCTTTGCAGGCTGAACTTGAAGAGCTGAAAAAAGAAAGCCAGAAAGCAAAAGACAAGTCCGAAATGGCAAGACGCGCAAAGCAACTGATGAAAAAGGGACTGATGGAGTTTGACGACATCACAAATCCCGTTGTTGCAAGTGTGATTCAGGATGAAAATTATGTTCTGCCCCGCCCCCTGAAGGTTGGTGACGAGGTATTCCTTGTGGACATCGGCAAAACTGCAACGGTCACTGCCCTCAAAGACAGAAAGGGCGAAATTGAGGTTATGGCAGGCATTATGAAAATGCGTACGCCGGAAAAGAATCTCCGTTTACAGGAAAAGGCAAAGCAAAAAACAAACAAGCCGAGAAGCACTCCAAACAAAAAAGAGCATGTATTCTCCCCCGGTTCAGATGCACAGACGAGATGCGACATGCGCGGCATGAATGTTGAAGAAGGCATACTGGAGCTTGACAGATACATTGACCAGGCTTTAAGGCTGGGGCTTGGTGAAATCACCGTGATTCACGGCAAGGGCACAGGCATACTCAGAAAAGGCATTCACGAATATCTGAGAAAGAACAGATTTGTAAAGAGCTTCAGACTCGGTGTTTACGGTGAGGGTGAAACGGGTGTTACTATCGTTACACTCAAGTAAATAAAAAATAAGTAAAGTTTTGGTCAAGCTTTTTCAAAAGCTTGTGGGGTTTGGGGCAAAGCCCCGATAACGGAAAATAACGGAAAATAACGGAAGAGCCGATGCGTAACACATAGCTCTTCCGTTTTTATCGTACACTTGACAACTTGCCAACTCCGTGCTATAATACATTTAACAATTAAGTTAAATGTTAAATATTAACAAAAAGGACTGATGAAATGGGAATACAAAACACTCTCAAAGCCCTCAGTGACCCCACAAGGCGTGAGATACTTAATATGCTTAAAAAGGGGAAAATGTCTGCAGGTGAAATTGTGGAGCGTTTTCCGGTTTCAGGTGCAGCGGTATCACGCCACCTTTCCGTGCTGAAAGAGGCTGACCTTATCCGTGACGAGCGTGAGGGCAAGTTCATCTTCTATGAGCTTAATGCCTCTGTGCTTGAGGAAATTATGCTTTGGATAACCGACCTGAAAGGAGATAATAACAATGATTAAGAAAAACCTCAAAACTATAATCGCAACCTCAATTATCACTCTTTCCCCCATTGTGATAGGTCTTATTTTATGGGATAAGCTCCCCGCTGAAATTGCAACACACTTCGGCGCAAACGGAATGCCTGACCGCTACAGCAGTAAGGCTTTTGCCGTTTTCGGGCTGCCATTTGTTATGCTCGGTATACATCTTCTGGGCATTTTAGCAACCAAGGCAGACCCTAAACACAGTAACATCACCGAGAAAAACTTTAAGATTGTGCTCTGGATTGCTCCTCTGCTTTCGGTTGTGCTGTCCGTACTGAGCTTTGCTTATTCAATCAACAATAGGGTACCCGTTGTAACAGTACTGATTATTTTTATGGGCGTGCTTTTCGTTATTATCGGTAATTTAATGCCGAAGGTGAAGCAGAATTATTCCTTAGGCATCAAAATTCCGCCCACTCTGGCGGATAAGTACAACTGGTACAAAACCCACCGTTTTGCAGGCAAGATTTGGGTTATCGGCGGTGTTTTGATATGCCTTACGGCAGTGCTTCAGAATATTTTTGTATTTTTGGCAATTACGCTTGTGTTGGCATTTGCACCTATGGTGTATTCCTATGGTATAAAGGACAAGGACCAAGGCACAATGACCGAGGAACAGGAAGAAGGCAAGGAATAATTATAAATCAAGGCAGAGAATGAATCCTCTGCCTTTTATTTGTTAAAGCCAAATCCGATATGGCGGGTAAAGCCTTACCGATTCTTCACTGTCAGTCGCCATTATGCATTCTGCATTAAAAAAATCCCCGCCTTACTGACGGGGATTTTTTATCAGTCAATTTCAACTGAGATTTTAGTGTCGCTTCTGTTTGCAGTTGCACGCATTACGGTTCTGATAGCCTTTGCAATTCTGCCCTGCTTACCAATAACTCTACCCATATCATCCTGAGCAACATGAAGGTGGTAAACAATTACACCCTCTTCGTTAATG
>JAZSHC010000022.1:0-5900 GCA_045533065.1 Acutalibacteraceae bacterium
TCCGACTTCAGTAACAATAATCATAACAGCTTCTGCTGGTCCTAAGTTAGACATACTACGAATAACAGTGTAGGTAATAAGAGCACCCATTACGCCACCTAAAAGCATATATTTATTCTGAATGGAAAAGAGCGAAGAGAAATTGCCGTCACGCCCTGTAAAAAGCCAGGCAAGAATACAAACAATAAATGCAGTTAATTGCACAAAAGAAGCCGAAACCCATATAGAAGTCTGTTTTGTAACACCTTCGTTAAATACACCTTGCAAACTCATCAAAGCGCCTGAAATAATAGCGGTTATAATACCCATAAAAAATCACCCGTTAATATTATTAACGAGTGAAATTTTTTTATTAGTAAAATTTAAAAATTATCTTTCTTCTCTGAAGTAGTTAAGACCAAGGCTTTGTGGTGGCTGACTGTTTTTGCTATCACGGATACTTGTGAAAAGAAGAACAATAACAGTAACAATGTAAGGGAGCATTTTAAAAATTTCTTTTGTTTCAATAGCAAAGCCCTGAATATACGTACTCACAATGTAAAGAGCACCAAATATTATTGAGCCGATAATTGCAAAGTTTGGTTTCCATACAGTGAAAATAACGAGAGCAATAGCGAGCCAACCAATAGCGTCAATACAATATTCCCAGTTACCGTTAAGGTAGTCCATTATGAATGAAAGTCCGCCAAGGCCTGCAATAGCACAGCCAATGCAGGTTGAAGCATATCTGTACCTTGAAACATTGATACCTGCAGCATCTGCTGTTGCAGGATTTTCACCAACAGCTCTGAGATTAAGACCTACCCTTGTTTTTGAAAGGATGAAGGATGTTACAACTGCAATAATAATTGCAAGGTAAATGAGTATACCGTGAGAGAAGAACAGCTCACCGAACCAACCGAGGTCATCGGCAAAGGGAAGTGACATTGTAAAGTATCTGCTGCCCTTGGAATATACAGCGCCTGTTTCTGCAATCATATAGTCTGACAAGCCTACACCGAAGGTGGTAAGTGCAAGACCTGTAACATTCTGATTAGCTCTCAGGGTAACGGTAAGAAAGCTGAATATGAGTCCCATCACTGCGCCACCCAGAAGCGTTGCAATAATAGGAATAAATACTGCAAGGAAATAATTGGCGTTCATGCCTGCCTTTGAAAGGTAAAGGTATTCTGCAAAGCATCCGCAGGATGCACCCACACACATAACACCGGGAATACCGAGATTAAGGTGACCGGATTTTTCGGTAATGGTCTCACCGGTTGAACCGAAGAGAAATGCCATGCCGAGTCTGATTGAACTTACAAGAAAGGCTAACATCAGTCATTCTCCTTTCTGTTTTTTGATAAAAGGATTTTGTACTGCAGGAAAAATTCACATCCGATAATGAAGAAGAGAATAATACCTGTCACAATATCTGAAATTGCGTTCGGCAGGCGGAAATCCGTTGAAACCTGTCCTGCACCCTTTTCAAGAAATACGATAAGGAAGGATGTAAAAATCATGTAAATCGGGTTGAACTTCGCAAGCCATGAAACCATGATAGCGGTGAAGCCTCTTCCGTCTACAGTTGTTGTGCTTATGGTATGATTTGTACCGCCCACAAGCAGCAAGCCTGCAATACCGCAAAGGGTACCGGAAACAATAAGTGTTCTGACAACAACCTTTTTAACATTGATACCTATGTACTTTGCTGTGTTTTCACTTTCACCAACAACGGAAATTTCATATCCTTGCTTTGTCTTTTTAAGATAGATATAAACAAGAGCCGTAAGAACTGCAACTATAATAATGTTAAGAAGATAGGATTGACCGAAAAGAACAGGAAGACCGTATTCCGGCATGGGAGTGAGAATACCCGAACCGCTTTTTACAAAATACTTAAGGAAAAATGCCACAAGCTGAATTGCAACGTAGTTCATCATAAGAGTGAAAAGTGTTTCATTGGTATTCCACATGGCCTTGAAGAAAGCCGGTATTACCGACCACACAATACCTGCAACAACAGAAGCTACAATCATCACAACAAGAAGCACGGGGTAAGGCAAGCTGTCACCGAGGAACATCATAACAGCAACCGTTGCAAGGCCGCCCACAAGCACCTGACCTTCTGCACCGCAGTTCCAGAATTTCATTTTGAAAGCAGGGGTAACTGCAAGAGATATACAAAGAAGAATTGCAACATTCTGCAAAAGGCTCCAGATTCTTAAGCTCGAACCGAAGGCGCCCGAAATCATGGACGAATAAATTTCAATTGGATTTTTCTTTGTGAGCATCATAATAACAACAGCGGAAACAAGCAGAGATGCAACAACCGCCGCCGCACGCACAAGCATATTGAAATACCATGCCATGGGCTCACGTTTTACAATGTGAAAATTTGTCTTTTTCATTCTGCGTCTCCTCCCTGTGTTTCTTTTGTTTTTGTCATAAGAAGACCGATTTCCTCTTTTGTGGTTGTTCTTGCATCAACAACACCTGTGATGCTGCCTGAGCCGATAACAAGAATTCTGTCACAAAGCTCAATAAGAACGTCAAGGTCTCCACCGACGAAAATAACAGCAACACCCTTTTCCTTCTGCTTGTTGAGAAGATTATATATAGTATAGGATGCACCGATATCAAGACCTCTTACGGGGTATGCGGCCATAAGCACTGTGGGAGCTGCCGCAATTTCTCTGCCGACGAGAACCTTCTGAATGTTACCGCCCGAAAGACGGCGAACAGGAGTTTTTGCGTCGGGAGTTACAACCTCAAGGTCCTTGATGATTTTTTCGGCAAGATCCTTGGGAGCTTTTCTTTCAAGGAACATGGATTTACCCTTACGGTAAGAGCGGAGCATCATATTATCAATAATGTCCATGTTACCAACAAGTCCCATACCGAGTCTGTCCTCGGGAACGAAGGAAAGGCGCACACCGAGCTCTCTTATCTGCATGGGAGTTTTGTCACGCAGATTGTCACTTTCTCCTGTTTTGGGATTGTTGTATACAATCTCGCCTTCCTGTACCTTCTGAAGACCTGCAATGGCTTCAAGAAGCTCTCTCTGACCTGAGCCTGCGATACCTGCAATACCGAGTATTTCACCGGAACGGGCAACAAAGGAAATATCGTTGAGAATTTTTACACCCTCACGGCTTACGCAGTTAAGACCCTTTACAACAAGTCTGTCAACGCAGTCCTTTGCTTCGCTTCTGTCAATGTTGAGAGAAACCTTTTTGCCAACCATCATTTCAGTAAGCTGAGATTCGTTTGTTGCTGCAGTTTCAACAGTGCCCACATACTCACCTTTCCTGAGAACAGCAACCTTGTCGGAAAGTGAAAGCACCTCATGAAGCTTGTGAGTGATAATGATAATTGACTTTCCGTCCTCACGCATTTTGCGAAGAACAGCAAAGAGCTTCTGTGTTTCCTGCGGAGTGAGAACTGCAGTAGGCTCGTCAAGAATAAGAATATCAGCGCCTCTGTAAAGCACCTTGATAATTTCAACGGTCTGCTTTTCTGAAACTGACATTTCATGTATTTTTTTCATGGGGTCAATTTCAAAACCGTATCTGTCACTGATTTCCTTGATTTTTTCCGCCGCTTTTTTAAGGTTGAATTTCCCGCCCTCTTTAAGGCCGAGAATAATATTCTCTGTAGCGGAGAAAACATCAACCAGCTTGAAGTGCTGATGAATCATACCGATTTTATATTTGAATGCATCCTTCGGTGAACGGATAACAACCTCTTTCCCGTCAATGAAAATCTGCCCTTCATCGGGGAAATAAATTCCGGCAATCATATTCATAAGAGTAGTTTTGCCGCTTCCGTTTTCACCAAGAATTGACAGAATCTCACCACGGTTTACAGTAAGGTTAACATTTTTGTTAGCCGCATTGCTTCCGAAATATTTGGTGATGTTTTTTAATTCAATTGCTGCAACATTTGCCAAGGCTATTCCTCCTTTTTTAAACACTTAAAAAACAATCCTTAATAAAAAGATTATTTTTTAAACATTCAATAAAACAAGATAAAGCGGGACAGTGTCTGTCCCGCTTATTATAATTTCAACTGATCAGAACTTTTCGTTGAGAAGAGTGATGCCGTCAATTCTGAGGTCGAAGCAGGGAGCTGAACGATATTCTGATTCGTGGAAGTAACCGTCAGCGATAACTTCTGTGTCAGGTGTGAAAGCTGCATCTGTGTCAACGTCTGCCTTGTAGGATTCAACCTTTGCGCCATCCTTTGTGAATGTAGCGGTGTCAAATACCTTAACTGTGCCGGCCTTGATGTCTTCAACAACAGCCTGGATCTTTTCAAATGTGCCTTCAGCAGCAACATCCTGGTTGATGCCTGTGAGAACTACTGAACCTTCTGCGATACCGCCGCACCAGTCAGCATCAATCTTTTCGCCCTTTACATACTGACCGATGATGTAGTTGTAGTAGGGAGCCCAGTTGATTGCTGAGGAAACGATGAAGGTTTCGTAGCATGATTCATATGTGCTGCCGTTGTAGGATACGTTGGGGATACCTGCAGCTTCGCAAGCACCGGGAGCACCCATTGAGTCAGCGTGCTGGCTGATGAGCTTGCAATCTCTTGCGATAAGAGCTTCAGCAGCGTTCTTTTCTTCTGTTGCGTCATACCATGAGCCTGTGAACTGAACGTCCATAGTAACTGAGGGGCATACGCTCTTTGCGCCAAGATAGAATGATGTATAACCTGAAATAACTTCAGCGTATGTGAAAGCACCTACATAACCCATCTTAGCCTGTTCAGCTGTGATTGTGCCGGCTTCAATCATTTCATTGATCTTGAGACCTGCAGCAACACCTGCAAGGAAACGGCCTTCATAAATTGAAGCAAATGCGTTGTGGTAGTTGTCAAGACCTTCTGTGTGAGCCTTTGTACCTGTTGCATGGCAGAATTCAACTTCAGGGAATTCCTTAGCAGCCTTGATTAAGAAATCTTCGTGGCCGAAGGAGTTACCGAAGATAATATTACAACCTTCGCCTACAAGGTCCTTTGCAGCAACGTAGCATTCGTCACCTTCGGGAACATTTACTCTTACGATAACCTGCTCGTCTGTGAGACCGAGAGCTTCCTGAATCTTATCAACTGCGTTAAGGAAGTTGAGGTCGTAAGTTGAGTTTTCGTCGTGAAGGCAGATAAAACCGATTTTGAAGTCTTCGGGAACTTCGTAGTCAATATTAAGTGCAACTTCTGCGATGGGTGATTCGCTCATGCCGAGCTTTTCGGGTTCTTCGTTGCCTGTGCCGCCGCAAGCTGCAAGTGCAAAGCAGAGAACTGCAGCAAGAAGAATTGCGAGAAATTTTTTCATTTGTGTTTCCTCCATTTTTTTGTTTTATTTTACCGATAAAATATCGGCTGTTTCCTTATTTCACAAAGGTGAGAGAATCGTCACTCATTGACTCAACCCTTGCAAGAGATTCAACTCTCACACCAAGCTCTCTCACTCTTTTTCCGCCCTGCTGAAAAGCCTTTTCAACCGCAATTGCACAGCCTGCAACCTCTGCACCTGCCTGATTGCAAAGATCTATAAGACCTAAAAGCGCATTGCCTTCAGCGAGGAAATCGTCAATAATAAGAACCTTATCCCCTTCACCGATGAAATCCTTTGACACAATTACATCATAAGTTCTGCCGTGTGTGAAGGACTCAACCTGGGTTTTGTAAACAGTTGAAGCGATATTCTTTGTCTTTGTCTTTTTTGCAAAGAGAACGGGACATTCGAAATACTGAGCAACAATGCAGGCAATACCGATACCCGAAGCTTCAATTGTGAGAATCTTGTTGACACCGCACTCCTCGTAAAGCCGTTTGATTTCCTTTCCCATTTCAGAAAGAAGCTTCACATCAATCTGATGATTTAGAAAGGAGTCAACCTTAAGAATATTACC
>JAZSHC010000017.1:0-70329 GCA_045533065.1 Acutalibacteraceae bacterium
AGAAGATAAGGGAAGAATACCTGGAAGGCTACGCTGAAGCAGCCTAAAGATGCAAGTGTAAGATAAAGTCTTGAGTTTTCCTTAATAACTGAAGGTCTGAAGCCGTAGAAAAGGTCTGCCCAATAGCTTGAGGACACCTCATTTTCTTTTGAAATCTGTTTGGGATTATCAATAAGGAAGAAGCCGGCAACGCCGCAAAGAGAAACAATAAGACCTAAAACAAGGAAGAAATTCTGATATGAAACTGTGCCTGACTGAGCAAGACTGCCTACGCCCATAACTGCTGCCATTGATAAAAAGCCTACAAAGGTGAGTGCTGTTTCAACGGTCGGTCTGATTTTAGGTGTGGTAACATCGGTTACCCAGGCATTAAAGGCGGCATCGTTACTTGCGGAGCCCATAAATGTCATAACAATGTCCATAAGAATTACAACCCAGACTGTTGCGGTAAGAATTTTTGCTTCATCGGAAATGTTAAGAAGCGCAGAAACGTTATCTCTTGTAATAAAGCCGAAAACTGCAGTTACAAGACCCCATAACAGATAACCCAAAGAGATGAACAGCTTACGGTTTTTAAGCTTATCACTGAGTGTACCCATAATAAAGGTTGAAACTACGGCTGCAATTGCTGAAAGAGCTACCATACGGCTGATTGCTGTTGTGGGAGCCATTGTGCCTGCCATTGCTGCTGATGATGCACCTGCATATACGGAGTTATAAAGGAATGTATTGAAATACATATTTTCAATATTCCAAGCTATACCACCCATAAAACTGAACAGGCAGATGCTGAACCACATCTTTTTTGAAAGTTTGTTTTGCATAAGAACTTTCTCCTTTTCTTAAAATAAAAAAATATTACCCTGCTATTATAACAGAGTAATACTGATTTTTAAATACTAAAACAGATATTTTTCTAAATTTTTATCTTTTATTACCTTAAAAAGCAATAATCCGAGGGTAAAAAGCACTCCGATTTCGCCAATAGCAACAAATCCCGCCTGAGTGAGAAAGGAAATAAAATGAAAAGTACCCTCAACAAAAAATATTTCAATCTCAAGTCCGATGATTATGCCGTTGAAAACTGCAGGCATAAGAAGCGAAAGAAGAGGGGTACCTTTAAAACGGACATTCCTGAGATAATACATTGACACCAAAGCACCAACAGTTGCCGCAGTGCCGAAAAGCATATCCATGGGAAGCGCCCCCACGGAAACAACATTTGCAATAAAGCAGCCTACCGCAAGCCCGGGTATCACCGAGGGAGAAAAAATACTCAGCACCGTCAGAGCCTCAGAAGCTCTGAACTGAACCGCCATTGATGTACTGCCGGGAAAAATCGTTGCCTGAGCCACGGTCAGAGCGACATAAAGTGCCGCAACAACTGCACCCACGGCTACCTTGCGTGTTTTTTTCATGTTATTCATTTTTAAGCTCCTTTAGTTTTGATTTTAAACCGTTGGTGAGGTTTAGGTCAGGAAGGTTTCGAACTGACCGCTCTGTGTTTTGCTGCAGCCTGTTTTCCGTAGCAGCTTTTCAAAGCATTGAGATTATATAGCATTTTTCTGTTTTTTGCAATATCATGTATTAAAAAAGTTATTTAAAAATCAAAAAGCACCTTAAAGGTGCTTTTTTACTGTTTTTTCTGATAGCTTTTGCAGAAATGAGGAATTGCCATTGAATCGGGGCTTGTTCTTTCATGTGAAACCTCAATCTTATCAAGTCTGCACTTATCACAGCCTACATGGTATTCACATTCTTCAACCGAACACTTTACACCTGAATTTTCCATTTGTCGCACCTCCTTGTTTACGGCAAAAAATCTTTACCGTGTACAATTATTATTGCTGCAACAAATATGTTTTATGCAAAAGCAAAATATGCATTTTCCGAAAAATTATTTTATCGGATATTCAAGTCTTGTGTAATCCCCTTCAACATTTTCACCCTTGAGGAAGTTTCTGGCTTTGAATATAACCTTGTCTTCATATACCTCGCAGTAATATCCTACACCGCAATCCCTGATGCCGAAATTGTTTTCTTTTCTGTAACCGGGAACACTTATTGAATAAACGCCGTTTTCTTCATTGATTGTTTCGGCAACCTTTTCAAAAATACCGCCGTGAAGATGTCCGTTAATGAAAAACACATTTCTGTATTTTTCCATAACTGCTCTTACCTCATCATTCTGTTCACCCATATCGCCTGTTTTCCATACTTCGGGAAGACCGTGAGTTTCTGCAAAGGGCTGATGACACATAACAAACACAGGCTTTCCTTTTTCTGTTCCTCTTTTAAGCTCTGCATCAAGGAAAGCAATCTGCTCTTTTGAAATGAAAGCTTTTTCCAATACTCTTTTTTCAGTGCAAAGCACAATAAAAGTATAACCCTTAATATCGTAGGAATAATAGCTTTTGCCCTTTGTGTCAATGTTAAGATATTTTTCAACCTTTTCCATTATAATTTTCAGATTCTTCCTGAAAAACAGACGCGCATCGTGGTTACCCATTGTAACAAAAATATCGGATACGGCATTCTGCTTATCAAGCACTCTGAAAAAGCGTTCATATTCATTATTTGTACCGTAATCGGCAATATCCCCTGCCATGAGAAACGCATCAAACTTTTCAGAAGAATTTGCGATATCATCGAAGGCATTGCTGAGATTCAACTCTGCACTTTCCCTGTTCGGAAGATGGGTATCAGCTATCATTGCCATTGAAAGTTTAACTTCATCACTGTTTTCAAAAACAATCGGACTGTTATCAGACAACTTATAAACAACATCATATTTAGGTGACATCGCTTTAATCTGATTAATATATTTATTGATAAAAATTTCTGCTGACATAGTATCCTCCTTTGTTTATATCTGTCTTCAGTTACTGATTTTTTGATATCAGTTTCAAATTAAAAAACAAAGCAACAATCAAAGGATTGTTGCTTCGTGGTGCGAGAGACGGGACTTGAACCCGTACGAGCTGCCCCACACGCCCCTCAAACGTGCGCGTCTGCCGATTCCGCCACTCTCGCATATTTAATTGTTTGCAACCGTCCTTAGTTGCGCGCGCGTGACTCTTGCGGTACCCAAAATTCATTGCTCGCTGTTCGCTTCGCTGAATTTTGACCGCTGCGCCATTTCGCATATTACTTTGTCGCACTCTCTCGAGCGCTTGTATACTATACCACCGCAATTAAAAAAAGTCAAGAGTTTTGACGAAAAAAATTATATTTTTTCCATTGTTGTTATTTGTAAGCAAATTGCGGTATAAATTACCTCCCCACCTCAATTTAAGGCAGGGAGGAATTATTCTACTTAGCCTGAAGCTCAAAAGTGTTAACAATTGAGGTATCCTGCAGAAATGTGTTGAGATTATATAAAAACAGTATGTGAGTAAAATCTGTATCGGACATCACAGTTTCAATATTATCCGTCATATATCTCGGGTCAACAACAACAATTTTTGAAAAATACGGCGTAAACATAGGAATCATGCAATTCGCAAAGGAATCCTTTATAATCAGAAGTGCATCCTGTTTCTGAGATGTTGTTGTTATAATCACTTTGTCAAAATTACCGCCAAGAAAAACCTCATACTGATTTTTTTGGCTGAGCTTACTTTTATCAAAAGCAGAAGCTGTTTTTTTCTGTTGTGATTCATAATTTACAACATAAGACTCAAATGACTTTTCGGGAATACAGATTTCTATTGTATCTTTCACATCGTGAACACCTGCTTTTCCTGAAAGCGTACCTTCAAATTCCGTTGATACAGGATAAAATTCATAATTCACCTTGTCAGCGCCAAGCTTCCAGCTTTTTGCAATATTCTCAAACACACTGTAGGCGGCTCTTGTTGTCCAATGGTGGTCTGTTTTGTAAAAAAGAGAAGTAGTGTTGCTTTCTTCCTTTTCATTAAGCAGAATCTCTGTTACATCAAGCTTATTAAGAGATGAACTTTTCAATGAATTGTGAATCTTTTTAATCTGTACTTTCTGGTCCGGTAAATCAAGTCCGTAAGGCAGATTTTCCTTATAGATATAGCTGCTGTTTGGCGAAATGGCTATAAGCTTTTTTGCTTTTGTATATTTGTTGCAAAAAGCATCAATCGCCTTGAGCTTTGATGTATTATCATCTTTCACATAATCGGTCTGACTGTCAAAAAGGTAGCCGTTATCACCGATGAACACACCGTTCTGCTGCCTTTTCCCCATAAGTCTGTCGGTGAAGGTTTTTATTTCAATTGCCTCGTCCCTCAAGGGGAACTGATCTGAAAGATAGGCTTCAAAATCCTTCATAAAGCTGCCGCTGACAAGACTGTTCCACGTTAAAGAAGGCATAGATTCAAGAACTCTGTTTTCACTTTCAGAAAACTCCCTGTCGGCAGAAAATACACTGTATATTCCCATACCTGCAGTCAAGAGAAAGAAAACAGCAGAAAGAAGCAACGCAATACTTCTGATACCTTTTTTACCGTTACCCTGAGTTATATTGTTATTTGAAATTTCGTTAGTTACATTGTTATCTCTGTTCATTTTTTACCGAATTCACCTTAAAATCTGAAATATAAGAAAGGATTATAGGTTTCGCTTATAAGATATGCAATACAAAGCACAAAAATCAAGGTGTATAAAACTGCATAAGACATTACCATCAGATTTTTGTTTTTAAATTTTGGAGTGTTTTCAAAAAAGCCCAATGCACAAAGGCTCATAAGCACAATTGCAAAGCCACTGGTTGATATTATGTATGAAGAAGTTGCATCAAAAACAACATTGGAATTCACACCGAACATTGCGCCGAGATAAGCGAAGGCAGATGAAAGGTCAGCGCTTGAGAAGAACACCCAGCCTATCATCACAACTATCATTGTAAGAGCTTGTCTGACAAGTTTAGGAATGTGCAAAAGAACATCATTGAGCAGATATTTTTCAACAATGAGAAGCACACCGTAGAAAGCACCCCAGGCTATAAAATTCCATTGTGCACCGTGCCACATACCTGTAAGCGACCACACAATAAGTATATTGATTATAGTTCTTGCAGTACCTTTTCGGTTTCCGCCAAGAGGTATGTAAATGTAATCCCTGAACCATGAGCTGAGGCTTATGTGCCACCTTCTCCAGAAATCTGTGACACTGATTGCCTTATACGGGAAGTTGAAATTGCGGACAAATTCAAAGCCCATCATTTTTCCGAGACCTACAGCCATATCGGAATATCCGCTGAAGTCAAAATAAATCTGCAGTGTGTATGCGATTATACCAAGCCATGCTGTTACCATTGACACTTCAGACAGCTCATAAGTGAGAATTTCAGTATAAACAGCTCCGATTGTATTGGCAAAAAGAACCTTTTTACCCAAGCCCCTTATAAAATAAATTATACCGTCGGCAAACTTTTCTTTTGTCACAGACCTTTCAGAAAGCTGCTTTTCAATATCGGAATACTGAACAATAGGTCCTGCTATAAGCTGAGGGAACATTGTTATGTAAGCTGCAAAGGGAATAAGCTTTTTTTGTGCTTTTACCTTTTTGCAATAGACATCTATAACATAAGAAAGAATCTGAAAAGTATAAAAGGAAATTCCCACAGGTAAGGGAAGCTCTCTGTTTTCAATTGAAAGGCCAAAAATACTGTTCAGATTTTCTGTAACAAAGCCTGCATACTTAAAATACCCGAGAACAAAAAGATTAAAAATTATGGAAGCAATAAAAAGGAGCTTTGCCCTTTTGTTTCTTTCTTTACTGAACTGATATTCCATATCTATACCTATGTTGTAATTGAAATAAATGCTTATCAGCATAAGTATAATGTATGTGGGTTCACCCCACGCATAGAAAATCAGACTCACTGCAAGAAGCACAAAATTTTTCTTCGAAATCTCCTTTTGCCGATCACGGCTTAAGGGCAAAAAATAAAGTGCAAGAGACAGTGGCAGAAACAGGAATAAAAAAACCGAACTGCTGAATACCATTTGCTGTACCTCTGAAAATTATAAACTGTTACTGAATTGTGAAAAAGCCGTCTGCACATCTTCTCCGACAGCGTAAAAAACAAAACCCTTTTCGTAAACGAGAACGGCTTTTTCTAAAAGCGCACTCTGTTCAGGTGCGTAAGATTCAAAAAGAGCCTTTTTTTCCGAAAGCTTTTTTTCAACAGAGGACAGAATCCTCTGACCCTCCGTGTCGTCAACTGCCTTTGCTATAAAAAGCTCACGTACGTCCATAACATCCTCGCAATAATAATATACAACGGATGTATACTGACTTTCGTCAATGCCGAAGTGTTTATTGGTTTTCCTGGAGTCCTTTTCGGACATATTATCTATGTTTATCACCGAAACAACATCGGCAGAAATTTCCTCAGCTGTTTTTTCGCTGACACCTTCATCTGCTGTAATGAACATTATGAAAGCAACAAGACAAACAATGCACACAATTTCTCCAAGCTTTACAACGATCTGCCTCATTTTACAATCCCCATTTCCTTAACGATAAACCTTAACCAATATTTGCTGTAAAAGTTTTTTGAAAGATGGATACCGTCAACACCGTAGCACTCGGGATGAGCTTTAAGAACAGATGTGCTGTCAAGAAATTCAACCTTAAGGTCTTTACACATAGTTTTGAGAGCCTTGTTATATTTGGAAATGTTTTTGAATCGGGGCGCAACAGCTACACTCGTATCAACAGGAAAAAGACCGCTGACAATTATTCTGGTGTCAGGAAGTTTTTTCTTCAGCTGTTTAATCAGCTTAGAATAGCTTGAAATGAAGTTTGTCTGATGTGCTTTTGCCGTGCCTATCATGTTTATTCCATAGTGAAGAATAAGTACGGGAGGATTCATTCCTACAATTTTATCGATATTTGACGAAAGATGATTAAGACTTGCACTGACCTGTGTGATAAGGTTGTTAGCGTTAAGAATATTGTATATTTCCAGTCCGTTCATGAGAGAATCGCCTACAATGTAAACATCCTTGAACAGCTTCCTGTAGGTCAGTTTTCCACTGTCGATTGCCTTTAACGTTGCAGTAACACCTTTTTTGTTTCCTCCGTGTAAAAGGTTCCTTTTTTCCTCACTGATTTTAACATTTTTTTCAGCCGTCTGAACATCGGCTTGTGCAAATTTATCAACAACCGAAACGCCTTCCTGAGTCTCGGCAGATACACTGTCATATCCGCTGCTTATAAAAACAAAATTGTATAAAGGGTACACCGTGAGAATGAGGCATACCATGCAAAAGGAAATAATCTTTTTCAAATCCGTCACCTTATATATAAATATATTTTATCTGTAGAAACAGTAATAATTGCTCACATTATAGTTTACATCTTTTTTTATTTTAAATCAATAGAAATACGATATAATTCGACAGGTTTTTTATTATTTTCAAAACCTGTGCAGTTTTTGCCTCGTGTACATGTTTTATGTCGTTTTAAAGAAGCAACGGCAGAATATATATACGAAAAAGTGCTCTGCTTGACTAAAGTATACAATAGTGTTATTATATATAGGAATATGTCGTAAATCAAAAAGGAGTTGATTTGTTTGACAATTGAAAAACTTAAAGAAAAGGAACCTCTTTTTTCTGATTGGTATGTTGAATCTAAGGTTGCCGAGGGCAGAAGCTCAAAGGTATTTAAGGTCTGCAAGCAGGAAGAAGGAAGCACACGTTATATGTGTGTCAAATCTGTAAGGTTCCCCCACAGCAATAACGAGATAAGCAAGGCCATAGATTCCGGTAAATACCGTAATGTCGACGAATATCTTGATGTGCTTCAAAGCGGAGTTTGCCGCAATATGGATAAAATGCTTGAGCTTAAGGATAACGGCAACATTGTGCGTGTTGAAAATTACGAAATCGTCAAGGAAAGCTCATGTTTTTATGTTGTTATGCTCATGGAACTTCTCACTCCGCTGAGCGACTATCTTAAAGCAGACCGTATAAAGCCCAAAGAGGTTATTAAAATCGGCTGGGATTTGTGTAATGCTCTTGAAGGCTTCCGTCATGAAGGCATAATTCACTCAAACATCAAGCCTGATAACATTTATGTGGATTCTTCAGGTAACTATAAGCTCGGTGACTTCGGCATCAGCAACATCGGTGAAGAAAACCGTGAGCCCGGTGGCTATTCTGCACCTGAGCAGTTTTCCGGCAACGGTATATCCGAATCTTCTGATGTGTACTCACTCGGTGTTGTGCTTTACAAATTGCTCAACAATAACCGCGGTCCGTTTCTTCCTGATTTTCCTGCACCTATTTCCCTTTCTGACAGAGAGCAGGCAAATGTACGTCGCCTGAGAGGTGATATGTTCCCCTCACCTGCCAATGCAGACTACAACCTTTCAAAAATTATATTCAAAGCAACTGCTTACAGAACTGAAGACAGATATGAATCTCCCTTCCTTATGAGAAGAGATTTTGAGCTTTATCTGCAAGACCTTGCAAAATCTACGGCAGCTATGCAGGCTGCAAAAGCAGCAAAAACACACCACGTTGCACCCCAGGAGCAAAAAAAGCCACGTTATAACGCCGCCGGCAGTGTAACAAACGAAGATAAGGAAGATTTTGCTGAGGCATTTACGGATGACGAAGGTGACGAGGAAGGAAAGCCTGACAAGAAGTGGCTTTATATTGTTATGGCTCTTGCTGTTGTACTGGCATTGGTTATAGCTCTTGTTGCAAAAAGTGTATCAGACAGAAATAAAGTTCCCACAACCGAGGAAACAACAACAGCTGTCACAACCACCGAGGAAACAACCACCCAAGTAACAACAACTGAAGAAACAACCACAGAGGAAACTACCACCGAAGAGACCACAACTGAGGAGACTACCACCGAGGAAACCACTACCGAAGAGACCACAACAGAGGAAACCACTACCGAAGAAACTACCACAGAGGAAACTACAACTGAAGAGCCGACAACAGAACCTGTAAAAGAGCCTATATTAGTAGGCACTGATAAAATAGCGGGCTCACAGGACGAAGACGGACGTTATTACATCAATATCGAAAATTACAGAATCACAGAAGGCTTTGACGATATCGATGACAAAACCTTTGCGGTTGAAATAAGCGATGATCTTGGTGCTGCACCTCAGCTCAGCGGAGATATATACCTTTACATGATGTCAGGAGAAGTCAATACACAAACCGCAACCCCCGGCGTTTCACTGATTGAAAACGACGACGGAACATACCTTTGTAATTTTACGGTTTATGATGAAGAATTTTTCTACGATCCCGATTATTATCAGTATTACCTCTGCTTTGAAGAAGGAGCAATAACTTCAGATGTTTCTGTGGTACTCCCCTTACAAATAAAAATGTAAATATAAATTGCTTCTCCTGTTTTAGTATGATTCAGGAGAAGCTTTTTGCTTTAAAATCGCTCTTATTTTCGCCTATAAGCTTCATTGTATTACGCCTGTATTACATTATCAAATAATTTTTTTATTTTTTTCGTCAAAACCCTTGACTTTTTTGAATTGCAGTGGTATATTATACAAGCGCTCGAGAGAGAGCAACAAAATATATGCGAGAGTGGCGGAATCGGCAGACGCGCACGTTTGAGGGGCGTGTGGGGCAGCTCGTACGGGTTCAAGTCCCGTCTCTCGCACCAAGACTCAGTAGCTTAAAAGCTGCTGAGTTATTTTTTTATCTTATTTTATAAAAACAAAAAAGGGACTTGAAGCCTAAGAGGGTGAGAAGCGTTAAGAAAACAATCCGGTGGATTGTTTTTAGCTTTGAAGTCCGAAGTCGGGTACCGAATGCGCAGCATTGGGTCGACGAGGATGTAGGATTTGCGAAGCAAAGCCGTGTCCCGTCTCTCGCACCAAGAAAAAGACGATTCTTTGGAATCGTCTTTTTCAGTTTTATTGGGCTATCGATGAGTTTTATCGCTTCGCAGTGTTATTATGGATACAAATAAAAAAATGCAGTAAAGTCTGTTGCTAATCTGATAAAAATATAATATAATAAAATTGCAACAATATTCGGGACGATGTCTCGTAAAAAATATTGATAGCGTATTCTTAAAACAGAAAGGAAAATTGAATTATGGTTTTAACTATTGAGCTTTTATGGCTGTTTTTAGCTGCCATGGTTATCAGTTCTATCGGCTTCAAAAATTATGTATGGTTTATTTCACTTGGTTATGGATTTTCCATTGCTGGTGAAGGCGTGTTGATGTTGTTGCTTTATCACAATCAACTCAGCATAGGCACAATTATCTCTTGTGCTCTGTTAATTATTTACGGCTGCCGTTTAGGAGGTTATCTGGCTGTTCGTGAATTCGGCAGCAGTTCTTATAAGAAAAATATGAAAGGTGAAATCAAAGACGGAAAGTCAGTTCCTTTTGGTGTAAAAATTGCTATATGGGTTACTTGTGCATTACTTTATGTAACTCAGGTTTCAGGCGTATTCTATCGCTTACACAACAATAGTGATGACAATGTTTTTGTTTACATAGGTGCTGTTATTATGGCACTTGGTCTTACCCTTGAATCTGTTGCAGATATCCAGAAAAACCAGGCAAAAAAGGTTAATCCTCGCCGCTTTGTCGATACCGGTCTGTATCGCCTTGTACGTTGTCCGAACTATCTTGGCGAGATGATATTCTGGACAGGTGTTCTCGTATCCGGTATTGGTGCTGTTTCCGGCTGGCAGTGGATAATAGTGGCTATAGGTTATATAGGTATTATCTTTGTTATGTTCAGCGGTGCTCGCCGTCTTGAAATTCGTCAGAACAAAAACTATGGCAACGACCCCGAATATCAGAAATATGTAAAGAGCGTTCCAATTATGGTGCCCTTTATTCCTCTGTACAGTGTAGAAAAGTACAAGTGGTTAGTTGCTTAACTGAATTCGACATCTGATACACAAAGACCGCTATTGTTAAAAAACGATAGCGGTCTTTATTTATTTGAAGCTGAATGAGACAATATTGCTTTAATATGCATGAAAGCACAAATTACTTTCAAAAACGGTTGCGCAATTCAAATATCCTCCTATAATAGCCTGAATTGATTCTTTTCAAATTCCAAAAGACCTTCATCACGCATTTTACACAGCTCATTTGACATAGCACTTCTGTCCACGGATAAAAAATCTGCAAGCTGCTGACGGTTAAACGGAATTGTAAAATTTGCGCTGTTTGCTTTCTTCGATTCTTCTGATAAATAGGAAATGAGTTTTTCACGTGTAGAGCGTTTAGACATATGACCAAGCTTCTGCACAAGTTTTCTGTTCTTTTCAGAAATAGCAAAAAACAAATTCTGCACCACCATAGAATGAAAGCGACAGGCCGAAGAACAGGTTGTAATGATTCTTTGAACATCAAAAAAAATAACAGTACTGTCTTCCATGGCAACCACATCACTTAGCAGCGCACCGCTATCAGGTGCTGCATAAGCTTCACCAAACATTTCACCAACTGTAATGCGACCCAGTATACTGCGGTTTCCCCAATAATCATCCATCTGTATGTGCAGATTGCCCTTCACCAAAATGATTATATGGCTTAAATGCTCACCTTGATGTAAAACATACTCCCCTTTTTTATAGGTGAAAAGTCGAGCTCCGAGGCAAGAAAGCATTGGTAATATCTCTTCATCGCCTACTCCGGCGAACATCTGTGTCCTTTTTAGTACTGGAATATACTTCTTCATAAAAAGCCTCTTTCTGTTGTAAAAACAACCGATTTGTTTTAATTATTGTACTATAATACAATTGTAAAATCAAGAGAGGAGCAATATACTATGATAAGAAAAATTATAAAAATTGATGAAACAAAATGTAACGGATGTGGTGCTTGCGCTGATGCTTGCCACGAAGGTGCCATAGAAATGATAAACGGAAAAGCTAAGCTTACCCGTGAGGATTACTGCGACGGTCTTGGCGATTGTCTTCCTGCTTGTCCCGTAGATGCTATAACATTTGAAGAAAGGGAAGCTCCCGCATACAACGAAGCAGCTGTTCTTGCTTCCGGAAAGAAGAAAACACAGCTTCCTTGCGGTTGCCCCGGAACAGCATCTAAGGCAATCAACCGTGAAGAAGGTGCAGCACCGATGTCTGTATGCGTGACAAGTCAGTTAGCTCAATGGCCTGTTCAGATCAAACTCGTACCCGTTAACGCACCTTATTTTGAAGGCGCCAACCTTTTGGTTGCGGCAGACTGTACAGCATATGCTTACGGAAACTTTCACAATGAATTTATCCGTAATCGCATTACACTTATCGGGTGCCCCAAGCTTGATGAGGGTGATTACACCGACAAGCTGACCTCTATTATTGCAAACAACAACATAAAAAGTGTTACTGTTGTACGCATGGAGGTTCCATGCTGCGGTGGTATTGAAAACGCCGTAAAAAGAGCATTACAGGCAAGCGGTAAATTTATTCCCTGGAGTGTTATAACAATTTCAACCGACGGCAAAAAATTAGATTAAAACATATAATTGCTGCCATTTATATAATATTTCAAATTCAATGAACAGCGCTTTACAGTGAAATAATGCACTGTTCCAAAAATACTTAACCGCAAAGCATAAGGCATTAATTCACAATTATTCTTGTCTTAATTAATGCGTTATACTTTTTTGCAAATAAATATCGCCGCATCTTAATTCACAAGATGCGGCGCATTTTATTTATATCTCAGTTGTTTCCGAAAATATTTCTGCCCTTGAATACAGGAAGAATATCACTTTCATCGTCATCCGGATCATCAAAAATTGATTCTGACTTCTTTGCCGGAGTTTCGATTACGTCGAAGCTCTGTGTCTGTACGGGCTGTGCCTCCTGCTGAACGGGAGCCTCTGCCTGTACGGGCTGTACAGGAGCAAAATCGCTTGTTTTAACATTATTTGCACCTGAAGCAGCTGCTGCCTGTTCAAAAATTGAAACAAAGCTCTGACCGAATTTTGTTGATGCGAAATCAAGTGTTTCAGGATCCATTGAAGAGAAGATAGAGGGAGCACTGTCTTTTCTTGTTGACTGGCTGATGAATTCAGGAGCTGCACCCTGCTGAGCTGCAGGAGCTGCATCGGGGAATGCGGGCTGAACATCGTCCTTCTTAGCCATGCCGAAGCCAGTTGCAATAACAGTAATGAGCATTTCATCGCCCATATCTTCATCAAATACAGAACCGAAGATGATGTTTGCATCGGGATGTGTTGCATCAGCAATAAGTGAGCCTGCCTGTTCAATCATATCAAGTGACATATCTGATGAGCAGGTAACATTAATGATAACACCGCTTGCACCGTCAATTGCAGTTTCAAGAAGAGGACTTGTAATTGCCTGCTTTGTTGCTTCAGCTGCACAGTCAGCACCTCTGCCACGGCCGATACCCATATGAGCAAGGCCTGCATCCTTCATAACACTCTTGATATCTGCAAAGTCAAGGTTGATATAACCGGGAACCTTAATTGTATCTGAAATACTCTTAACACCCTGCCAAAGAACATCGTTTGCCTTACCGAAGGCATCCTTCATGCTGAGGCTCTTATCACCGAGAAGCTTAAGTCTTTCGTTAGGGATAACGATAAGGCTGTCTACATGCTTTTCAAGTTCTTTGATGCCTTCTTCAGCCTGCTTCATTCTTTTTCTGCCTTCGAATTTAAAGGGCTTTGTAACAATACCGACAGTGAGTGCACCTAATTCTCTTGCAATTTCAGCAACAACGGGAGCTGCACCTGTGCCTGTACCGCCGCCCATACCGGCAGTGATGAACACCATGTCTGTTGATTTGAGAGCATCGGCGATAACGTCACGGCTTTCTTCAGCTGCTTTTTTACCAATAGCAGGGTCACCGCCTGCACCCATGCAGCCTGTAACTTTTTCACCGATCTGGATTTTATGAGTAGCTTTTGAATTTTCAAGAATCTGTCTGTCAGTGTTAATGGAAAGGAATTCAACGCCAACGATACCTGACTCAACCATTCCGTTAACAGCGTTTCCGCCGCCACCGCCTACACCGATAACTTTAATCTGGTTATAAGCAATGTTTTCGTTGTCTATTATGAAGCCCATTTTACTTCCTCCTGTTTAATATTTTAATTAAGGTATACTACAGAATCAATTTAAGATTACACCCTTAAAATGGCATAATATCTTATTATCCAAGTAATTATAACATGACTGAAAGAAAAATACAATAAAAAATGTGCAGAAGTTTTGATTTATTTTCTTGGAATTTTGTAGAAAAAGGAAAAAATCAGTTGATTTCCATTGTTCCCTCATTGAAAAAAGCTCTGCCGTCATATCTTAAATCAATATAACCTGTCTGTGAGTTTGTTACAGCATCTTTAATGACATTTCCCGCAAGAGTTATCTGATTATCAAGATCGTCACATTCGCCAAGATAAATCATAACATTTCCGTTATAAAGCACCTGTATATCAGACATATCCTCAAGATTTATCACGGCGCTTTTTATGACACCGCCCTTTTCCATGGCGCTAATCATCTGCTTGATAAGCTTATACTTTTCTTTATTTGCATCTGAAGGCTCATATTTTTCACCCACTACGGACTGCTGCGGCTCAAAGCCACTGATTTTGTAGGAGCCCTCCTGAAGCTTCATTTTTTTAGCTGAAACAACTTTTTCGTGCTCATCGACGCAAATGTAACCCTTATCGTTAACAATGAGATACTTTTCCTTTGTAGGAGTAACGGTAAGCGTTACTGTATCCGGCAGCTTACGGCTAAGCTCAACGGAATGAATAAAGGGAAGCTCTGCTGTTATTTTTTCATTCAGCTTTTTTTCCCTAAGGGACATCATGTTGAGTCCTTCGTAAATTTCAGCACATTCAATTATCTTCTCGTTTTTATATTTGCTTTCTCCCTCAATTATGATATTGGCAATGGGAGCGCCCTTTGTGTATGAATAAATACCAAGAAATGCTGCTGCAAAAACCATAAAAAGAATGACGGTGATTATGCTTCTCAGACGTCTTTTTTTTCTTTTTGCCGCAGCCCTTCTTTTGCTGCTTTCATCATGGCTGATTCCGCCTTTTCTGTCAAGGTCATAGTGCTGATTTTCTTTGTTTACCTGTTGTTGATGGCGGATTTTTTTTGTGTTTTGTTGTTGCGTTTTATCGCTTGTTTTAGTGTTTTGTTGATTTTTTATGTTCTGCTTTCGGGCATCTGATGATGACACAGGCTTACCCTTGGGTGTTCTCGATACAGAAGCAGTCTTCTTTTTTGCTCCACTTTCCGTCTTCCGGGAACTTTTCTTTTTTTCTTCTGCAGCATTATTCGACCTGCCTTTTGAGCCGGCATCTTTTTTCTTTTTTGGAGCAGGTGTCTGCTCCCTGCCTTCGGATATAGGTCTGTTTTTGTTTGAGTTGCGTTTTGCCTGCTGCTGAGGTAATTGCTTTTTGGGCTGAGTGCTTTTTGCCTCAGTTACCTTTTTTTCAGTTGGTGTTCCCGCACTTATGGGAGCCCACATATCAGAAGTTACATTTTTAACCTCTCTTACTTTATTATAACCGTCTTTTGCTCCGTAAGTCGCATTATCGGCATATTTTCCAAAGGTTTGTGAAATTCCGTTTCTGTTTTTATCTTCCAACTTTTCCCCTCCTATATATGGGTATTTCCTTCTGACCGAACTGAAACAGGTCAGTTACAATATTTATAAAGTTAATCTGCAAATTTAAAAGGCAGAGTATGATACTGCAGTTTAATACAGTATAACACAGCTGCCTATGAAAAAACTTAAATTAATTATATATTTTATGTTACGGTAATTGCGTCCTTTCAATATCGGCGCCTACCGATTTCAAACATTCTTCAATTTTTTCATAGCCTCTGTCTATGTGGCTGACACAGCCGACAGTGGTAATTCCCTCGGCGGCCAGACCTGCCACAATCAGAGCAGCACCGCCACGAAGGTCAGGCGAGTTTACCGCCGCACCGTACAAGGTTTCAACCCCGTCAATTACGGCAACCCTGCCTTCAACATTTATTTTTGCACCCATCTTCTTAAGCTCAGCCACATGCTTGAAGCGGCTTTCGAATATATTTTCAACAATAACGCTGGTGCCTTCAGCAAGACTTGCCATTGCCATAACCGGAGCCTGTGCATCCGTTGGAAAACCGGGATACGGCATTGTTCTTATATCTCTTATTGCATTTGGCCTTGATTTCATACGAAGCCATACGGTCTTATCGTTACAGCTTATCTGACAGCCTGCTGTTTCAAAAACGGGAATTACCGATAAAAAATCTGTAAAGTTAACATTTTTAAGCAGAAGCTCACCACCTGCCGCTGCAGCAGCAGACAAATAAGTAAGTGCAACAATTCTGTCAGAAATAACACTGTGCTCACAGCTTTGTGCTTTCTTTACACCGTCAATAACAATAGTGCCCTGAGAACCAACATCAATTTTGCAGCCTGCACTGTTCAAAAAGTCAGCAAGGTCGCTTATTTCCGGCTCCCTTGCACCGTTCAGAATAACTGTTCTGCCCTCTGAAACAGCACAAGTAAGCATTATATTCTCTGTTGCTCCAACACTCGGAAATGAAAGACTTATAATGCTGTCTTTGATTTTTTTGTGCTTGAAACAGGAAATTCTTCCCCCTGATTCGTCAATTCTTATCCCCAGCTTTCTGAGTGAGCTGAGATGCAGATCAATCGGTCTGAGACCGATTTCACATCCGCCGGGTGAGGACAGCTCCGCCTTTCCCATGCGGCCGATTACAGAGCCTAAAAAAACAATTGAAGACCGCATTTCCCTCATAAGGGAATCGGGTATCTCATGGCGGAATACGTGACTTGCATCGACGGTTACCGTGTGATTTTCCCTTTTCACTTCACAGCCCAGATGTTTTAAAATTCCGATTGCCGCATTTACATCTGAAAGATCAGGACAGTTATGAATTACGCTTACACCGTCAACCAACACCGTTGCGGCAAGAATGGGAAGTGAGCTGTTTTTGGAGCCCTGAACATCGATTTCACCAAAAAGTGAGTTTGAACCCCTGATAATAATGCTGTCCATTAAAAATCACACCTTTCACCCCATGATATGCAAAAGAGTGTTAAAATGTGATTTTTCTTTGTTTTTTTGTTTATTTTATAAGAGAAATTACTATATCTGCTATAGATTCCTTAGCATCGGAAAGTGACATTGCTTTTGCATTTTGTTCAATGAGCTTTCTTTCACTGTCATTGTTAACAAGGCTCATAAAGAGCTCATCCATTTTTTCTTCGGTAAGCTCTTTTTCTTCAATTATTTTTGCTGCATTTTTGTTGACCAGAGCCATTGCATTGTGGTACTGATGATTTTCAGCAACATTGGGAGAGGGTATAAGAAGTGACGCTTTACCCAATGCCTGAAGCTCAGACAAGGTGCTGGCACCCGCACGGCAGATAACAACATCTGCTGCGGACATACAAACATCCATGTCACTTATGTACTCTCTGATTTCAATGTTTTTGCTGTTATCAAGCTCGACACCCTTTTCCCTGAGCTTATCGGGTACCCATAAGCCGTATTGACCCATAGCGTGAAGGAAATAAAGGTTCTCATCCTTATGATGCTTTGCAATTATATCGACCATTGCATTATTGATTGTCAATGCGCCCAAGGAACCGCCCATTGAAAGCACAAGCTTCTGTTCGTCTTTGATTCCGAGCTTGGCACGGCTTATATCCCTGTCGGCACGGAGCATCTCCCCTCTTACGGGAAGGCCTGTTACAATACATTCGTTTTTTGAATCAAGATATTGTGATGCCTCCTGTGCAGTCAGCATAACACGGTCAACGACCTTTGCAAGGGCTTTGTTTGTAATACCCGGGTATGCGTTCTGCTCATGAATAGCTGTGGGAATGCCCATTTTCGCTGCCATTCGCACAACAGGACCGCTTACATATCCGCCAAAGCCTACAACAACATCAGGCTTGAAGTCTGTCAATATCTTTTTAACCTGTCTGTTGCAGGTAAGAAGATACCATACTGTTTTTATATTACGGAAAATATTTTCAATTGTAAGCTTTCTCTGAAAGCCTGAAATTTTAATTGTTGTAAAATCAAAGCCAGCATTCGGCACAAGCTTCGCTTCCATTTTATCCTTAGTGCCGACAAAAAGTATTTCGGCGTCGGGATATCTTTCTCTTATCACACCTGCAACAGCAAGGGCAGGATTGATATGTCCACCCGTTCCGCCTGCGGCAAAAAGCACCTTCATAACCGTCTCTCCTTATATATTAAACTCAATATTATTCTTTTTCCATTGAACTGTTTCTTGAAACAGAAAGAACTACACCCATTTCACACAAAAGCACCAAAAGCGCCGTACCTCCGTAACTGAAGAAAGGAAGTGCAATACCCGTGTTCGGGAAAATATCTGTTACAACACAGATGTTGATGATAACCTGCAATGCAATCTGAATCATTATACCCATAACAAGAAGCGAGCCGAAAAAATCGCGGCATTTTCTTGCAATAATAAAGCCTCTGCAGATAAGAACCGCAAAAAGAATCAGCACAAGACATGCTCCCACAAAGCCGAGCTCTTCACAGATAACAGGGAAAATGAAGTCATTCTGAGGCTCGGGAATATAAAGCTGCTTCTGCTTTGAATTTCCGAGACCTACACCGAAAAGCCCACCTGAGCCGATTGCGTAAAGTCCGTTTACTGTCTGATATCTGTCCCATGAGCTGTTATCTTTTTCAAGCCATGCTGTAATTCGCGATGCACCGAAGCCGCCGAGCTTTTCAAGACTTTCGGGAAAAATGAGAACAAAGGCAACCACTGCCGCAATGCCCAAAGCAAGAAAGCCGAAGTATTTCTTTTTCGTTCCGCTGAGCCACATCATGCATACACCGATGCAGAACATGAGTATTGTACATGAGTAATGGCTTTCAAGGAAGATAAGTCCGCAATAAGAACAAATAACAACTGCAAGCAGTACACATGACCTGAATGGATTTCTTGCCCATGAATAAAAGCTTGTTTCAATTTTTGTCAGTCCGTCAAGCTCAGGAGTAAACTTTGCTGTTTTACCGTCAGGCGCCCTGAGTGCCTTTTGTAAAACACACATCATATATGCAAGAATCAGTATCAGAGTAAATTTTGCAAACTCTGAAGGCTGAATCTGTCTGGAGCCGATTTCAATCCATCTTTTTTCGTCCTTACCGATGTTTACTGCAAGGGTTACAACAAGAACAATCATTGTAACGGCATAAGCAAAAAAAGCAAATCTGCCGTTGAGTACACGGTAATCGATTTTACTGAGTATAGCCATTCCCACAAATCCGATTACGGCATTTTTAAGCTGTGACACAAACAAGGCATTTGCTCCGCCTTTATTGGAAGCGGAGTATGCATAGGACGCGGAATACATCATTATGATTCCGAAGCAAAACAGGAGAAGTACGGTGCAGGCAAAAACAAGGTCAAAATTGCCGTGCTGAATTATGTTTGTTGAAAACCTTCCCTTAATTAAGGGACGTCCCGCACTTTTAACCGTTTTTTTAGCCTTAGACGCCATAAGTTACCTCCTGAAAAATTTTAATGCTATAAATTTATCTCTGAAGTGTGAAATACATTGCCACAACACCGATAATGCAGCCGATTGTGCTCACCAGAGTGAACACTGCAACAATCTTCTTTTCATTCCAGCCGCACATTTCAAAATGATGATGAATAGGAGCCATTTTGAACACCTTTTTGTGACGGATTTTGATTGAGCCGATCTGAATAACATCAGAAAGAGCCTCAATAACATATACAATACCCACGGGAAGAAGAATGATGGGACACTCAACTGCATAAGCCAATGCAACTATCATGCCGCCCAGGAACATTGAGCCTGTATCACCCATCATTACCTTTGCAGGATAATGATTCCAGATGATATAACCGGCACAGCCGCCTGCAAGAGCGGCACCGAGAACTCCGACAGAGGTATTCTGCATGATAAACGCCATAACGGTGAAGGCAACACCTACAGGAATAGTTACACTTCCGCAAAGGCCGTCAATACCGTCGGTGAAGTTAACTGCATTAATTGCTCCGTAAATTACACAAACACCGAAAAGAATGAAGAAAACCGTTCCCAAGGTGGATTCAAGTGATATTTTTCCCACGAAAGGAATGTACATACTTGTGCTTTTACTGATTATAAGAGAAGAAAGATAAGCAGCAATAATAAGAAGCTGAGGAATTGTTTTCTGAATTTCCGTAAGACCGAGGTTTCTCTTTTTAACAACCTTGATATAGTCATCGGCAAAGCCTACAAGAGCAAAGCAGAAAGCCATCAGAATGCCGGAAATAAGTCTTGTAAGCTGCTGATTTTTAACAACCTCAAGCTCTGCAAAAGCATCAAATCCACCGATTTTGCAGCCAATGAGAGCCACTGCAACAGCAACAATGATACCGATAATGAACATAATTCCGCCCATTGTGGGGGTTCCCTGTTTTTTGGCGTGCCATTTAGGTCCGATATCAGTGAGAATATTCTGACCGAATTTCAGCTTATGAAGCACCGGAATGAGCACATATCCCAAAACTGCTGTGAGAGCAAAGGATACCACAAGAGAAATTAAAATTGCGACAATACTGTTCATCTTAAACATTCCTTTCAATTACGTTCCGTATTTTTCAATATATCGAGCACTACTTCCCTTTCATCAAAGTGAATTTTTCCTTCACTTGTAATCTGATATGTTTCATGCCCTTTTCCGCATAATAAAATAATATCATTTTTTTGTGCAATTTTCAATGCATACTCAATAGCTTTTGTGCGGTTTTTTTGAATAAATACCGGAATTTTACTGTTTTCCATACCGGAAAGTATATCATCTATTATTTTTTGAGGATCTTCACTTCTCGGATTATCACTTGTAACAACAGCTAAATCGGAAAATTGTGAAACCGTTTTCCCCATAACACTGCGTTTTTCCGTATCACGGTCACCTCCGCAACCGAAAACAGTTATAATTCTGCCTTTTTTGAAATTCGAAAGTGCAAGAAGTACCTGTTTAATTCCGTCGGGAGTATGTGCATAATCAATTATCACCTTATAATCCTTATCTAAAGGAAGAATCTCCATCCTGCCCTTTACACCGTAAAAATTACGAAGCGCCGCCGAAGAAGTATCAAGACTTATACCCAAGTGAGTTGCTGCCGAAAGCGCTGCCATTGAATTCAGAATATTGAATCTGCCCGGTATTTTAAGGCTGATACGGTGGATTATACTGTTACCCACAAAGGCGTAATCACTTGAATCTTCCTTTTCGGCAATACATTTTGCAGTGAAATCAGCTGCATCCTTTGTAAGCGAATATGTGAGCACCTTTGATTTGGCAATGGCAATAAACCCGTCACTTTTTTCGTCATCAAGATTGATTACGGAAACATCACTGTTTGAAAACAAAAGCTTTTTAGCATTAATATAGTTTTCCTGAGTAATGTGATAATCAAGGTGGTCGCTTGTAATGTTTGTAAGTATTCCCACTTCAAAATCAAGGCCGAAAAGCCGTTGCTGACAAAGGCCCTGCGAGGAGCACTCAACTATGCAGTACTCTGCCCCGCTCTGTGAAAGCTGATAAAACATACCGTGAAGTGAAAAAGGATCAGGGGTTGAAAGCTGAGCACTTGTTTCTTCTTGGGTTATGTTACGCACCGTTGAAACAAGGCCGCATTTTATGTTCGCAAAGCTGAAAATTGCATAAAGCATTTCACACACCGTTGTTTTTCCGTTGGTGCCTGTGACGCCTATAAGACGAAGCCTTTTATGACTGTTCAGGAAAAACTCGGCAGAAAGCTGTGCAAATGCCTTTTTCGCATCAGGCACAACAACACAATTTTCGCAAAGCTTTTTTTCACTCACAACAAGAGCTGCTCCGTTTTTCAAAGCCTCGTTTACATATTCCGCACCGTTTTCGCAGCAGATAAAAATACTGTCCTTAACACATTTGCGTGAGTCATCCGTAATAAATTTTATGTCTGCGTCCTTTTCTTTATACTCTATGTCTATTGCTTTAAGCAAACGGGAAATGAGCATAAATTATCCTCCATCAGTCAACTGCGATGTCATCGCTTCTGAAATATACGGTTATTCTTGAACCGGCTTCAACCACGGTATCAGCCGCCACATTCTGATTATATGCCTTTATGCCTGCAGTATCCGTAGGACCTGAGAACACAACATTAAGACCCGATTTTATGGCAAGCCTGTTCACCTGACTTACGGAAAGTCCGGTGAAATCGGGAACTTCAACTTCCTGAGTTTCCGCTTTATTGTCTGTATAAATAACAATTACTCCGTTTTCGGGAATGGATTCTCCTGCGGAAGGCACCTGTGAAACAACCTTCTTTCCTGCGCCTGCCACCCTTACGGTAAAGCTGCCCGCTGCCGCCGATGTTTTTGCATCGGAAACGGTTTTCCCTACAAGAGAAGGGGTAATATGACTTACGGACTCAAGCTCGCTTTGAGTATATTGAGGCTCAACATTAAGATATTCAAGGGTCGGTTCAAGCACTTCCTTTGCAATGGGAGCCGCAAGAACACCGCCGCCTCTGTAATTTCCCGGAGGATCGTCCACGCCCACAAGAACTGCAACCTGAGGATCGTCTGCAGGTGCATAGCATACAAAAGATGCAATGTAAACATCCTTGTTGTTCTTATCGTCAAGCTTTTCTGCAGTTGCAGTTTTACCTGCTACTCTGTAACCTGCAATATATGCGTTTTTACCTGTACCGCCTTCGACAACGGCTTCCATCATTGAACGCACTGTTGATGCTGTTGATTCAGAGATAACACGTCTTTTTACTGTTGGCTCCGTTTCGGAAATGAGATTACCGTCACTGTCAATTATACTCTGAACAAGATAAGGCTTCATAAGCTTTCCGCCGTTTGCAATGGCACAGGTTGCAGTGATAAGCTGCAAGGGAGTGATACGGATTGTCTGACCGAAGGATGTACTTGCAAGGTCGATTTTTGTCATTTTTTCGGGGTTATGCACAACGGAAGAAATTTCGTTTGCAACATCGATACCCGTCTTTTCATTAAAGCCGAATGCATCAAAATATTTGTTATAGGTTTCAACACCTAAACGCTGACCGAGTTCTATAAAAACAGGGTTGCAGGAATTCATAAGACCCTGTGTAAAGGTCTGATGTCCGTGACCGGCAAGATTTGCACAGTGATAATTAACACCGAGAAGCTTATATTCACCGTTACAGTAGAAGGTTGAGTTAAGATTTGCCACACCTTCTTCAAGGGCGGCGGCAGCGGTGAAAATTTTAAAGGTTGAGCCGGGCTCATAGTTGTTTGTAACACAAAAGCTGTTCCACTGCTCGAAAAGAAGCTCGGAATACTTCGCACTGTATTCGTCACTACCCTCTTCAAGATCCTCAAGGGCACTTTTATCCGTTGATTCAACAAGCACGCGGGGATTATTAAGGTCGAAGTCAGGCTTATCACTCATTGCAAGAACTGCACCTGTATCAACATCCATAACTATACCGTACACACCTGCGGCACCCGTGCTTTCCAGAGCCTGTGAAAGTGCATTTTCAAGATAATTCTGTATATTCTCATCAAGAGTAAGCACAACACCGTTGCCCTCAACAGCATCAAAAACGGTTTCGTAGCCTGTTTCAAGGGCATTGCCCTTAGCATCCTTGGCAGTAACAACTCGTCCGTCCTCTCCGCTGAGAACTTCATTGTAATAAAGCTCAATGCCTGTGTCGCCGTTATTATCTGCATTGACAACACCGATAACCGTTGATGCAAAGTTATTGTTGGGATATGTTCTTATCGTATCATTTTCATAATAAAAGTAATTTGAAGGGTAAACCTTCTTTTTTACAACGGTAGCATCCTTTTTGGGGTTTTCAGGCTGAATGATTGCTTCGAACTCAAAAGGCTTTGCAAAAAACTCCTCAAGCTTCGTTCTTGTGTTTGCAGAAACCTTCTTTTTGATTCTGACATATTTACCGTCAGTTTCTTTCAGAAGGTAAGTAATGTCATCCTTTTCAACCTTAAGTATTTTTGCAAGCTTTTTTGAAAGATATGCATAGAATTCCTCAAGCTTTTCAGGATAGTTTTTGAAGGTATCCTTTATTTCGGCAGGATTGGCGCACAGAATCCAAGCCGAGGTACTGGTTACAAGCGGTGTCATATTACGGTCGTAGATTGTTCCTCTGACAGCCTCAATTGTCTGGTCATAAAGCTGATTTCTCGCCGCCGCCTCACGGTATTCATCGCCCTTAAACACCATTATGTAGCCCACTCTGCCCACGCTTAAAAGCAAAAAACACACAAGCACAGCCGCAACGAGTGCACGGCTTCTTGTGACAAAGCTTTTATCAGTTTTTCTTTTTACCCTGTTTTTAAACACGATAAAGCGCATATTATTCCAGTCCACCCTTCAAAATAGATGTATAACATAATAGTCAAAACAGGGGCTGTCCGGTTTACACCTTTAAACAGTCCCCTTAATTTATATTTATCAAAGTTTTGATTTATTTGCCCTTTGAATAAATAACCTGATTTCCCGTATGGGAATCAAGGTATATTTCATTACCTGAAGAAACCTTGACAAGGCCCAGCTTTTCAACAGCAATACGGTCGATGTTTTCTGCACTTACAAGGTTATTGAGCTTAACCTTAAGCTCACGGTTCTGTGTTTCGCAGAAGGAGTACTCCTTCTTCACTTCGTCAAGGTTACGTTTTGCGCTCTCTCTTGTTGCCATACTGTTACATGCGAGAGCAAAAACAGCAAAGAAAACACACATAACAGCAACGATAACAGCCATTTTTTTGTTTGTAGCTCTTTCGTTCTGCTTTGCGATATCCTTTTTAGTTTTCTTGACCTTTTTTAATTCAGGCTTCTTTTCCTGTTCCGGCGTGGTTACAGGAACACTTTCAGGTACATACGCAGGCTCATAGCCATAAGCATAATCATATTTATATGCATTTTCCGCTGCCATTATAAGTCACTCCAAAATCATATCTTCTGAATCACTTTACACGTTCAACACACCTCAGCGTCGCGCTTCTTGAACGCGGATTCACTTCAATTTCTCTTTCACTCGGTAATACCTTTTTGAACGGTAAGGTGCCGTCGGGAGTTTTGCCGCAAATGCAAACAGGTGTCTGCGGCGGGCACTCACAGCCCTTGCAATATTTTGCGAATGCTTTTTTCACAATTCGGTCTTCGAGAGAGTGGAAGGTGATTATACTCACCCTCCCACCCTCTGAAAGGGAATAAAACATGTCGTCAAGTGTCGATTTAAGTTTTTCAAGCTCCCCGTTAACCTCAAGTCTGATTGCCTGAAAGCATCTTCTTGCAGGGTGTCCGCCGCTTCTTCTTGTGGCGGCAGGAATCGCATTTTTAATGATTTCTGCAAGCTCAACCGTTCTTTCAATGGGAGCTTTTTCTCTTTCGTTTATAATGCTCTGTGCGATTCTGCGGGAGAATTTTTCTTCACCGTAATCGCGGAATATTCTGACAAGTTCATTTTCCGAATAGGTGTTGACAACATCGGCCGCTGTCATACCCTGTTGACTCATTCTCATGTCAAGAGGAGCATCATTATGGAATGAAAAGCCTCTTTCAGCTTTATCAAACTGATGAGATGAAACGCCAAGGTCTGCCATTATTCCGTCCACCTTTTCAATTTCAAGCTCAGCAAGGATTTTTCTGAGATTTGAAAAGTTATCGTGAACAACCGTTACTCTGTTATCATTACCTATACGTTCTTTTATAATTTCAATTGCATCCGGGTCCTGGTCAATCGCAATGAGTCGTCCCTCATCACCAAGCCTTTTTAAAATCTCTTTACTGTGGCCCGCGCCCCCGCAGGTACAATCAACGTAAATTCCGTTTTTTCTGATATTGAGAGAATCAACGGTTTCATTAAGCAGAACGCTTACATGAGAAAACTCCATCACAATTCTCCTTTAAACTTCATTTATAGAACCAAGATTGAGGAACTTACCTTCAGACTGGTACTGATAATAAATTGCAGATTCATCTTCAAGTGCCTGCTCGGCAGCAGTATTTGAAGCAGTGATTGAGCTGAGATATTCCTGATAGTTTTCAGGACTCATGATTTCTACATAATCACCGAAGCCGACGAAAATACATTGCTTTGAAATGCCTGCCTGATTTGTTACAAGCTGATTCAGAACTATTCTGCCCTGACCGTCATAAGAAGCTTCACCTGTTCCGAGATAGAACTGTGCAAGGATGTTTCTTTTTTCGATGGGACTTCTTGCTCTCATAAGAGCTTCATCACGGGCGGACTCAAACTGCTTCTGACTGTAAAGCTGAATTGAGGGATATTTTGAAGCATGAAACTTATAAATAAAGTTGTTGCCCAATTCATCCCTGAATTTAACAGGAACGAACACTCTGTTTTTACCATCCAGGTTATGTTCATAGGTTCCTATAAGCATTCTGAAGCACCGCCTTTCATAATGAGATTTTTGAAGTTTTCCGAATTTTCCACCAAAATTAACCATAATGATTAACTTTGATGTACCATTCCCCCACTTAACTCGATATTATTATAATATTATCATCATAAAAAGTCAATGGATTTTCACAAATAAATTATGCTTTTTTCAAAGTTTTTTCAGTATTTTTCAGACGTCAGAATCCTTGATTTTTCTATGTTTTCTCTGTTTTTTCAACATCATCACAATATATTGTGGAAAGCAAAAAACCACCCACTAATCGGGTGATTTTTACTAACATTTTTGACCTCTCAATTATTAACTAAATATTAACAGCAATCAACAAAAAAACAAACAGGACAAAACTCCACACGGAAGTTTTGCCCTGTAAAAAACTTTTAACCCTTTGCTTCGTACCAGTTTTTGCCGCAGCTTACATCGGCAGTGAGTTTAACCTTCATGATACAAGCATTTTCCATTTCTTCTTTTACAATAGCAGATACCCTTTCACTGATGTCTTCTGCACATTCAACTATGAGTTCATCATGAACCTGCATAATAAGCTTTGCATCCAGCTTTTCATTCATAAGGCGCTTATATACTTTTACCATTGCAATTTTGATAATATCTGCGGCAGTTCCCTGAACCGGCATATTCTTGGCAACTCTTTCGCCAAATGCCTGAAGCATTTTATTGCTTGCGGTAAGCTCGGGAAGATACCTTCTTCTCATGAACATTGTCTGACAATAGCCATCCTCCCTCGCCTTGTCAACAACATCGCTGAGATATCCTCTTACACCTGCATAATGGTGAAGGTAGCCTTTAATGTATGCGTCAGCTTCTTTTCTTGTTACACCGATATCCTTTGCAAGAGAAAATGCACCGATACCGTAAACAATACCGAAATTAACCGCCTTCGCTCTGCTTCTCATAAGAGGCGTTACCATGCTCAAAGGCATGTTGAACACCTGTGAAGCTGTTATACTGTGGATGTCCTCCTGCTCATTAAAAGCCTTTATCATTGTTTCATCATCGGAAAGATGAGCAAGAACACGAAGCTCAATCTGAGAATAGTCCGCGTCAACAAGAACCTTACCTTTCTGAGCAACGAAGAATTTACGCATTTCCCTGCCAATTTCAGAGCGCACGGGAATATTCTGCAAATTGGGCTCCGTTGATGAAATCCTTCCCGTTCTTGTTTCCGTCTGATTCAGCGTTGAACGGATTCTTCCGTCGTTACCTATAACCTTCAGAAGTCCTTCACAATAGGTGGATTTCAGCTTTGCAAGGGTACGGTATTCAAGAACATCCTTGACTATGGGATAATCCTCCGCAAGCTCTTCAAGCACGTCTGCATTTGTTGAATATCCGCTTTTTGTCTTTTTCTTTGCAGGGATGCCTATTTTTTCAAACAAGGCAACGCCCAGCTGCTTTGGTGAATTAATATTGAATTCAAAGCCGGCCTCATTATATATCTTCGTTGTAAGCTCATTGACTCTGCGGCTCATTTCTTCACCGAAAAGCTCTATACCCTGCTTATTAACAAGAAAGCCTTCATTTTCCATGCTTGCAAGCACCTCAGAAAGAGGAAGCTCAATATCGTAAAACAGACTGTTCTGTCCGTTTTCATCAATCTTTTCCAGAAGAGAATCGCAAAGGCTTTGTATTCCCGAACAGCTCACTGCTATTTCTTTATAGCACTCCTCACATTCAACCCTTGCCATAGGTACCGCATATTCCTCGCACAGGCGTTTAAGGTCATAGGAATTTGCAGATGGGTTAAGAATATAACCGAGAATCGATGTATCACATTTTACGTTTGCAATTTCAATTCCTCTTTTTAAAGCATATCTATAAAGAGGTTTTATATCCTGTGTGTATTTTTCCCATTCACCCCCACAGAAATCATGGAAGAAATCCTCAAAATCAAAGCAATTTGCAGGCACATACTGAATTTTTCCTGCCAAATAAAAGCACATACCGTAAAAATTATCCTTTTCGAAATCGGAGACGAAATATGCTTTTCCTGATTTTTTCAACTCACCAAGAACATAGGGTAAATCTCTCTGCTCACAGAATTCCACTGTGATTTCTTCACTTTCCTCTGCGGCAGGTACATACACTTCGTTTGTAAGACCGAGCTTTTCAATGATACCGAACATTTCAAGCGACACCAAAAGCCTGATTGCAGATTTTGTATCACAGGGCTTTATCCGGTATTTTTCAAGGTCAAGCTCAATGGGAGCCTCAAGGCAGATTGTGCCCAAGGTACGGCTGAGATATGCACTTTCCTTGCCCTCAAGAAGCTTATCATGAACTCCTTTTTTAATCTGAAGCTCTTCAAGATGCTCATAAATGTAATCTATGTTACCGTATGCCTGAATAAGGTCGCCTGCTGTTTTTTTGCCGATACCCGCAACACCCGGGATATTATCTGAGGAGTCACCCATCAGAGCCTTGATTTCAATCATACCCGCAGGCTCAACGCCGTATTCCTCCATAAGAAGAGCCTTGTCATAAGCCATCGTTACAGCCTTACCCATTTTTGTGGCAGCAAGAAGCACTGTAGTGTTATCGGAAATGAGCTGAAGAGAATCCCTGTCACCCGTTGCAATGAAGCACTTATCCTCTCCCTTGCACTGCCGGGCAAGAGTGCCGAGAATATCATCAGCCTCATAGCCTTCTTTTTCAACAACAGTATAGCCGAGATAACCGAGAAGCTCCTTCAGCACAGGCATCTGTGAGCGAAGCTCATCGGGCATGCCCTTTCTGCCTGCCTTATATTGCTCATACATTTTATGGCGAAAGGTAGGTGCTTTAAGGTCAAAAGCTACAGCCACAGCATCAGGCTCACACTCCTGTCTGAGCTTGAGAAGAATATTCATAAAGCCGTAAATACCGTTAGTGAACTGTCCGTCTTTTGTTGTAAGCAGTTTTATGCCGTAAAAAGCCCTGTTTATAATACTGTTTCCGTCTATTACAAGAAGTTTCATAATACACCTCTGATTTTCATCGCAGCGGCACAAAGACCGTTGCAGATATGTTTGTATAGTGTAGTTTTTTCAATTTTCAAAAGGCAGAGCATTCAAGCTCCGCCTTTTTATTGATTTTATGCAGTTGCAGAAAGCTTATTTACCATCCATGTGGTGTATTTGTCAATAAGGGTCTGAGATGGGTTATTCTTCATCTTTTCAATCTTCTTTGTGATGGTATCTTTATTTTCGCCCTCACACTTACCGTAAAGATAATAGAACGCATCGGTATAAAGACCTACTGAAGCTGATATGTTCTTTTTGCCCCACAGAACGCTACCGTCTTCACCTGTGCCGAAAACAACTATACTGCCTTCGTTGAGCTCCCAATCCCAGAGAGTTCTTGCATAAACAGTATACTTCACCGAATCAACAGTGATTGTGTAGCCCTTACCGCTTTTTGCAAAGGAAGCACCCTGATTAAGACCGTTGTTTTCTTTGATATCCTTTTGTGAAATTACAGCCTTCTGCATAACGGACACAATTTGTGACTGACTTCTTGAAACAGCTCTGTAATCTTCCTTATCACCGGTTGAATCAAACACAAGAATATCCCAGTTTCCGTAAAGCTCACTGAGCTTTACTCCGCCCTTTGCAGCTTCACCTGAATATACCTGAGGCATTGACATAGGCCATCCGTTTTCATTCCAGAAAAGCTCTCTCACTTCAAGGCAAGGAGCTGAATTTGTTTTGATACCCTTTTCTTCAGCGTTTGCACTACCTGTTGTGATTGTTGAATCCACCTTATAATAGAGCTGTGACTGTGATGCAATAAACCAGTTGCCCTCAGAGGTTTTGATTACCTTAGGTGAGCCGATTGAAGCTCTGCCCACATTTGTGTAAGAAACACGGCCCTGTGAGCTGTTTGTGAAGTTGTAGCCACCCATGAGTATTGTGCCCTTAGAGTACATATCCTTTGAATATTCGTCCATTCTCTGACCCCATACATCTGTGTAAGGGCCTTCAACAGACTTGGAACGGGCAACTCTTATATTATAGTTTGTGCCTTCATTTCCGTAGGTTACAAAAAGATAATAGTAGCCTTCATCCTTATTGTATACAAGGTCAGCACCGCAAACAAGACTTCCTTTATTGCCTGTCATACCGGGAACTGAACCGGGCTTTGCCATAAGCACACCTGACTTAAAGGTGTTTTTACCGTGAGAAGCTGAAACCTTGCTGCCTTCACCGTTGATGCTTCCTGAATCAAGAAGAAGCCCGTTTTTGGCATTGAGCTCAATGAGATTAATTTCACCGTTATCTGCATGATATCCGCCGTAAACCATATACATCTCGTCGCCTTTGAGAAGCACTGAGGGATGCACCGCGTTAGCCTTATCACCTGCGCAGGTACTGATAACAAGACCTACGTCATCCCATTCTTTTGTTGCAATTGCATTGGCAAGATTGTTTGTTTTTACGCAGAAAATTGCAGATTCGTTTGAGCCGTTAACCTTCGATAATGAGAAATAGAGATAATATGTGCCGTCCACTTTCACAATTTCAGGTGCAACGGGAGTTCTGTCATTATCATTATCTGAAAGAGTTTCGTCTTCACTGTAGCCATGTGTCTTTGCCCACTTTTTAACTGAATCAAACTGACTGAAGGTCATTACAGCATTACTTGCTGCGTTTTCGGGGTGAGCGAAATAGGTTGTTCTTCCTGACCAGTTAACAAGGTCTTTTGATTTTACAACAACATTATCTGAGCCGAAGCAGTAATACATCTCACTTGCTTCGTCATAGAATACACTGGGGTCCTTGACATCATAAGCACCGTAGGAGCCGATATAACTGTCTGTTGCCGTTTTTTCGATTTTGGGTGCACTCACGCTTATTGTTGATGCAGTATCCTCCGACTTTTCAGGTCTTTTACCCTTTTTGAAGGTCGCAACAACAGAGAGCTTCTGTTCAACAACAGTTTTATACTGAAGCATGCTTACATCTTTTGTAACATTTTCACCGTTGACAAGAAGCTTATCAAGAACATAATATGTTTTATCTGTTCTTTCAGGGTTGATATTGATTGTAATTTCATCACCCTTTTTAACCATAATACGGAATTTTTTATCGTTGCCTACAGTATCGTCACTGTCAACAGTCATAACACCGTGGTCATAGCTTTCAATGAAAACACCGTAATCACTTACATGAATATATCTCATATACATTCCGAAAACAACGCCGAAAAGCAACAGTGTTATGGTAAAAAAGGTTAAAAACTTTCCTTTCATTTGTATATCCTCCAATCATTCAACTGTCAGTGAAGAAATAACATCAGAATAAATACTAACAGCGTTGTTGTAGAAATTCCTCTTCACAATTTCAATCTGACTTTCATCGGTAACATAAACCGTGATTTTCAAAAGCTCAGTATCCATATCGGTTACAGTAAATTTAACATGGTATCCATGGTCAAGCTTTATTATATCAACCTTGCTTTCCTTTTCGATACGTTCCCTTTCGAGAATTTTCAGCGCACTTCTTACCGCCTTTTCTCTGACCGACTTAGGAAGGTCACGCTCAATAAGCCTTACATGGTATTCGGTTTTGCCGGTGAGAGTAAGCTCCTCATCGCCGTTAACGAGAGCAGTGTTTACCTGTCCGCCGGAAATCAGTTCACTGATAGCACCGTTAAGTTCAAAGTAGTTAGCAATGCTGTACTGCTGCATAATTTCATTTATCTGAGTTCTTGTCAAAGATCTGCCTAAGGTTTTTAAAAGGTAGCAGATTAAAAGCTTGATATCTGCTTTTTCCCGAAGTCCGCCGGGAGCAACACCTTCACTGAAGCTATAATTTTCCATAGTAGAATCATATTTTCCTTTCCTGGTGCATTCCATATAGTTATACATTATCTATTTTACCACAAGAGATAAAAAAGTAAAGAGATTAAGGGAAAATTTATGAAATTGTAATTATTGTGTCGCTTCCTTGCAGTTGACAGTAAAAGCAAAAACAAGTAATATATAAACGAATGAAATGTAAGGAATGATATTATTATGAACAGAAAATACACAACAATCCTTTTTGATGCAGATAACACTCTGCTTAACTTTGACAAAGACGAGCATCAGGCTCTTGTTAAAACAATGAAAGAATACGGCATTCCTGTATCAGATGATAACATCAGTACCTATGTGAACATAAACAAAGGCTTGTGGAAAAAAATTGAAACGGGAGAAATCACAAAACCGGAGCTCAAAAGAACCCGTTTCAAGCTGTTTTTTGATGCCATTGGATTCAGCAGCGAAGCAGACCCCTTTGAGGTAAACGAGAGATATCTTCATCTCCTGGGTGACGGCGGAAACACTCTTACGGGTGCTGTTGAGCTTTGCAAAGAATTAAAGAAAGAGGGATACGACCTTTATATTGTTACAAACGGAGTTGCGGCAACTCAGGCAAAAAGACTCACTAAAGCAGGACTTCTCCCCTACTTTACTGATGTTTTTGTTTCGGAAACAGTGGGATATCAAAAGCCACGGAAGGAATACTTTGATTATGTACTCAATAGTGTTACAGAAAAAGACAGGGATAAAATTCTTCTTGTAGGCGATTCCCTTTCTTCAGATATTAAGGGTGCTATGAATGCAAGACTGAAATGCGTATGGCTAAACTTGTTCGGCAACGAGCTGCCCAAAGAATATGCGCCCACATTTATTATCAGCAATATTACGGATGTTAAAAAAATTCTTGAGTAAATATATAGTAAGTGCGGAACCGAGCTCATATTTCGGGTTCCGCACTTGTATTATTGTATAAGGGATAAAACAATTTAATTTTTTCAAAAAAATTTGAAAAAAACTATTGACAAATGCATTTTCTCCCGCTATAATGAAATCACGATAATGATAATCATTATCAATAAGCAATGAACGGAGTGATGTAAATGTCAGCTCTGCGAAATTCAAAGCAGCGTGATGCAGTGCTCCGGAACTTAAGTGAAAGGTATGACCACCCGACAGCGGAGGATGTTTATCTGAGTTTGAAAAAGGATTTCCCATCCATAAGCCTTGCAACGGTCTATCGCAACCTGAAGCTTCTTGAAAGCGAAGGGATGATACTCAAAATTACCACCGATGATTCAGACAGATTCGACGGTCACACCTATGAGCACTATCATTTCACCTGCAGGGATTGCAAGCGTGTTCTTGATCTGGAGCTGCGTGACGGTACCGACATCAACAATCTGACAAAGAATTTCGGAGGAATTATCACAAACCATGCACTTATGTTCTACGGAATCTGCCCCGACTGTAAAGTAGTGTAAAAAAACAAAAAAACAAAAAAACATTTTAATTAACTGGAGGAAAAAACAATGAAAAAGTATTATTGCCCCGTATGCGGTTACGAAAGTGACGAAAAAATCGATGTATGCCCCATCTGTAAAGCAAAGATGAAAGAAAGAGAAGAAGGCGCCGGTATGGTATGGGCTGCCGAACACATTCTCGGCGTTGGCAAAGAAGCAAACGTTCCTGAAGAAATCATCATGGGTCTTCGTGACAACTTCAACGGTGAATGCTCAGAGGTTGGCATGTACCTTGCAATGGCTCGTGTTGCTCACAGAGAAGGCTATCCCGAAATCGGTCTTTACTGGGAAAAGGCAGCTTATGAAGAAGCAGAACACGCAGCAAAGTTTGCTGAGCTTCTTGGTGAAGTTGTAACTGCAAGCACAAAGAAGAACCTCGAAATGAGAGTTGCTGCTGAAAACGGTGCAACACAGGGCAAATTTGACCTTGCAAAAATGGCTAAGGAACACGGTCTTGACGCTATCCACGACACTGTTCACGAAATGGCTCGTGACGAAGCAAGACACGGTAAGGCATTTGAAGGTCTTCTTAACAGATACTTTGGTTGATTTTATTAAACAATTGCGGAGCGACTTGGCGTTGCCCCCTTCCAATACCTATAATTACACATAATATATAAACGGAGGTAGTTTATTATGGCTAAATATGCTTGTCCCTGCGGATATGTTTACGATCCCGAGCTCGGCGATCCCGATAACGGCATAGCACCCGGCACAGCATGGGAAGATGTTCCCGAAGATTGGGAATGCCCCGTTTGCGGTCTCGGTAAAGACGTATTCGAGGAAGAATAAAAAACTCACAGGGAGATGCTTCAAAATGAAACATCTCCCCTTTTTTCACAAAAAATCCTGACTTCATCAGAAGTCAGGATTTTTTTATAATTACAGATTCTTGAAGGTGTTGATAAGCTTCTGAACGAATTCAAAGATTTTATAAACCATTGTGAAAACAACAGATACTATTCCCTTAACGCCGTATTTTGAAAGCTGGTCTGTTACATCCTCATCAAGAACCTCGTCAATCTTTTCTGTGTAATCTGCTTTGACTGTGGGGTTTTCTGCATCATATTCAACAGCTTCACCGTTCATGATTGTGAAATCAAAGGTTCTTTCTCCGACAGGAGTAAATGTTTCAATAAAGTATGAAACTGTTACTTCAAAATTCTTGAGGCTTACTTCAGGGAATTCGCCGACAACTGCAATTGATTTGCTTTCACCCGGAGCAAGTGTAAAGGGTAAGAAATTAAATTCAATACCTTCAAGACCCTTTACGGTAACAGCTGAAATAACCATGTCATTTTTTGCTGAAACATTTGTAATAACAAGTCTTGTATCTTCAGAGGATACATAGCCCTCTTTACTGCTGTCAAATTGAGCATGAACAGAATGTGCAGGGTTTGTTGTTGCATGGAACTGAGGGAATCTTTCCATTGAATGCACATCATAGCTTTCATCATTAAGAAGAAGTGTGTACATAAGGTCACGTGTATACTCATCCTTATATGTCATACCGTGGTGATAATCTTCAATAAGCCATGTGTGCTCGGGAAGATAGCAGGTTGAAGCGTCAACAGTCATTGAAGGTGATACCTGATAGAATCCGGTGTCGACCTTCTGTGTGTAACCGTCTGCAAATCTTTCACCGAAGGGAGCACAGGTTGCACCTGTTGCCGCAGGAGTTGTAATAATAGCATCAGAGGAAACAGGTAAGCCTGTTACAATAACGATATCGTAGCCTGCCATAATGTAAACATTTGTGCCGGCCTGCTGAGCCTCTTTAAAGCCCTTTGCAAAATAATGCTCACCGTCAGGTGACATGATTTCATAATGCATGAAGTCGCTTTTTTCAATTACAGCAGCATTTTCGGTGGGATCAAGAAGGTCTGCCTTTACATCCTCATAATATTCGAGGGGGATGAAGTCCCACATACTGCCCCATGTACCCATTACGGGCATAACATAGGGAACAAGTGCATCAGCAAGGTCGTCAAGGAAACCGAGATAGCCTGCTTCCACAATGTAATGAAGATCTTCTTCAAGCATCATACCGTGTTCGATGAAAACAAGAAGAGCCACATCACCGAAATTGAAGCCTTCGTTCTGCACGTTGAATGCATCGTATGCGATACCGGCGCCACCGAGAGCAGGAACTGTAAGAACAGCATTATTTACCTTACCCTTGTGACCGAAAAGTGTAAGATATGTACCTGTTGTCTGTCCACCGTGGGAAACTGCAAGAATGTTTACCTTTTCACTGCCTGTATAATCAATAACCGCATCAATAAACGAGTCAAGTCTTGTTGCGTTTTCAACTGAGCCCATTCTGAAATCGCATGAGAAAACAAATGCATTCTCAGCACCGATTTTATTGCAGACCTCAGTCATCATTTCGTTTTCAGCCTGGAATCTGCCTTCGGGATACTGCTCACGAAGGTATGCATAGCATGACTCTTCGGGAGTGTTGAGATAGGTTTTGACATCGTAATAGCTTGAACCATCGGGATTTGTTTTCATATCACCGAAAATTCTCTGGAATCCTTCACCGAGGCGCTTTGCAATAGGCTCAACCTTGCCGGCAAGAAGAAGTGTTGCGGCATCCGAAATAATACCGCCGAGGTTTGCTTCAACCTCAGGCATTGCCTGACCGAAAGCATCACCCCATACATGAATTTGCTCACCGGTTTCTTCATCAATTCTGTATAATTCACTTGATGAATATCCGGGAACCATAATTACAGGATACTTTGTAAGCTCTGCTGTTTCATAAGCGGCAGCAACACCGATGCTGCAAAGTGAAAAAGCCATGATAACAACAAGTAACAATGATAAAACTTTTTTCATATCTATGTTCTCCTTTCAAAAATGAACATTTTAATACATTTTTCATTTTATCATGAATTTTCAATAAATACAACATAAAAAAATTTATTGTTAAACAAAAATAAGCACCGTGTATTGTTGAAAAACAACAAAAACGGTACTCGGTTTATTATGGCTTTTTCTGAACTTTTTTAACAGGCTTACTGTTATCTGACTTTGATTTGTTTGCAGAAGACTTTTTGTTTGGGTCTGCTGTGCCCGTTGATTTTTTCATTTTAGGCAGAAAGAGACACAGTATAACTGCCAGAATCGCTGCGACAGCGATACCTGCAGGAACATAGTAATCGCTGCCGCTGTCTCCTGTTTCGGGGCTTACATAGGATAAAACAGCTCCTTCATCAGCCGCAATAACCTGCAGAACCACAGCGCCCACACTAAGAATCATGAGAGCCGCCATAATAATGCAGATAATTCTGATAACCTTTTTAGGCATCATAACAGCATTCCTCCGTACAATTAATTACAGCGTTTATTTTACCACCGTTTAACACTCAATGTCAAGAGTCCGGCAATATATAACAAAACACTTATGTTCTGATATTGATTTTTCTTATTATGCAGTACACAGGTATTGCACAAAGAGGAAACAGCACAGCCACAAGCATTCCCAGCTTCATGCCGAATTGCTCAGGCATAATACCAAGGCTTTGGGCCGCCGCAACGGCGTTTTCGTTTACTATGGCTGCATCTGTTATTATTCCGATAAGCTGAGGCCCTACAGATGCACCGAGGTCACCCCCTGCTGCCATAAGAGCAAATACAAACACTCCGCCTTTCGGAAAACGCTCTGTTGCCACAACGAGATTACCCGGCCACAGCATTGAGGTGCAAAATCCTGTAAAAGCACAGGCAACCAGTCCTATTATTGCTGCATCGGATACAGCAGCCACAAAATAGCAGATCGCCGCACCGCAGGAACACACAAGAAGTACCTTCTCAATATTTTTTCCTTTTTTAGCATAAAGAGTTCTGCCAAGTCCCAGCATAACCGAAAACAGTGCAACACCGAAAATATCTCCCCATACCTTATCGATTCCTACAGCCTTTTCAAGATAGCCTGAAATCCATTGAGCCATTGTGCATTCGGCAGCGCCGCCCAAAAAAATTGCAACAACACACAACCACAACCCTTTATTCTTAAGAAGCAACAGGGCGCCTGATGTCTTTTCAGGTGTTTCCATAGAAGGTATTTCTGCCTTGGTAAACAGCAAAAAAGAGCTGAAAGGTATTAGTGAAAAAAGCATTGCAAGCCACTGCCAGTTTTCATTGCCGAAAACAAGCAGAAAAACCGTGCTTACAATCACAACGCCAACAACACCCCATGCGTAAACCGAATGAAGCTTACTCATCTCCCTGTCAGGGTCATCGGAAGGAATAGCGGCGATAACAGGGCTTATCAGAACCTCTCCAAGTCCGCTTGCCGCAGAAAATATAACAGTGCCCATAACAAGACCTGCATAAACTTTATCAGGAAATATAAAGGGCCATACAGCATACACCAAAAGTCCGATTACAGTAAGTACGGGCATCAGCTTCACTGTTTTCGGGATATTAAACTTATGAGAAAAGAAAGAGAACGCAAGGTCAACAAGAAGCTGTGTTACAAAATTAATCAGTACCAAAAGTCCCAGAAGAGAATAGGAAACGCCGTATTCTTCACGGAAGGTAAGAAAAAGAAGCGGTGAAAGCGTTGCTACAACGGACATTGATATATTTGATGTGTAACAGGCAAATCTTAGTCTTTTAATTGCAGAATTCATAACGAACCTCCTTGTGAGCTGCAGTGAAACACATTTTATCATACAGCACATAAAATTGCAACAGAGAAACAAAAAAAGCCGTCCGGTTACAAAAAGTGTAACCGAACGGTTATAATTACCATTCTCTGATAACTTCCGGATTTGCAAAAATTTCATCCAGTTTTTTAATAAAGGGAAGAATATCACCGAATCCGCCGATTCTGTGATCAAAGGTGAGAGTGATGGGAAGAATTTTCTTTGTACCCATTTCAATTTCACCCTTTTCGTTTTTGAAAACATAATTCTCATCTCTGGCGCAACCGATTGCCATAAGGAAAACCTGCGGGTAAAGAAGAGGTGCATTGGTAACCCTTCCGTTAAGTGTTTTGTCAAGAGCACCAAGATTTGAGAAGCATACGGTACCTTCGTTCAGATCATTAATTTCAAGATAACCGGGACCTTTCGGCGCACGCTTACCGATACCTGAAACCTTAGCAACTTTATAAGGGCCGACATAACCTGTTACGGTTTGTGCAATGGTTGAAAGAATCTGGCCTTTAAGTATAAAGCCGATTGTTCTCTGGGCAATCATATCGAAAAGCACATGGTCAACATCAGTGTTCTTAACCATGTGAGCAAGCTCTGAGGTGCGGATTGCAATTTCCTTAAGGCTCTTTTCTTCAGCGGCCCTGAGCTTTACGGGGAAAGTCTCTCCCGTATCAAGAAGAACAGGAAGAGCTATGTCAATATGCTTTTTTACAATAAGTCTGCCGGAAGAAATAAGACGGCTGTATTCAATATATGAATTGAGCCTTGGGTTTGCCTTAAGTCCTTCAACGAGAGTTCGTATCATAATATCGTTGAAAGTTAAGGAATAATCACATTCTTTTCTGAAATTCTGGAACTCATCCCAGAATTTTGTAATATCTGCATCATAGGTGTAACCGGGGGTAGGCATATCCTGCGCATTGGTAAGAACATTGCCGGAAACCCTTGCTTTCAGATTAAAATATTCAATTCTGTCGCCTTCTTCCGGTCCATGCATCGCGCCCTTAATAAAGCTTTTAAAATCAATCATAATTACTCTCCCAAATTTTATCGGTTACTTTGCTTTGAATTTAATAATATTTCATTCGCAATACTATTATATTGATTCAACAATCTAATAAATGTTACCACAGCACTCACATTTTGTCAATCGATTTCGTAACATAACCACACAATTTGTCAAAGTGATGTTTTTCTGCCACACACATCAAATTAATTGAACTTCCGGTTATTATCCGCTTCTTTTACCTTTTGAGCAACTCTGCAGGCATAGCGGCTGCAAAGCTGTTCGCTTTCGCTTTCCACCATTACCCTCACAACAGGCTCGGTTCCCGACTCACGCAAAATAATTCGCCCCTTTTCCCCAAGGGCCTTTTTGGTTTTTTCCACTTCTGCAACTACACACGGATTCTGCATTACTGCTTTTTTGTTGCTGACTTTTACATTTATCAGCTTCTGCGGATAGATTTTATAACCATGTGTCAATTCACTGAGTTTTTTCTTTTCAGAGAGCATAACCTCCATAATCATCAGTGCCGTTAAAATGCCGTCACCCGTTGTGGCATATTTTGAAAAAATGATATGTCCCGACTGTTCACCGCCCAGAACACAACCGTTTTTCATCATGTAATCGTGAACATGCTTATCACCCACCTGTGTTTTTGCATAAGCTATTTTAAGGCGATCAAAGGCTTTATATAATCCGTAATTTGACATTACTGTTGTTACAACTGTACTGTTCTGAAGCTCCCCTTTTTCTGCAAGATATTTTCCGTAAATATACAAAACAGCATCACCGTCAACAACATTCCCTTTCTCATCAACAGCAATACAACGGTCCGCATCTCCGTCGAAGGCAAAGCCTGCATCAAGGCTATTATCCTTGACAAACCGTTGGAGATTTCCGATATGTGTTGACCCTGTATTTTCATTGATGTTTGTTCCGTCAGGCTCTGCTCCGATAACAAAAGTTGATGCACCGAGGGCTTCAAATACGGTTTTTGCAAGATTCCATGAGCTTCCGTTTGCACAGTCAAGTCCGATTTTTTTATCCCTGAAGGAATATTTACCGAGAGATATAAGATAACCGAGATAGCGGTTTCTTCCCGAAATATAATCCACGCTTTTGCCGATATTCTGCCTATAGGCAAAAGGCACAGTCTCCAAAAGTCTTCCCTCACAGATAAAATTACCGTCCAGATAAGCTTCAATAAGAGATATTATCTCCTCCTGCATCTTTTCGCCCTTTGAATTCAACAGCTTGATTCCGTTATCATAGAAGGGGTTGTGACTTGCAGAAATCATAATCCCGCAGTCAAAGCCGTCTGTACGTGTCACCCATGCAATGCAGGGGGTTGTTGTTACATGAAGCAAATAGGCATCTGCCCCTGATGACACAACGCCCCCTGCAAGGATATACTCAAACATATAACTTGAACGGCGCGTATCCTTACCAATAACTATTTTAGCTTTTTCGTTGCTGTTGCATTTCCTGTGCTTTTCAGAGAAGTACCAACCTAAAAATCTGCCGATTTTATATGCGCTGTCCGCCGTCAGGTCTTTGTTGGCTTCTCCTCTGAATCCGTCGGTTCCAAAATATCTGCCCATAATGTTCCCCTTTTATTCCTTAATTACAATTGTATCGGCTGACTTATATATGCGGTTATGTTCAACAGTTCCTCTGACTGAGGATAAAGGATAAATCTGACTGTTTTTACCGATTATAGTGCCGGGATTGAGCACACAGTTGCAACCGATTTCTGTATAATCGCCTATCATTGCACCTAATTTTCTAAGACCTGTTTCTATTTTTTCTCCACCGAAGAAAACACTTACTCTGCTTTTATCACTTTTTACATTTGATGTTACTGCACCTGCCCCCATATGTGCTTTACAGCCCAGTATACTGTCTCCCACATAATTGAAATGAGGCACCTGAACACCGTCAAAAAGAATAGAATTCTTTATTTCCGTTGAATTTCCGATAACACAGTTTTTACCTACGAGCACACTGCCCCTTATAAATGCACAGTGACGGATTTCACTGTTCTCACCTATTACCGCAGGTGCAGCAACAAATGCCGTTGGTGCAACAACTACACTTTTGTGAATCCATACAGACGGATAGACCTCATTATACTCCGATTCTGAAAGCAAGCTGCCGATTTTAAGAATAATCAGAGGTATACTTCCGAGAGCCTGCCAGGGGTATTCGAATTTTGAAAGATGCTCCCCTGCAAGACTTTTATCAAAGGAAAACAGATCTTTTGTTTTAAGCATCAAAAAAGCTCCTTCAATTATTTTTGTATATAAAAATACTACTCCGAATACAAGACTTTTATTCGGAGTAGTATGAATTTAAAAAATTATTTTATTTGCACATTTGAATTGTGGGAAGTGTTTTTTCAGCAACAAGTGAAGGATTGTATTCCATCATCATGTGGCCGCCCTTTTCACATTCATAGGTGACAACATCTTCACCGAGAGCTGTGATTATCTGATTGAGATTATCAGCATTTGCAACCTTATCTTCCTTAGCAGTGATTACAACTGCAGGAATGTCAAGCTGCGCAACCTTTTCAAAATCAACGCCTCTTGCGTGAGTGGTCATAACAGCAAGACCTGTGCCTGTTCCTTCAAGAGAAAGGGGTGCAGTGATTCTTGAAAGGTCATAATCCTTTGCATAAGCTCCATCGCTGAAGCTCATTTCAACAAGTACTCTTACAACAAAGGGCAGCTTAAGGGCTATTTTAAGAATAATGTTATATACTGTGCTCATGAGGCTCGATACAAGTTTCATTGAGCCTGTAAGCTCTGCAACTGTCTGAGGAGCAAAAAGAACAAGACCGGTGAAGGTTTCAGGATGATCCGTTGCAAGGTTAAGTGCAATTCCTCCACCCATTGAGTGTCCGCCTACAATCCATGTGCCGCCAAGCTCTTCAGCAAGGCTGTAAATAAGAGTTTCTCTGTCAACGAGGGTCATATCCTTGGTTTCTCTTGAAGAATAACCGAAGTTGGGAGCATCAACGGTAACAACTCTGTAACCTGCCTTCATATATTCTTCTGCAATGCCCTCAAGAGAGGCTGTTGAAAGACAGAAGCCGTGAACAAGAAGAATCTGATTTTTCGCCTTGCCCTCAGGCTGATAAGTTCTGTAATGAAGAGTATATTCTCCGCTTGTGAAAAATTCACTGTTTTCAAAGGGCTTTTCTTCAGCTGCAAAAGCAACTGTAGTCAATGAAAACATCATAATAACCGCTAAAATAAGTGATAATGCTTTTTTCATAGTTTATTTCCTTTCTGTTTTTTTATATTATAATTATAACATCACGCCGCCGATAATACAAGATTTTTTGAATAAAAAATTAACAAAAAAAGAACTCCTGCTGAAAAGAGCAGGAGTCCGAATAATTTTTATAATTACATGTAAGCAACCATGAAGAACTTGATGCAAACAAGAGCAAGACCGATGCAAGCACCGATGCCTGTTGAGTTAAGGATTGCAACAGCCTTTTCTTCATAGCCGAGCTTCTTTGCTTTATCGTATGCCTTCTTATCAAGAACAGCATAAACAATAATGAGAACTATAAACGCAAGTGAAATTGTTTTCCATATGAAAGCAGGCACTGCAAGGAAAACAGCGAGGAAAAGTGCAGTAAAGAATTTAAGAGCTTTTGAAGCCTGACTGCTATCCTTAGCTGCCTTTTCTTTCTTACCCTTCTTCTTTTTCTTGCCTTCTTCAGCAACGGGAGCCGCAACAGGTGCTGCTTCAGGTGCTGCTACAGGTGCTTCAGCTGCCGGTGCAACAGGAGCTGCTGCCACGGGAGCTTCCGGAGCTGCTGCCTGTGAGAAAACATCATTTGAGGTTGCAGGCTGGAAAGCAGGCTCTGCAGCTTCTACCTTTTGACCGCAAATGAAGCAAAAATCTGAATTATCTTCGATTGAGTTACCGCAAAATTTACAAATCATGAATATGTCCTCCTCAAAACTTTCATTTTGCATATTGATATGAGTGTATTATAGCATTAAAAAATTTCATTTACAATAGCTTGAATAAATAAAATCTTTATTTTTTTGATTTTTTTGTATATTTTCGCACCGTTATTCCTTGTTTTTTGTGGCAAAGCGGTATTTTTTTCTGCAATTTGTAAAAAATAAACACAGGTGAAATTATATGCAGAAAATGAAACTTTTATTATGCGGGGCATTAATAGGTGTTATAAATTCAATGTTCGGCGCCGGCGGCGGAATAATTGCCGTTCCTCTTTTGAAAAAGGAAGGTCTCACACAGAAAAGTGCTCAGGCTTCGGCAATTGCCGTCATTTTACCGCTGTCGATTATCAGTATGATTATGTATCTGCAGAAGGGATATTTTTCTTTTTCTGACGGACTTATGTTTATTCCCTTCGGTCTTTCAGGAGCCTTAACAGGCAATAAGCTTATGGGTAAAATATCCGAAAAGCTCCTCGGTGTACTGTTTGCAATATTGATGATATATTCGGGAATAAGAATGATTTTCATAAGCAGGTGATTTTTACGGTATTTTATATTATTGCTTTTTCATTTCTGGCAGGCTTAATGTGTTCACTCGGTTTTGGAGGAGGCACTGTGCTGATAATTTTTCTTATCAATCTACTGTCATACACTCAACTGAAGGCACAGGGTATAAACCTTATGTTTTTTATACCCTGTGCATTTTTTGCCCTCATAGGGCATTGCAGAAAAAGGCTTGTTGATTTTTCAAAGGCTGTTCCCCTTGCCATTGGCGGCGTGGCAGGTATTGCCGCAAGTTATTTACTGATTGATAAAATTCCCACTGAATACCTTTCACGTTTATTCGGCGGGTTCGTTTTGTTTCTCGGTATAAAACAGCTTATATATACAATAAAAAAAGGCACTTCATCCGAAAAAAGATGAAGTGCTCTTTTGCATAATGAAATTAACGGTAAGTTACATAATAAGTTGTGTCTACTTTGATATTCATTAATATATCAGCAGTAAACACACCCATTCCTCCGGTGCATGTTACATTCACCGGGATTGTTGAAGAAAGAACCGTAACCCGACCCTGACTGTCCGTCTGAACAGACACCGTAACATCGTGATATTTCATTGAAGCCTTTGATATTGAAAGCGGTCCCATATCAAGAGTTGTAAAATCAACGGGATTTCCCACCTTTGAAAGATGTTGCGCATTTGTTGCAGATGTACCGTCAAAATCTGCAGCGTCGGGAAGCACACTGATTGTAATCAGGTAACCGTCACTGTTTTTTTTCGCAGCCGCTTCAACAATATCTTCAACTGTAACATTTGCCGCACCGGTAAAAGGCGGTATTGAGGCAAAAAGAGCTTGTGAGGAACCGTCTGTTACAATACCGTTTTCATAACTGTACTGAGCATCAGTATCAGGAACAACGTTTTTAACAATAGAATTCACCGCATCCATAGGTGCCGGAAGTGAAAAATCTGCAATTTCAAGGTCGATGTGTTCCGTTTTGTGAATATCGATACCGTTTTTGTAATTTTTAAGCTCATTCACAGCTTTATTGTAAAATGCACAGATTTCCTCAGGCGTCTGAGGTGCATCAGTTTGTGTCTGTGTGGGCAGGGGTACTGTTGTCATCACGTTAACCTGCTCTGTTGACGGTTCATGGTTTGTTGTGGGGTCAACGCTCTGAGCAGTTGGCGGAGCTGTTGGTGATGTAGTACTCACCGTTGAAGCTGAGTCTGAGACAACAGGAGATGTGGTGGCTTCATCATCCGAATAAACATTTTTCACTATGCTGATGCTCATAAGCGCAACAGCAAGGAACAGAACTGCTATAACCGTTACAGACAAAAAATTCATTTTTTTGTTGCTCTGCATATAATTGCCTCCGTTATGAGATTACTTTATAAATCAATGGCTTCCTGCAAGGCTTTTCCTTGCTGAAGCTTAAAGCATCGTTGAAAATTTTCTCTGCCGCTTTAAGCGTTTCCTTTGAGCTTGTGAAAAGCTCTGCAATAACATCACCTTTACTGACACTGTCACCTGCTTTTTTGTGAAGAATGATTCCTGCCGTATAGTCTATTGAATCTTCCTTATTTACCCTACCGGCTCCGAGAACTACACTTGCAGAGCCGATTTTTTCCGCATCGGTAAGAGAAATATATCCGTCATATTCACATATAATTTCTTTTCTGAAAGCAGCTTTCTGCATTTTATCGGTGTTTTCAATAACATCTGTGTTGCCACCCTGCGCTGATACCATTTCAAGGAATTTACGGTAAGCAGAGCCGTCATCAAGAGCCTTTTTTACTCTATCCTGTGCTTCATTGCGGGAAACACCGAAAGCGAGAACTACAATGTTTGTTGCAAGCTCAACACAAACCCTCGTCAGGTCACTGTCCTTGCCTGTCCTCAGTATTTCAACAGCCTCCCTGACTTCAAGAATGTTACCTATATTCTTGCCTAACGGCGTGTCCATGTCTGAAATTACTGCGGCAACCCGTCTGCCTGCCGCCTTGCCTATTGCAACCATTTTTTCCGAAAGCAAAACTGCATCCTCGGCTGTTTTCATAAAGGCACCACTGCCGTACTTTACATCAAGCACTATACACTGAGAGCCTGCCGCAAGCTTTTTACTCATAATACTTGATGCAATAAGAGGAATTGAACCTACAGTTGCTGTGGCATCACGCAGTGCATAAAGCTTTTTATCCGCGGGAGCAAGGTCTCCTGTCTGACCCACAACGCAGATTCCTGTTTTTCGAACGGTCTCGATAAACTTTTCAGGCTCAAGAGCAACATTGAAGCCCTCAATGGATTCAAGCTTATCAACAGTACCGCCCGTGTGTCCCAGACCTCTGCCGCTCATTTTTGCAACCTTACAGCCGAGGGAAGCCACAACAGGTGCAACGATGAGAGTCGTTTTGTCTCCGACACCGCCTGTTGAATGCTTGTCAACTGTTATGCCCTCAATGCCGCTCAGGTCAAGCATATCACCGCTGTGTGCCATTTCAGTTGTTAAATCTGTCATTTCCCTGTCTGTCATACCACGGATATATATCGCCATTAAAAGTGCTGAAGCCTGATAATCCTTGATTTCACCGCTGACATAATTCTTTACAAAAAAAGAAATTTCGTCACACGTCAATTCAAAGCCGTCACGTTTTTTTGAAATTATATCATAAATACGCATAGTATACACTCCTTTCTCTTATTTTAACACCTCTGATTACAAATGTCTACATATTTTTATCTGCTTGATTTATCATAAGGCTTACCCGCGGCCTTCGGTGCCCTTGATTTTTTTGATGTGAAAGCAAGAACAATAAGGGTTATTGCATAGGGAAGCATTCTGTAAAAATTGTTGCTGATTCCAAGCTCTCTGAGATAATATATCCCGTCACCGTTAAGGTCAATGGTTGAATAGGCAGCAGCTATGCACTTAAGAAGACCGAATGCTGCTGAGGATACTGCAATGGTAACAGGATTCCAGTTGCCGAAAATCATAACTGCAAGTGCAAGAAACCCGAAGCCTGCAACCTCACCCGTTGCAGATGCATTTGCCGTTGTTAAAGCAAACACAAAGCCGCCCATACCCGAAAGTGCGCCTGAAATACTTGTGCCCAAATATCGCATACGTGATACATTTATACCAAGTGAAGCTGCCGCATGCGGATTTTCACCCGATGCACGAAGTCTCAGCCCGAACCTTGTTTTATAAAGCACAACCGAAAGTATGACAAAAAGCAGAATACACACATAGGTTGTAATATAGTTTTTTAAAAGGAAAGCATTTGCAAAAAAATTAGGCTGACCTTGTGAATTAAGAAATAACAGTCTCATTATGCCGTTCATACTTTCAGGCTCATCAAAGCCGAAGGTGGATTTTTTAAGCATGAATACACTTGCCGCATCTCCCGACGCCATGCTAAGAACATTTGAGTTTGTGATAACATTGATAAGAAAAAGGACAAGTGCCGGAGAAAGAAGATTAAGCGCAGTGCCGCTTATTGTCTGGTTTGCTTTGAGATTCACTGCCGCAAAGGATAAAAGAAGTGAAAACACTGTACCCAGCAAGGCTGAAACCAGCATAGTCAAAACAATAAGCAATTGAGGCCGTTCATAGAATCCGCTGCCGAAATTCTGTGTAATATTCAAAAAAAGCACACCGATAAAAGCGCCGAAAATCATGGTACCCTCAAGTGCAAGGTTAACAATACCGCTTCTTTCTGCGAACACACCTGCAAGGGCAACTATAAGAAGAGGCATTGCATAAATCAGAGTCTGCTGAATAAGAAACTCCATTATTCATCCTCCTTTCCCGTTTTTTCGGTATCGGGATTAATGTTTTTTGATTCATGTGCCTGCTGCCTTATTTCTTCGTCATCTCCCGTATTGACCTGCGCTGTTGTACCACCCTGCTCCTCAGCAATTTCAGCTGCATTTTTTCCGTATCCTCTGTTAGAAAGAAAATATTTTATCACAAGTGAAAATGCGCTCAGATACACAATCACCGCTATAATTATATCTGTAATATGCTCGTTATATGCCGTCAGATTTTTAAGCTGCTGACCCGCTATGTTGAGCGTGGACATAAAAAGTCCTGTGAAAACAACGGCAATAGGATTATTCACCGCCAGAAGCGCAATAGGAATACCGTTGAAGCCTTCTGTCGGAAGGCTCTGATAGGTTGCGTGGAAAAATTCCGTGTTTCCCGAAAGGTAGTAAAGCGCAGCACCGCCACCTGAAAGGGCGCCTGCGGCAGCCATTGAAAGTACTGTTATCCTTTTGTTCTTCATGCCTGCGTACTCTGCGGCAAACCTGTTGTTTCCGCATGCCTTCATAACATATCCCCAGGTTGTTTTATACAAAACAACGTAAACCGCAAAAGCAAATAACAAAGCAAAAATTATTCCGCCGTTTACCTGTGATCCCAGAAATAATTTGTCAAGACCGAATTTTGCCGTTGCAACACCGTTGAGGGATGTTGGCATAACATAGCCTATTTTACCGGGCTGGACACTGTTTCTAAGCTCACTGTTTTCAAAAAACCAGGTTACAAGGTTTGCTGCAATCCAGTTTGTCATAATGCCCGAAAGCACCTCGTTTATATTAAGCTTCGCCTTCAGAAAACCGGGCATCGTGCCCCACAAGGCACCTGCAAGCATACCTGACAGAAAAGCAAGAAGCCATATAATAGGTGTGGGGACCGAATCCGAAGGCAGGGAAAGCGCAACAAAAAGTGTTGCTGTTGTACCGAGAAGATACTGTCCGGGAGCACCGATATTAAAAAGCCCTGACCTGAAAGCAAGAGCAACGGAAAGACCTGTCATTATAACAGGAGTTGCTCTGAACAGAAGATTTCCGATATTAACGGGATTAAAGCCGAAGCTCAATTCTCCCGAAGCATCACGTCCCGTGGAAAACAAGCCGAAAAAAATCAGTTTCAGTCCTTCAAATCCGCCCTTTAAAGAAATTGTATCACTCGCAGAAGCCACAATGAGTGTTATTATTCCTCCCACGGCAAGGCCTATCAGAATTGAGCCCAAGGATGCCGCAAAGGTCGCAAAGCTCCCGTTTTTCAAAAGCGGCGAGGAATTGGTTGTCTCTTTTTTTAAAATATTTTTCATTCCTTGTCTCCTCCCTGTCTTTTTGATCCCGACATATAAAGCCCCAACTCCTTAGCGGTAACTTTTTCAGGGTTGAATTCCCCTGTAATTTCACCGTCGTGCATAACAATTATTCTGTCAGATATGCTCATAACCTCATCAAGTTCAAGGGAAACAAGCAAAACCGCTTTGCCCTCATCACGCTTTTTTATAAGCTGAGAATGGATATATTCAATTGCGCCCACATCGAGTCCTCTTGTGGGTTGAACGGCAATTATCAACGGACAGTCACGGTCAAGCTCTCTGCCGATTATTGCCTTTTGCTGATTGCCACCAGACATTGTTCTTGTTACCGTTGCAGCACCCTCACCGGAGCGAATATCAAAGCGTTCAATAAGCCCGTCAGCATATTCTCTTACCGAATCCCTTTTTATAAAACCGAAAAGCTGGAACTGCGGATTAAAATAACTTTGCAGAACACAGTTTTCCTCAAGAGAAAAATCAAGCACAAGGCCGTGTTTATGCCTGTCTTCAGGAATATGACTTATTCCCGATTTATTCCTGTCACGCACTGACGAATGAGTGATATCTTTACCCGAGAGATTCACTGAACCGCCTGAGATTTTCTGAAGGCCCGTTATGCCGCTTATAAGCTCAGTCTGACCGTTACCGTCTATACCTGCAACACAAAGAATTTCTCCTGCCCTAACATTAAAGGATACATTGTTAACAGCATTTTTATTTTTATGACTGAGAGACGGTACCGACAGATTATTGACAGTCAGTACGTTTTCCTTCGGCTGTGCCGCCGTTTTGTTTGCGGTAAGCACCACCGGACGGCCCACCATCATTGACGAAAGATCATCTTTTGTGGTTTCGCTTGTGTTAACGGTGCCTATATACTTACCCTTGCGAAGAACCGTAACCCTGTCTGCCACAGCCATAATTTCATTAAGCTTGTGTGTGATAAAAAGAATGGATTTGCCTTCCTTTCTGAAAGAGCGCATTATTTCCATAAGCTCATTTATCTCTCCGGGAGTCAGCACTGCAGTTGGCTCGTCAAAAATAAGCACCTCATTTTCTCTGTAAAGCATTTTAAGAATTTCCACCCTTTGCTGCATACCTACGGTTATACTTTCAATCTTTTTATCAAGATCAACCCTGAGACCGTATTTATCCGACAACGCCTTAACCTTTTGCCTTGCCCTTTTTTTCTGAAGAAAACCGAAGCGTGTGCTTTCACAGCCAAGAACAATATTATCCAGAACCGAAAAAACATCCACCAGCTTGAAATGCTGATGAACCATACCAATACCAAGCCTTGTGGCATCATTCGGATTTTTAATGTTTACGGCTTTTCCGTTTTTTCTTATTTCACCTTTTTCAGGCTTATATAAACCGAAAAGCACTGACATAAGGGTGCTTTTACCTGCACCGTTTTCTCCCAGAAGTGCGTGAATTTCACCTTTTTTAAGCTGCAATGTAATATTATCATTTGCAACAATACCGGGAAAAAGCTTTGTTATACCATTCATTTCGATTATGTATTCATTCATAATCTACACCGCTTTCACAAAATATTCTCGGGCTTATTATTTCTCAAAAAGCTGAATTTAAACCTGAAAATTTAATTTTATGAAACTTATTGACAAACAGGTCTATTGATGATAGACTAAACATGTAGTCGACAGGCAATAGACCGATAAGGAGGAATATATATGGAAGAAATAAAATTGGGTGTTGTTGAATCCCGTTTTGCAGATATTATCTGGCAGAACGAACCGATTTCATCCGGTGAGCTTGTGAAAAAATGCGAAAGTGAGCTGACTTGGAAAAAGTCCACCACATATACCGTACTCAAAAAGCTTTGTGAAAGGGGTATTTTTCAAAATGAAAAAGGGATTGTAACCTCCCTTATTTCTAAAGATGATTTCTGCTCAATGCAAAGCGAAAAATTTGTTGATGATACCTTTCATGGTTCACTTCCTGCTTTCATTGCCGCTTTCACAAAAAGAAAAAGCCTTTCACAAAAGGAAATGGCTGAAATCAGAAGGATGATTGACTCTTTTGAGGAGGTGTGACCATGTTTTTGTTTGATGAAATATTTTTAAAGCTGGTCAATATGAGCGTTACAGCATCATGGCTCGTTTTTGCTGTTATTATTGCTCGTTTTTTGCTAAAAAAAGCTCCCAAATGGATAATTTGCTGTTTGTGGGCATTGGTTGGAATTAGGCTTGTAAGTCCCTTCAGCTTTGAAAGTGTGCTGAGTCTGGTTCCGAGTTCAGAAACCATAAATAAGGAAAGTTTTTATTATTCATCTTCACCCACAATCAACAGCGGAATTGATGCTTTTAATACAATAGTTAACCCTGTTATATCCGAGTCTCTTGCACCTAAAGCGGGAGCGAGTGTGAATCCCACGCAGATTTTAGGTTTAGTTTTTGGATGCGTGTGGCTGATTGGCGTAGTAATTATGGCTGTGTATGCACTGATAAGCTATTTGCGTATTAAAAAAACAATCAAAACAGCTATACCCTTAAAAGAGAATCAGTTCATTTGTGATGAAGTGAAAACTCCTTTTATTTTAGGGCTGATTAAACCGAAAATTTATCTTCCCTCATATATGGACGAGGAAAAAATGTCACTTGTCCTTGCCCATGAAAAAGCCCACCTTAAACGCAAAGACCACTTATGGAAGCCACTTGGATTCATTCTTCTTTCTGTTTATTGGTTCAATCCTCTTATGTGGCTTTCATACATTCTTCTTTGCCGTGACATTGAGCTTGCCTGCGACGAAAAGGTCATAAAGCAAATGAAGAGTGAGGATAAAAAGAGATATTCCGAAGCACTTCTTTCCTGCAGTGCACCACAGAGAATGATAACCGTTTGCCCGGTGGCCTTCGGTGAGGTTGGCGTGAAGCAGAGAATCAAATCTGTGCTGAACTATAAAAAGCCTGCCTTTTGGGTAATTCTCATTGCTGTTGTTGCAAGTATCGTTGTGGCAGTGTGCTTTATGACGGACCCGAAGAGCAAAAACGGCGGTCAGAATTATATTGAGGGTGTTGACGAAATTTCCGAATTTTTCTTTGACATGAAGGATATGGTCTTTACGGCGCACACCTACACGGTTTATGAAGAAACAGATAGCACTGACAATTATTTTAATGCGAAAATTGAAGACGCTTTCAGTCATGCTGAGGTTTCATCCTTTCTTAATTTTCTCAATTTAGGTGAACTTGCCGACGGTGTTGTCAATCCTATGCACGAGCCACAGTTCAGCGGAGCAATCAGAATACTGACAGAAAAACATGATCCTGTTACCGTTGTTTTTCACGATAATTTTCAGAAAATGTATATGTATAAGGGAACGGAAAACTACTCCGTAAGGAGTAAGGATTATGCAGTGCTGAATGTCGGAGTTGCAAGAGATTTTTTCAAGGAAAAGCCTTACAAAAACCACAGCCTTGTGTGGGAATACAACCTTGCGAGCAGCGCCTGGGGACACGGTGAAATCAATGTTTTCGTTGATGAAAAGTATGAGATAAACGGTGAAGTGCAGGGTGAAGGTGTTATCAATAGCATAACAAATGAGGAAAAGGGACTAAAGGGTATCTCATGGCGACCGAATGTGGAAGAAAGTCTAGAAGAGTATACTGTCCAAATACCGGTAACCCGTGACGGTGAAAACGATGTTTTCACTCTTACGATAACAAAGGTGGGAAAAAGCGGCTTTTCCACTTATTACAGCCTTCGTGCTGATGAGCTTGTAATTGGTTCTTTTCCGAGCGGATATGAGTTTACTCTCGGTAAACCTGAAATCAAAAATGATATAAGTGAAGGAACCTCTTTAACCTGGGTCTGCAACCCCATGGCGAGTGGAACATGGTGGTACATAACAACCTTTACTGTCCCCGAAGATTATGAAATCAAGTCAGTTGAAGCTTCTGACGGTACGGCGAGTGTGGAACCGCTGTATTACAATGAGACTGACGGTGAAAAGTGCGTTAAATGGTCACCCTCTTTCGAAAAAATCGACAGTATGACATTTGCCGCTCTCACTATTCACACCATTTGTAACGGTGAAAAGGTTGATTATACCGTGAGAATAAAAAGGCTCGGAGAAGGCGAAACGGGAACTTCGTTCAGCATAGAACCTCTTAACTGCAAAATTACGGAAAATGGCTGGGCGCAGTATATTCTTGAGCCAACCCTGACCCCTGAATCCTAAAAAACTCCCATCGGTTAAACACCGATGGGAGTTTTCTCTGTTACATATCTTTGTTTACTGCTATAAAGGTCATTCTTTCCTGAATGCTTTCATTACCGTGGTTCGTTCTGATTCCGCCGTGGTCTGCGGTTACAATAATGAGCCAGTCCTCAGATTCATATGTATCTCTTTCCTTAATAGCCTTTATAGCTTCATAACCGTAGGCATCTTCTGTTTTAAAGGCTTCCTTATACTTCGGATTGTTATGGGTAAAGCCCTTGTTGTGACCTGTGGAATCTGTAGGCTCGTAGATTACGAAAATAAAATCGGAGCAGTCTTTTTTACCGATTTCCTCGAGGGTGTATGCGTGTGAAGCTTCATCGTTGTCACATTTTGCAAAATTTACATTCAGTTTATTTTCCTCGCAATACTTGACTTCTTCAAGGTAGGTGGCATTCTTTCTTGAAAAATGACCTGCCCATTTTGTAATGAATGCGGCTGAATCAATAATTTTTTCTTCCGTCAATGAAGTAAGAAGGGTTTTGTGCTCCATTGTTTTTGTAATATCGTTTGCTGTGATACCGTGCTCGTCTGCCCAGACACCCGTGAGAATTGAGCACCAACCGGGAGCTGTTGAAGTGTCCTGAGTGTTCTTTTCGGGATAGTTAACGCCGCCACAGTATGCGAGCTTGAGTGAGCCGCCGTCTTCCACAAGGGTATCTATTGCGCTGTTGCCCTTCTGAATTTCCGTAAGAACATCAGCACGGCAGCCATCGTAACCGAGAATAATTGCCTTCTTTTCCTTTTTGCCTTCAGGAAGCTCACTGTTGAAGTGGTCTTTGATAATGCTGTAGATATCCGTCTGGGGAACAGCAGTTTCAATTGTGTTTTCGTAAGCCACGGAAGAAACATTCTGCCTGAAAAGCTCCTCTGTGTCTTTTGTGTCCCACATATATCTTGTGAAATACAGTGTGAGTGATGCTGCAATAACAAGTATAACAGCCACAACGGCTAAAATTTTCTTTTTCTTCATTTTTCTGTCTCCTTTTTCTTTGTTTCGTTAATAATAGCACATTATTATAAAAAATAAAATACCTCAATTAAAAAAACGGTCGCATTGCGACCGTTTTTCTGACTACTGTCTACTGGCTACTGACTACTTGAATCAATACATTCCGCCGCCCTGAGCCATTGCTGCAGCTGCCGCTGCATCTGCTACGGGATCGGGAATATCGGAAATGAGTGACTCAGTTGTGAGCACCATTGCTGCAACTGAGGAAGCATTCTGAAGTGCTGAACGTGTAACCTTTGTGGGGTCAAGAATACCTGCTTCAGCCATATTTACATAAGCTTCCTTTGCGAAGTCGAAGCCATAGCCTACCTTACCGCTTGAAATGATTTCGTTAACGATAACTGAGCCTTCAAGGCCTGCATTCTTTGCAATCTGACGAACGGGCTCTTCAAGAGCCTTGAGGACAATGCGTACACCTGTCTTTTCGTCGGGATCTTCAGTTTCTTCAAGAAGCTTTGTAACTGCGGGAACTGTGTTAAGAAGTGCAACACCGCCGCCTGCAACAGAGCCTTCCTCAACAGCTGCTTTTGTTGCGGCAAGGGCATCGTCAATGCGAAGCTTCTTTTCCTTCATTTCGGTTTCTGTTGCAGCACCAACACGGATAACAGCAACACCGCCAGCAAGCTTTGCAAGTCTTTCCTGAAGCTTTTCTGTGTCAAATTCTGATGTTGAAGCTTCAATCTGAGCTTTGATCTGGCCGATACGTGCCTTGATCTGATCCTTGTCACCTGCACCGTCAACGATGGTTGTGTTTTCCTTTGTGATCTTAACCTGCTTTGCAGAGCCGAGCATGTCAAGAGTTGCTGTTGAAAGCTCAAGACCGAGATCTGATGTGATCACCTGACCGCCTGTGAGAATTGCGATATCCTGAAGCATTTCCTTTCTTCTGTCGCCAAAGCCGGGAGCCTTTACTGCAACGCAGGTGAAGGTGCCTCTGAGCTTGTTGACAAGAAGAGTTGCAAGGGCTTCGCCTTCAACATCTTCAGCAATGATAACGAGCTTTCTGCCCATTTTAAGTACCTGCTCAAGAAGAGGAAGTACTTCCTGAATATTGGAAATTTTCTTGTCTGTAATAAGAATTGCTGCATCGTCAATAACAGCTTCCATCTTGTCAACATCTGTTGCCATATAGGGTGAGATGTAGCCGCGGTCAAACTGCATACCTTCAACAACTTCCTTGCAGGTTTCAGCAGTTTTGGATTCTTCAACAGTGATAACACCGTCTGTTGTTACAATTTCCATTGCTTCAGCAATAAGAGTACCGATTGACTCATCTGCTGAGGAGATTGTTGCAATTCTTGCAATATCTTCAAAGGTTGTAACGGGGCTTGAGTTTGCCTTTACAGCTTCAACTGCTGTGTCAACAGCCTTCTTGATACCCTTTTTAACAACCATGGGGTTTGCGCCTGCGGCAACGTTTTTCATGCCTTCACGCACAAGTGCCTGTGCAAGAAGCGTTGCTGTTGTTGTACCGTCACCTGCAACATCGTTTGTTTTTGTTGCAACCTCTTTAATAAGCTGTGCTCCCATGTTTTCGATTGCATCCTCAAGTTCAATTTCTTTAGCGATTGTAACGCCGTCGTTAGTGATGAGAGGAGCACCGTATTTCTTATCAATTACAACATTTCTGCCCTTGGGGCCAAGAGTGATTTTTACGGTATTTGCGAGCTTGTCGATACCGTTCTGAAGGGCTTTTCTTGCCTCTTCGCCGTAAATTACCTGTTTTGCCATAGTGTATTACCTCCTGAATTACCTTGATTATTCAATAACTGCAAGAATGTCGTGCTGACGGACAATTGTGTATTCTTCACCGTCAACCTTAACCTCTGTGCCTGAATATTTTCCTGTGATAACCTTGTCACCGACTTTAACAAGCATCTGAATTTCTTTTCCGTCAACAACACCGCCGGGGCCTACTGCAACAACTTCGGAAAACTGAGGCTTTTCCTGAGATGCTGAGGTGAGAATGAAACCGCTCTGTGTTGTTTCTTCAACTTCTGTTGCTTTAAGTACAACTCTGTCAAGAAGTGGTTTAATGGTCATAATTTATTCCTCCTAAGATATGAATTACTGTTTTAATATGTTTTTAGCACTCTTGACTTTCGAGTGCTAATTCATATTTTAGCCCATTTTTTCAAAGAGGTCAAGTCTTTTTGCAAAAATAGTATAAAATAATTGGTATTTTTTTGCTGTCGATATTTGGCTGCAATGTTGAAATAATATTTACGGTGATAAAAATGGCAAAAAGAATACTTTCATTGTATATGCTGATTGTGCTTTGTTTTATGGCACTTATGGTACGCATAGCCTATATAAATTTTTCAGAATACTCAACTGCCGTTGAAACACAAGGCAACCGTACAATCACAATTGGCAAAACACGGGGAAAAATTTATGACAGAAACATGGAAAAGCTTGTTGACAGCAAAACCGAACTTATTGCAGCCGTAACCCCTGCAATAGGCTCATCGGAGTATCTGAAGGAATACTTTGACTCACAGACCCTGAATGAAAAAATCGAAAAAGGTTTTCCTTTTATAAAAAAGGTAGAAAGTGAAATAAACAACGAATTCATCCGAACATTTACCGTACCCGTACGTTATACTGAAAAACAGACTGCAGTTCATCTTATCGGATATCTTGATTCCGAAGGCATGAACGGTGTATCTGGCATAGAGAAAGCCTATAACAATTATCTGAAGCAGAATTCAGGTCAATTATCCGTAAGCTTTGAGGTTGATGCGTTGGGCAGAGTTCTTGCAGGTATGGATAAATATATAAATGACAGCAATTTTAATTCAGATGCAGGTGTTGTGCTTACTCTTGACAGCCGTATACAAAAAATTGCAGAGGAAGAGCTGGAAAAAAGCAATATCAAAAGCGGTTGTGCTATTGTTATGCATGTTAACAGCGGTGAAATTTACGCCGTGGCGAGTGTACCCGCATATGACCCTAACAACATTGCCGATTCACTTTTAAAAAGCTACTCCCCTTTTGTCAACAAGGCTCTTAACAGCTACAGCGTTGGGTCTGTTTTCAAGCCTGTTATTGCTGCTGCAGCGATTGAAAACGGTATTGCCCCCGAAGCAGAATACGAATGCAGCGGCAGTATTGAAATCGGCGACAGAACCTTCAGCTGTTATAATAAAACGGCTCACGGTACAGTAAATATGGAAACAGCACTGCAAAACTCCTGCAACACCTATTTCATAAATCTTATTACAGACATCGATACGGACTACCTTATGCAGCTTTGCCGTAATATAGGTCTGGGACAAGGTGACGAAATAGCCGACGGCATTTCAACAGCAACAGGTTGTCTTCCTTCCGCTGACAGCCTGACGTTAAAGGGCAATGCGGCAAATTTTGCTTTTGGTCAGGGGGAACTGATGATGACCCCTATTCAGATGGCAAAGGTTTACCATGTTCTTGCAACGGGAAAATATGTTTCTCCCACAGTGATTTACGGCTTTGCGGATTCACATGGCACTGTAAGTGAAAAAGGCTCCGCAGTGCCGCAGGTAATGCTTAAAGCTGAAACCGTTAAGCTTATAAGAAAAATGCTTTTATCAGTCACTCAAAAAGGAAATGCACAGAATGCAAAAAGTGAGCTTGTGGCTCTTGCAGGCAAAACAGGGACAGCTCAAAGCGGAATTTATGAAGAAGGAAAGGAAATCTGCAGAACATGGTTTTCAGGCTTTTTCCCCGCAAATAATCCCCATTACATTGTTGTTGTAATGAACGAGAACGGTGAAGGCGGCAACACAGATTGTGCCCCCGTATTCAAAAGAATATGCGAAAGGATTGTGCATGACGACACAAATTAAAAACATCCTGACGAATCAGGATGTTTTTATGTTATCTTTTTCTTGATGCGAGAAAGGATTCAAGAATCATTACGGCTGAAACTGCGTCAACCACATTTTTTCTTTTCTGACCTCTGACATTGTTGTCACTCAGCGCCCTGTGTGCTGAAACTGTGGTGAGTCTTTCGTCCCACATTTGTGTTTCTATTCCCGTTTCCTGTGAAAGAAGCTTTGCAAAGGCTTTGCATTTTTCAGCTCTCTCCCCTTCTGTACCGTCCATGTTTTTGGGAAGCCCCACAACAATAAGACCGGGGGTATGCTTTTTGACAACCTGAGCAATTTCCTTGATAAGCTTCGGCTCATAGCTTTGTGTTATAACACCTATTGGGGAAGCGAGTATTTCCATTGGGTCACAAACGGCAAGACCTGTTCTGACATCACCGTAATCAACGGATAAAATCACCATAAGCGCTTCCTCATCTGCTTTCCAGAGCTGCAATGCTCTTATCAACCTGATCAATTACATCGTCAAAGCTTTTGCTTTCAAGGTTTTTGTGAATTTCACTGAAAACATATCTGAAAACAGTTTTTGCAGGGTTGGTTGAGCCCGTGCGCATATTTACATCATAGTCATGACCGTACCATACAGCTGTTACATAATGAGGTGTACCGCCGCAATACCATTTATCGTAGTTATCAGAGCTGGTACCTGTTTTTGCAAAGGTCTGGAAGCCGCTGATTTTACTTCCGTAGCCCGTACCTTCACCCTGTGTTACAGCCTTTGTAAGCATTGAACGCAGTGAGGCTGAGGTTTCTTTCTTGATTGACTGCTGAGGAATATCCTTACCGTTTTCAAGAATAATGTTGCCGTTTCTGTCAGTTACCTGGAAATAGCTGTAAGGCTCATAATAGCGGCCTCCGTTTCCGAAGGTTGCAAAGGCTGCAGCCATTTCAAGAGATGTTACACCCCTTGATGTACCGCCGACTGCAAGAGGACTGAGATCCTTATCCTTTACAGGGTCAAGGTTAAGGTGGAACATTTCGTTACAGTATCTGAGTGAAGCCTTTGTGCCGAGCTGCTCGTTAAGAATTCTTACAGGCACAGTATTGAGAGAACGTACAAGTGCATTTTCAACCGTTACATATTTGCCTGAACCGTGGTCACCGTTAAAGTTTCTGGGCCAGGGCTTTCCGTTAAGCTCAATTGCCTTTTCAAGAACGGTGGAAGTTGCAGTAACAAGACCAAGGTCAACTGCCGGAGCGTAAACTGCAAGGGGCTTGATTGATGAGCCCGGCTGCTGCTTTGCTCTTTCGTCTGTTGCACGGTTATAGCCTCTGTTGGTAGTCTTTTGTCCCGTACCGCCGATAAGGGCAACTATTCTTCCCTGATAGTCCATGATTGTCATTGATGACTGAGGAAGGTTACCGTTTTTATCCCTGCTTCGCGCTGTGGGGAAGCCCTTACGGTTTTCGTATGAATCTTCAAGAATTTCCTGAACATCAAGGTCAACCGCGGCATAAATATTGAGACCTCCGTAATATACCTGACGCCAAGCCTCGTTATATTCATAACCGTACTGCTTCTGAAGGTCTGAAATAACCTGGTCAATTACATATTCCTCATACCATGAAAGGATTTCAACCTCTTCTTTTGTTTCCTGTGTTACCTTTTTATATTCCTGAACAACAATTTCTTCCTTGAGTGCCTTTTTGTACTCTTTATCTGTTATCTTGCCTTCCTGATGCATATAGTAAAGGCAGTCGTTTCTTCTGCTCATGCACTTATCATAATTCGCATAAGGGTTAAGAGAATAAGGTGCTTTTGTGATACCTGCAAGGGTTGCACATTCTGAAATAGTAAGCTCTGAAAGAGATTTGTTAAAATAGGTCTCAGCTGCTGTTTTAACACCGTAACAGCCTGCACCAAGAGAAACGGTGTTAAGGTAAGCTTCAAGAATATCCTTTTTTGAATAATTCTTTTCGAGATTAAGAGCTCTTAAAATTTCATTGAACTTTCTTATAAAGGTTGCTTCGTTATCATCTGTAAGGTTTTTAATAAGCTGCTGTGTGATGGTTGAACCGCCCTGTCCTTCAAGGCTGGGCTTAATGAGAACACCGATTGTTCTAATCCAGTCAACACCGGGATGCTGCCAGAAGCGCTTATCCTCAAGGCAGACAAATGCCCACTGAAGCTTTTCGGGGATTTCATCGTAGTCAATCCATATACGGTTTTCCTCACCGTGAAGACGTGCAAGCTCAACCGGCACGTTATCATCGTCATAGGCATACATAATTGTTGTCTGACTCTGCGAGTTCTTGTATGTGTCAAGGTCTATTGCGATACCGCCGTTGACAATTGAATCAACATGAGTAAGAACAGTACCTCCGACGATAATAACAGTCAACATACCTGCAACGAAAATGCTGAAGAAAATCAGAAAGAAGGTAAACAAAACCGGATGCTTCTTCCTTTTTTTCTTTTTCTTATTTTTTTTATTGGCGCTTGCCGCATTGGTATTGGGCTTAGGTGCAGCGCCTCCTTTTGAGTTCTTTGCCATAATAAGCAGTCCTCCGGATACATATTTTGAAAATCGGGTCGTATAAAGATACACATACCCATGCTATTTTACATTATAATAAATCCTTAAGATTAAATCAACAATAAAAGAGATAATTTTTTAAAAAATAATAAAATTGTAAGATTTTCAGAGTGAGCTCACTGCATATTATTGGCTTTTTTCATCCACACAATCAAAACAAGAACACCCGTCTGCCATTTCAGGCATACACAAACACCAACCGCCATAAAAATATATCGGGGTGATTTTATGTTTGAACTTATAAAAGCCGTTTTCGGTAATCTTTTATTCTTTTTTCTGCACCTTAAAAATGCTTCGTCTTTTCCGAAGCCCCTTTCGGCAGAGAAAGAGAAGGAACTCCTTTACAAAATGAAAAAACAGGGTGATACAAAAGCACGGGAGGCGCTGATTGAACACAATCTCCGTCTTGTGTCTCACATTATCAAAAAATATTATTCAGGCTATGACGAGCAGGAGGACCTGATTTCAATCGGCACAATAGGACTTATAAAAGCAATTGACTCCTTCGATATCGACAAGGGCATACGCTTTGCAACCTACGGTGCACGCTGCATTGAAAATGCAATACATACAAGTTGGATATATCAGACAACGCAAATGATACCTTTTCATTTTCACCCTTTATCGATGATATGGGCAGGCTAAAATTCTGGGCTGTTATAACCTTTAAACTTGCAGAGCGATATTTTACTGATGAGCAAAGGCTATTTATGACAGAAAATCCGAGTCCTGATTATCTGGACGAGCCTAACCTTAAGGTGAAATGGCATAGATTAAGGAAACATCTGAAGCAAAAGGAAGTGGCTGATACTTTGGAAGCCAGCATTACCACATATATGGATTATGAGAATGACGGAACTGTTACTCTCACTCCCTGCCAATACGATAAACTTGCCGAACTGTTTGATACGCCTGTGGACAAGCTTCTTGATGGATACAACAGATTTTTATACCTTGGGCAAAGAGAACAGTTAAAAAATTACCGAAAGCAACACAGACTTACGCAAAAAGAATTAGCGGAAAGATTGTCTATACAAACACAAAGATTGAAAAGATGGGAACAAGGTAAAAACCGAATGAGTAAAGAGTGGTGGGAGAAGCTATTACTGACTGATTGTTAAGGGAAAAGGCACAAGGAACAGCCAATCGGCTGAACCTTGTGCTTTATGTTGTTTGTTATCGTTAACACTAAATATTTTTTCGAATAAAAAATCTATTATCCTTTAGTGCATTTGTAGTACTGTTTATTGTTTTTATCACTTGGCTCTACTCTATAACTCTTTGTCCTCTTTCTGTCTTGCTCATACTTTCATCATACTTAAAATTTTTTAATGTAAATATGTTTTAAGCGAGCTTAAGAAATACAAAAATTCAGCGCCCCTGAAAGGAGTGCTGAAAATTTATTAAGTTTGTTCACTTTTAGTCAAAACAGATTACCGCACCTCAATTAAAATAAAATTATGTCCGATTTTTCAAATTATTATAAACTTCTTTATCTGTATGCGAAAGCACCACGTTTCTTCTTATGGAATTTTCGAAAATAGTTTTTGACTTTTGAAAAGCAAGATTAACTATATCTCTCTGTTCGGACCCAAAAAGTTTTTGTATTTCTTTACTTTTAGATACAATGAGACTTGCATCTGAAGACAGCATGCAACCTATGTTGTAATATACCCTGGCAGCAACAGGACCATTACTCAATTTTATCGCTGTCAAGTAGTAATCGAAAACTTTTAAAATGTCATACTTATATTTGTTTTTACTAAAATACTCGACATTCTTTTCGATAAACTCACCAAACTTTAAATATGATAAAGATGTATTTTGTTCAATAGCTTTTTCGTAACATTCGATAGCTAATTTAAACGACTCTTCTTTTTCTGCGTGTATGTAAGCTTCATTGAGAATGCTGTATATATCACCTCTTTCTGTTGCTTCTCTAAAATACTGTATCGCTTTAAGTGGATTTTTTTCAACACCAATACCATCTCTGTGAAACTTACCTATACTGTTGAATGCTTTAGCATTCATCATAATAAAAGCAGCCTGCTCCAATTGAGCAGGTTTGTGTAATATCACCTTTGCACTTTTTCGTATCTCCAACCGAGAAATTCATACTCATCCTCACTGATTTTCCTTTCTGCACAATGGTATGTTTTCCCGTCACTTCCTTCAGCGTATCCGTCATACACACATAAAAGCACTCCGTTTTCAAGCGTTGTCACATAAAGCGGGTGTCTGATGTCAGTTTCTTTGAAAATCATATTCTTTTACCTCATAAAAATTTCTTTTATAGGTAAGGTCCCTGAAAATGCAAAAAGTAACAAAAAAAAATCACCCTCTTTTTTAAGAAGGTGATAAAAATTTGATTTTATATTCTGTTTTACTGTTAAGCTCCTGCTTTTACATTGTAAGAACTGCACTTGCATTGCTTATTGTCTGTGTGGAAAGCAGACTTTTCTTTGCATAATGCTTGCAGGTTACTCTGTACTGATAACCGGAAGCAACTGAAAGGGTGGTTGAGAGAGATGCGTACGCAGATTCAACATAACTATCTCCATAATCATAATAATCAGACCATGAGCTGTTACTATCTTTTCTTCTTTCAACGGTAAGATTCTTAAATCCGCATTTAACTACTTCCGAACTACAACCGGTTTTTCCGGTTATAATTATTGATGTACCGCTCTTTTTTATAGATAATCCATAAGTAAGTATAAGTCCGCTGACACGTGTCTCATTAGAAGCTTCCGAAAAATCATCAGCTGATGTCAGTGTAAAGTCAATTACACTTGGAGCTGTTTCTTCTGATACAGCCGATATATCGAATGCAAAAAATGAAAACACTAACACAACAGAAAGCAAACCGCAAATTATTTTTTTCAAGGTTAAAATCTCCTTATTTTATACTTTCAGCAATTTTAACCATATTGGGAAGAGGTACCGTAGAAATTACATAATAACTATATCCATCACCAACAAATTCTATCACAGACTCTCCGTTAAATTCAAAAGCATAAATATATACATCATCACGGACTACTGTCACGGCATTCTGAAGCTTTACATATGAGCCAGCGGAATCCATGAAATTTCCTTTGCTGATATTGAACTCATATTTATTTTCCGAATCATATATGTCAAACGCAACCTGATCACGCAATTCATCCTTCATATATTCCGGCACACTTACACTGTAGTTAGCCGATGAATCAACGAAATCCTGTGGCATGAGTATATCATCATAACCATGAGCCTTCAAGTCGTCCATAAGCATATCAACTGTTATAAATTCTTCTTTTTCCTCGCCGAAAAATACTATCTTTACAGTGTCTTTGGCAAAGGTCAAAAAACCGTTTTCTATACTTATGTTGTGGCTGTTTCCCACAGCAAAAAGACAGGTTACAGATAAAACCAAAAGTATCGCCGCAACGAAGAGCACCCTTAATGATACTTTCTTTATTCTGCCTGTTTTTTCAGGTGAAGACGGTGCTTGAGCAGGATGAGTTTTTTCAAGCAATCTTTTAATTGCGTCGTTGATTTCATCATCCGAAAGTTGAATTTCACTCTGTGGCTCTGAATCAAGCCAATCAGTCAACTCTTTGACAGCGTCATCTATGTTCTTATTTAAAAGTTCCTTATCCGTATGGTTAAAATCAAAATTATCTTCTGACTCAAGATATTTTTGTTTTTCAGTGTTTTCACCGAAAAACCAGTTCTCCTCTTCCAAGGCTGACCACCCTTCCTTTTGGTAAGTTTTTGCTCTTCATAGGTGTATCCCTAAAGAACAAAAAAGTAACAAAAAAATTTTTAATAAAATAAAATTTCCAGCATTATCTCCTTGCACTTATCCTTCAAACGCTTTTTTCTCATGGAACAAGCGTGAGGCTCCAAACCCATAATCTGTGAAATCTGACCTGTTTTGATATTACCGTCACTGTATAAATCATACAAGAGTTTTTCCTTGTCTGTTAAGCGTGAATATATTTCATCCTCAAACCTTTCAAAATAGTAATCAACAAGACTTTCTTCTATGGTGATTATCCTTTTTGAATGTTCGGTCATTGCTTCATCAACAATTATCTTTTTATCCTTTGCAACAAGACGCCTTTTGTATTCCTTCATAATCATATTATGTGCCACCGCAAACAGCCACGCCTTTATATGTTGTTCCTCCAGCATATGACCTTTTTGACTTAAAATCATAAAGGTTTCCTGGGTTGCATCTTCCGCATCCTGATGGTTGGAGAGCTTGCTCATACAATACTTATAAATCGAAAAATAGTATTCTTTGCTATAAATTTCCATATCTTCTTTTGTAAGCATCATTTCACCCTCCTTATTATTCAAAAAATTAACAAATTCTTTATAACACAAAAGGCGAGCATTGTCAACAAAAGTGTAAATAAACCGAAAAAACTATTTTAATTTCAGGTTTTGTCAATGTGTTTTCATTATAAATACTTTTTTAGTTGCTATATCCCAAAATCAACCAAAAGTAACAAAATTCGACAAAATTTTTTTATTATTCCACGGACAGCAAAAAATCACCCTCTTTTCAGAGAGTGATTTTTTATTTGGTGTTTAATTTTTGTGAGTGGAGTGTTCTCCCTTTGTCAGCCTGCGGCTGCCACTGACTCTTGCGGTGCCAAAAGTTTATTTGTGCCTTGGGGCGGCACATAAACTTTGACCGCTACGCCATCCTCACCTCGCTTCATCGTCCACAAGACGCACTTCGGTGACGATGCTTCACAGAGAAAGGCTTTTTTGGCTTCCTCTTCGAGGAAGCTGGATTTTTGCACAGCAAAAAGACTGAAGGAGTCCAACGGGGCGGCGATGACCGCCCCTATTGTTCATTTTTCTTCAAGACGGAGAACCGTCCCCTGTCTTCTTAGCAGAAAAAACTATAGGAGCTTTATTTATACTATAATCCGTTTGATTTAGGAACATATAATTTACACTTGCAAAACAACTCACATTTAAGTATCCCACCGCATTATTCTCACAATACGCAAACGCATTATAAGAAAGATTCTCACCCGAATAACCAATGAAATTAACATCATCCGCATTCAAGAACCTGCCAACTTCCGGGTCATAATATCTTGACTGCAGATAATAAAGCCCTGTTTCATAATCATAAACATAACCACGGTAGCGAATGGAGCTTTGAACTGCGACTGTGTTCACACTGCAAGCGTTGCCGCTTGAGTTTTTAACGGAAACGCACCTGCCCCAAGAGTCATAGGTGTAAGTTGCATAAATAGCACCGCTGTTTTCACGAAGTTCAATAACATCACCACGGCTGTTTGTTATTGCATAGAAAACGTGCTTTGCACCGTCAGAATAGCGGTATCTTGTGATACTGAACAAATTGCCGTCAGCATCATATTTGTAATAAAGCTCATAAACACCCTGCTTGATTTCATAAAGGAGCTTTCCGTTTTCGTCATAGTAATATTCTTGCCTTACACCGTTGACTGTTTTGCTTGTTCTTGATTACTCCTTCCGTCAGCCTGCGGCTGCCACCTTCCTCGAAGAAGAAGGCTTTTTTGGCTTCCTCTTCGAGGAAGCTGGATTTTTGCACAGCAAAAAGACTGAAGGAGTACAACGGGGCGGCGGTGACCGCCCCTATTGTTCACTTTTCAAGAGTTAACGGTGGGGTTTTCACGCTAACCGTCCCCTGTCTTCCCAGAGAAACCACCGCCCGTTAATCATTCTTCAACCGAACACATAGTACCGTCCCCTGTGTTTTCGCGCTAAAAGCCAAATTAGATAAGGCTTTTGTCGAGAAGCCTCAGGTATTCTTCAAAAGCTTTATCGCCGTTCTGCTGTTCCTGACATATACTTATCGTATATTTTTCGCAAAATATTACAAGGTGGATTCTATCATTATCATACGCTACACCATAGCAACCCTTTGTATACATATTCGGACTTAACCAATACGTGCAATAGTCGCTTTTTCTGTTTGTACAAAAAAGATTAAATATAGGTCTAAAGCTCCCGAATTTTTCATCAAGTATGCTTTCTAAATCATTTTGAGTAATCACTTGCATAAATTCATTTGACATCATTTTTCCATCTGTTTCATTTATTGAAATGTATTCCGTGATTTCCTCTCTTGAGCCGTATATTGCTTTATCAACTTCCCATAACTTGTAAAAATCTAATTGATTACCATCTTGGATTAAAGCCATATGCAACTGCTTTAAATCATCATATTGATTAACTTTTTGCGCGATTGACAAAATCAATTCTTCATTAACTTGTGTTTTTTTATACCAATCTCGCACAAAACCTAAATAAACTACTGAAATAAACACAATTAAAGCAGCGACGCATATTTTAATTATTTTATGATAATTTTTTAATTTCACTGGTAAGCCCCCTTTTCTTTATAGCCTGCACCATCTTTATTATCCATTTTTCTGTTTCTTCAGCGTTTACTGTTCTTTTCTTTTTTCCAGTGTCTAAGTATTCTTTTTCCGGATTATCAAAGCCTTTGCCAATATGGAATCTGAAGTATATCGTTGTCATAGGACCATATGGATCACAGTTAATAACAATTAACATCAACTCATCTCCACCTTTTCCACTGTGAGCGACCTTATCTTGTATTGGATGTAATGATAATCCGAACAAATACATTGCCACACTCAGATTTGCATTCATAGAATTTTTATACTTAACATCCCTATTTTTTTTATACAATTTTTTTTGTCTTTTTGCAACGTTTAATAAATCTATAGCCTCTTTAAATAGTTCTTTTGCTCTGTCATCTCTTGAATCTTTTTTAGTTTTCTTATTGTGTGTCAAATACACATTAAAATGAAAGCTCTGGGCATATTCATCATAGAATTTACCAACCGGAGGAAACAATTCATCAACATCCTGACATCCAGAAGCAATTAATTTTGAAACATAGTAATTAAAATAATTCCTTGCTATTTCAATAGTTGAATTGTAATGAAATTCACCACTAAAAAATCCAGTTGAGTCTAAACCATTCACCGGATTATTCTCACAATACGCAAACGCATTATAAGACAGCACCTCACCTGAATAACCGATAAAATCCACATCATCCGCATTCAAGAACCTGCCAACTTCCGGATCATAATACCTGCTCTGCAAATAATAAAGCCCTGTTTCATAGTCATAAACATAGCCACGGTAACGAATGGAACTTTGCATTGCAACTGTGTTCACACTGCAGGCGTTGCCGCTTGAGTTTTTAACTGAAACACATCTGCCCCAGGAATCATAGGTGTAGGTTGCGTAAATTGCACCGCTGTTTTCACGAAGCTCAATAACATCGCCACGGCTGTTTGTTATTGCATAGAAAACGTGCCTTGCACCGTCGGAATAGCGGTAACGGGTTATACTGAACAAATTGCCGTCAGCATCGTACTTGTAGTAAAGCTCATAAACGCCCTGCTTGATTTCATAAAGAAGCTGACCGTTTTCGTCATAATAGTATTCCTGACGGACACCGTTAACGGTTTTGCTTGTTCTTAAGCCGTTGCTGTCATATTCATAAGATATGCTTGTGCCGTCTTTATTATATGACATCAGCCTTCTGCCGTTCCAGTCGAGGGTTGCACCACAGTATGACGAAGGATTACCCATTGAATCATAGGTTATGCTCTGACCGTCATAGGAAGTTAATTTGTCTTTCCATGTGCTGTCATAGCTATAGGTTATTGTGTCAGTAACTGCACCCAACTCACCTGTGGTGAAAGCATATTCCTTTTTATTAAGAATATTGCCGTAACCGTCATAAGAATAAACAATTGACTTGTTTATGTCACGGTTATCCTCACGCACAAGCTGACTGTTTTCATCATAAGCATAGTTCTGCTGAACAGTACCGTTTTTGGTTATGGCTGTGATATTTCCGTTATCATCATAGGTATAATCGTAAGCGAAGGTGCCGTTCTTTGCAGTGACTGTGTCGGTTGTAATGAAGCCCTCATCGTTATAAGTATAAGTGTTGACATAGGGAGTTGTTAAAGTCATTGACTTTGACGTTACCTGCCCGTCATCATTATAGGTATAATTAAGTCTTCTTGAGCCGCCGATTGTTGTGGCTACACTCGAAATCAAGCCGCTTTCGTCGTTATTATAGTAATAATAGGTATCAAGGGCATATTGCTTACCCTTCATATCCTTACGGATGATTCGGCTTTCATCATCATAGACATTGGCTGACGAGAAAAGGAAGCTCGCACTTGTGTTACCTATCAAATTAACGTAAACCTTCTGACCGATAAAGTTGCCGTTAAGGTCATAATTGAAATATGTTCTTCTGTCAGAAAGCTCATCCTTCTGATAAGTGAGATTACCCGCATTATCATAACGGTAGGAAACATCACCAAGGGAGCTGTCACAAAGTGACTGAGGGAGTGAGAGGCAGGGCGGCGGAGAACAACCACCGCCCGTTAATCATTCTTCAGCCGAACACATAGTACCGTCCCCTTGTGTTCTTTTTACTTTTCTTGCTTTTCATCAGCACAAGAGAACCGTCCCCTTGTGTTTGATGTTTCTCACCTTGTAAAAAACAAATATGCAACAATAACATTAGCTATGAATATTAAAAGAAAAAACCAATGCAAAATATGTGTCTTAAATTTATTCTTTAATGCGCTTAAAACAACAGCAACTATAGTCATAAAGGATATTAAAGCAACGAAATAGATAGAAACTGACTTCCAGAGTTCTATTTCATTATAAAACGCATAAAACAAAGCGCCAGAAACGTTCAAAACGAGAGAAGCAATCAAAAGAATTGCAACTTTTATTTTCATATCTTCACCACCTACATTATCTTCATATAATCAATGACTCTTCCATAGTTATATGATACCTCAATCCCTGCGCCAATTAAAAAATATAAAGAAAACTCTACTGAGGCTGTGTCTTTTAATTTTATGTCCGAGTATTGTCCCTTACCAATATCCTCATCAGTCCAAAATCGATATTTATGTCTATCTTCTGTAAAAGCTTCAAACAGCAAAAAATCTGCAGATACACTTCCTTCGAGAGTGCGAAAAAAACCTCTCTCTTTATCGTCGGTAGTAATAACGAAATGTATAGGATTTGCTTTCATTAATGCTTCTAGACCAAGTGGACCTAACTCTGCAGAAACACCGAATCCGTACCCCGCACCCACTTCAACGGAAAAGGCATCAACTACAGTTTTCAGTAATCCTTTGAAAGTTCCTTTTTTTTGTTTAGGTGATATTTTAGTAATTTTAGGATTCATCGTAGCCGCTGACTGCCTTCTTTCTCTTGCTGTCTCTTTTGAAGGAGACGCACCAACAACAGGTCTATTACCACCAATATCAATCAAAACAATCGGATTATTAAGACAGTAAGTGTACGAGTTATATCCTAATAAATAATCAGCATTCAACTGTGAATCCGAATTAATAAACCTACCAGTTTCAGGGTCATAATATCTACTCTGCAGATAGTAAAGCCCAGTATCGGAATCATAATAATACCCACGATACCTGAAAGGATTAATTTCCGACCAGTATTGAGCGGTTGTTGTAGGTGTGCCGCCTGTTGCGTTGGTTTCGGAAATGATGTTGCCCCAAGCGTC
>JAZSHC010000053.1:0-34400 GCA_045533065.1 Acutalibacteraceae bacterium
GTTCTGCCGTGGAAGGAATTAAGAAGAGTTATAACCTTATTCCTTCCTCCGCCGTATTTCATAAAGCTATACTTTCTTGCACATTTGATTGCGCCTTCATTGCTTTCCGCACCGCTATTAGAGAAAAACACCTTTTTCATGCCCGTTTTCTCTGTAAGCAGCTTTGCCGCCTTTGTGCAAGGCTCTGTATAATAAAGGTTAGAAATATGCTGCAAGGAATTAAGCTGCTTTGTAACGGCATTTATCCAGCCATCGTCACAGAAGCCGAGACTGTTTACACCGATTCCGCTTGAAAAATCAATATACTTTTTTCCGTCAAAATCATAGCATACTGCGCCTTTGCCCTCTTTAATTGCAACGGGAAATCTGCCGTAAGTGTGTGCAACAAAGGATTCATCAGCCTTTGCTATTTTATCAAATCCGCTCATAAACTAACCTCACATTGTCATAAGTGTACCGATACCCTCATCTGAGAACATCTCAATAAGAATTGAATGAGGTACTCTGCCATCAATCATAACCGCTTTTTTTACTCCGGCTCTTACTGCTTTCTCACAGCTTTTCATTTTAGGTATCATACCACCGGAGATAATTCCGCTATCAATAAGAGATTCAACATCATCAACATTAATGTGCGGAATAAGAGTTGAAGGGTCATTAACATCTTTCAAAAGACCGGGAATATCAGTTAATGTGATAATATTTTCTGCGTGTAAGGCCGCCGCAATTTCAGCCGCTGCAGTGTCTGCATTTATGTTATAAACCTGACCTTCATCATCAATACCGACAGTTGCTATAACAGGGATGTAATTTTCTTCAAGGACCTTAGCAATAGGCTTAGGGTCAACAGATGTGACTTCACCAACATAACCGTAATCATTTCCGTCATTGAGCTTCTCGGCTTTTATCATTGCACCGTCGATACCGCAAAGACCTACAGCCTTACCACCGCTGACTTCAATAAGAGATACCAAATCTTTATTTGTTTTACCTGAAAGTACCATTTGTACAATTTCTGCAGTTTGCTTATCAGTATAACGAAGACCGTTTACAAACTTGGATTCAATTCCGAGCTTTGAGAGCATACCGCTGATTTCAGGACCGCCTCCGTGAATAAGCACAACCTTAATACCAACAAGAGAAAGCAGAATTATGTCACTCATAACCGCCTGCTTCAGCTCAGGATTTATCATTGCATTGCCGCCATACTTTACAACAACGGTTTTACCGTAATATTTTTGAATATAAGGAAGCGCGGCAGTGAGCACCTGAGCCTTCATATCGTCTGTTATAAAATTATTATCACCCATGTTGTCACCTCATTATGTGCGGTAGTCACCGTTTATTTTTACGTAATCGTAAGTAAGGTCGCATCCCCATGCAGTTGCGTTGTGTGAACCCTGATTCATTTCTACAAGAAGTGTAATTGCATCCTCCAAAAGAATTTCCTTTGCTTTTTCTTCAGAAAACTCTATACCGAAGCCTTTTTCGCAAACCTTGACAGTGCCCTTACAGGAAGAAAGATAAACATCTATTGTATCAACATTGAATTCACCCGGAGTGTATCCTATCGCACAAAGAATTCTGCCCCAGTTTGCGTCAGAACCGAACATTGCTGTTTTTACAAGTGAAGAACAGATTATGCTTTTTGCAATATCTTTGGCAATTTTGACTTCAGGTGCACCATTTACTGTACATTCAAGGAGCCTTTGAGCACCCTCTCCGTCTCCGGCGATAAGCTTTGAAAGCTTGACTGAAAGCGACATAAGAGCATCACAAAAAACAACATAATCTTCATTTTCACAATCAATAACTGAATTTTCGGCTTTTCCGTTTGCCAAAATTGATACCATATCATTAGTTGAAGTGTCTCCGTCAACTGAAATCATATTAAAGGTATCGCATACAACTGAGCTTAGCGCCTTTTGAAGCATTGCTGAACTGATAGCACAGTCGGTTGTCATAAAGCACAACATAGTAGCCATATTGGGATGAATCATGCCTGAACCCTTACAGCAAGCTCCGATTGTGACGCTTTTTCCGCCGAGCTCAATCTGAACGGCACATTCTTTTGAAATTGTATCCGTTGTCATTATAGCTTCAGCAGCATCCGGACCGCCGTCAGAGCTCATCTGAGCAGCAAGTGCTTCTGCGCTGTTTTTAATGGGATTAATATCAAGCGACATGCCTATTACACCTGTTGATGCAACGATAACGTTAGATGAATCAACGCCCAGAACTTCAGATGCGATATCGCACATCATTTTTGCCTTTTCAACCCCGTCACTGTTGCATGTATTTGCGTTACCACTGTTAACAATAACAGCCTGTGCGTAACCGTCTGAAATATTATCTCTTGTAACTGTAATCGGTGCACCGTACACCTTATTCTGAGTGTAAACCGCAGCAGCAGTACATTTTACTTCACTTTTAATCATTGCAAGATCTTTTTTTGTCTGATTTTTTCTGATTCCGCAGTGAATACCTGATGCGATAAAGCCTTTCGGTGATGTTACACCGCCATTTATAAAATTCATTGAAATTGCCTCCTTATAATGCAGTGGTTTCATCAAATCCCATTGCTATGTTCATGTTTTCAATTGCGGCAGATGATGCACCTTTACCGAGATTATCAAAAACTGCTGTTAAAGTAACTCTATCATCATTACCGCAAATATATATTCTTAATTTATTGGTTCCTTCAAGACCTGTTGCAGGAAGGAATCCGTCTTCAGGTCCACTGTGGACAGAAATAGACTTACTGTCTTTATAAAAATCAACAAAATACCTCTTAAGGTCATAAAGAGACATTTTTACTTTGAGCATATTTGTAAAAACAGGAACAGATACAGCCATTCCGCTATAAAAATCAGCAACAATTGGATTAAATATGGGCTCATAGTCTAAGCCAGTAATCTTCTTCATTTCCGGAAGATGCTTATGGAGCTGTGATAATCCGTACTGACGTGGACTTTTGTAAAAATCTGCTCTTTCTACGCTTTCATACTCCCCGATCATTTTGTTTCCGCCGCCACTATAACCTGTTATACTGTGAGCGGTTACAGGATAGCTCTTCGGCATGATTCCACCAGAAACAAGAGGATATACAATTGAAATAAAGCCTGTTGCATGACAACCGGGATTTGCTATACGTTTTGAAGATTTTATCGCATTAAAATGGGCTTTTGAAAGCTCAGGAAAACCGTAAGTCCAGTCGTCATTGGTTCTGTGTGCTGTGCTTGCATCAATTATAACCGTAGCAGGATTGTTAATGAGCTTTGCAGCCTCAATTGCCGCTGCATCGGGAAGACAAAGAAAAACCACATCACTTTCATTCATAAGCTTCTGTCTTTCTGATATATCTTTCCTTTTATCTTCATCAATTTCAAGTAATGTTACATGGGGATGGTTTACAAGCTTGCTTTTCAGCTGCAAACCTGTTGTGCCGGCCTGGCCGTCAATAAATACTTTTATCATGGGGATACCTTCTTAAATGATCGCAATTTGAATTGTTATACAAATTCTTTGTTAATTATACACGATTCTGCATAAAAGTCAAGGGTTTTGTGTATATTTATAACATTATATTTGCGACTTTATAAAACAAAAAAGGCACACTCTAACGAATGTGCCTTTTGATTAACGGTAAAATTATTTAACCATTGAAGCGATTTCTGCTGCGAAATCGTCAACCTTCTTTTCAATGCCTTCACCCTTTGCGAAACGAACAAAGCTTGAAAGCTTGATTTCAGCACCGATAGCCTTAGCTACTGAGTTGATGTAGCCGTTAACATCGCCTTCGAAAAGGTCTGAACGAACGAATGTCTGCTCAAGAAGACAAACTTCCTTAATCTGCTTTGCAAGACGGCCCTGAACAAGACCAACGAAGATCTTGTTTTCAGCGATTTCAGCCTTGTGTGAAACTGCAATTTCAGCAAGTGTAGCCATAGCTTCCTTTGAGATGAAGTTGGGGAAGTTCTTCTTCTGCTTCTGATCAAGACCCTTGAAGATTTCTGCATCTTCGTCGCTCCACTTCTTTGAAGAAATTGCTTCTTCAGTGAGGCTGTTGAGGATGGGAACGGGAAGTGAATCAGGCTTATTGAGAGCGCTGTCAATTGTGATTGACTTCATCTTAGCAAGCTCTTCATCAGAGATGTCAGCCTTGCTGAGATATTCGGGGCTCATAGCAGCAATCTGCATTGCTACGTTCTTGCTCATTGCAACAAATTCATCGTTAGCTGCTGTTGCATCGTCAACATCAAATGCAGCAAGAACACCAACTGAACCGCCTGCATGAATGTAAGATGTTGTATGACCTTCAATAAGAGCAAAACGACGAACTTTCATATTTTCACGAAGAGCAAGGAATACCTCCTGAACTTCTTCATCAACTGTTTTGTCTGAGTCAACTGCCTTTGTAGCAAGAAGAGCTTCAACATCAGCAGGCTTTGCAGCAACAACAGTCTTAACAACCTTAGCAGCAAGGTTTACAAAGGGAGCACCCTTAGCAACGAAGTCTGTTTCGCAGTTGATTTCAACAAGTGCGCCAGCGTTTGCATCGTTATAAGCTGCAACAATACCTTCAGCAGCAACACGGCTTGCCTTCTTAGCCTGTGAAGCAAGACCCTTTTCTCTGAGAATATCCATAGCCTTGTCTACATTGCCGTCAGCTTCAACAAGAGCCTTCTTACAATCCATCATACCAACGCCGGTCTTTTCACGAAGAGCCTGTACGTCTTTAGCTGTAAATGCCATAATAAATTCCTCCTAGAAATAAATAATATTTTTAAAGAAACCCCGTCAATGAAATATAACGGGGTTTAAAATCAAAATTATTCAGCAGCTTCTTCTGTAGCTTCTGCTGCGGGAGCGTTAGCTTCACCCTGTCTGCCTTCGATGATAGCGTCAGCCATAGCACCTGCGATAAGTCTTACAGCTCTGATAGCGTCATCGTTACCAGGGATTACATAGTCAACTTCATCGGGATCGCAGTTTGTATCTACGATTGCTACGATGGGGATACCGAGCTTGTGAGCTTCAGCAACAGCGATTCTTTCTTTTCTGGGGTCTACGATGAAGAGTGCAGCGGGCTGCTTCTTCATTTCTGTGATACCGCCCATGAACTTTTCAAGCTTTTCGATTTCAAGGTTAAGCTTGATTACTTCCTTTTTGGGAAGAAGGTTGAATGTGCCGTCCTGCTCCATAGCCTTGAGCTGAGCAAGTCTTCTGATTCTCTTCTGGATTGTCTGGAAGTTTGTGAGCATACCGCCGAGCCAACGTGCGTTAACGAAAGGCATGCCGCAACGGATTGCTTCTTCCTTGATTGAATCCATAGCCTGCTTCTTTGTGCCAACGAAAAGAACTTCGCCGCCGTTTTCAGAAACTTCCTTGATGAAGGAATAAGCTTCTTCAAGCTTCTTTACAGTTTTCTGAAGGTCGATGATGTAAATTCCGTTTCTTTCTGCGAAAATGTACTGATCCATTTTCGGGTTCCATCTTCTTGTCTGGTGGCCGAAGTGAACACCTGCTTCAAGAAGCTGTTTCATTGATACTACTGACATTGTTATGTCCTCCTTTTGTTTTTTAACCACCGCAGGTTCAAAAGCATGCGCACCTCAAACGAGGCGAAACGGGCATACCAATCCCCTTGCGTGCGTTATCCTGATGAGTATATCACAAGCTTTTTAAAAAAGCAAGTAATTTTTTATATTTTTTTAATCTTTTTTTCCTTTTTTAAAAAGCAGCTTCTGCTTTTGAGAAATGCGTCTTTTTCTCTCTTCTTCTTCATCAGGATCAATAACATAATTTTCGCCGTCATACTCGAGAACAGTTCCCTCTTTTGTGCCATGAGGCAAATCAGATAAAGATACTTCAAAATGACTCATGTCCTCTTTTTCAATAACAGCAATTCCCTGCACAATTCTGTCAACGGTAAGCTTCATCAGTCTTCAACCCTTTCATAACCGTCTTTTGTACATCTGAAGACGATATCACCTTCATAATCAGTTCTTAAAAGCTGCATACCGTTTTCATTGATGTAATCAAGAGCTTCCTCGTGAGGATGTCCGTAAGAATTATCCTTACCGCAGCTGATAACAGCAATATCCGCATCAACAGCTCCAAAAAAACCTTCATGAATCGAAGTTCTGCTTCCGTGATGTCCCATAGCAATAACATCAGCGCTGTAGTCCATATTTACGGTTTCATACACCGATGAAAGTTCAGGTTTTTCGGCGTCTGCAAGGAACATAAACTCACTTCCGTATGCATCCACCTTGCAAATTACAGACATATCGTTAAGATCCTTAACCTGCTCAACAGGACCGAATATTTCCATGGAAATACCTTCCCATTCATAGACATCCCCAGCCTTGGCAGCAGTAACGGTTATATCCTTTTCAATTATGCAATCAAGAAAATTTTCATAAACCCTTGTTGTGGGTGTATTAAATTCTTCAAGCTCCGGCATTATAATTTCGCCAACTGTATAACTTTCAAGAACATCACACATACCTCCGATATGGTCAGAGTGCGGATGTGATGCAACAACATAATCAAGGGTATCGATGCCGCAATCATTGATATAATCGGCGATATATTCTCCGTATTCGCTTTCAGCGGCGTCAATTAAAATACCTTTATTTCCGACCTGTATAAGAGCAGAAGAGCCCTGACCTACATCGATAAAATGCACAAAAGCTTCAGTGCTGTCAACAATTACATCACTTGAAGATACACCGGAATCAACTGTTGTACTGTCAGTATTCTCATCGCTGCCGACACCTAAAATCAGTGCAATCACAATAACAATTACAGCAATAATACTGATTTTACCTTTTCCCTTTTTTCTTTTTGCCATGACTTAATCCTCCTTGTGTTTTATTGAATTTTCCCTTAGTTTTGTTTACTGATGACCTATCATCAGTTACGAGACACTTATCGGAGCTACCGATAAGATCAACACGTCCTGCTTTTCTGAGTGCTTTTATTATAATCTGCTTATTGGCAGGGTTATAATACTGCAAAAGTGCTCGTTGCATTGCCTTTTCTTCCGGTGTTCTGGCCACATAAACCTCTTTCATGGTATAGGGGTCAAGACCGGTATAAAACATACAAGTTGATATTGTTCCTGGTGTGGGATAAAAATCCTGAACCTGTTCAGGACGAATTTTTCTTTTTTTGAGAAAGACCGCAAGCTCAATCGCTTCAGAAAGGCCTGAGCCGGGATGCGATGACATAAGATACGGAACAAGATACTGCTCCTTGCCAACGCTTTTTGTAAGCTCAAAATATCTTTTGGAAAAATTAACATAAGTATCAATATAGGGCTTACCCATTTTTTCAAGCACCATTGCTGAGCAATGCTCAGGAGCGACCTTTAGCTGACCGCTTACATGATGCCTTATAAGCTCCTTGAAAAAGCAATCATCCTTATCCTGCAGCATATAGTCATATCTGATTCCGGAACGGATGAAAACTTTTTTGATGCCCTTAATTTTTCGCATGCTACGGAGTATATCAACATACTCCTCATGATTTGCTTTAAGTGCGGGGCAAACCTTTGGTGCAAGGCATTTTTTACCCTTACAGAGTCCTGATACCTTTTGTTTTTCGCATGATGTCTGTCTGAAGTTAGCGGTAGGTCCGCCGACATCGTGAATGTAACCTTTAAAATCAGGTAAAGCTGTAAGAAGCTCGGCTTCTTTAAGAAGTGACGCCTTGCTTCTTGAGGTTACATATCTTCCCTGATGAAAAGCAATCGAACAAAAATTACATCCGCCGAAGCAGCCTCTGTTATGAGTTATTGAAAAACTCACCTCTTCAATGCCGGGTACACCACCCTCAGCTTCATAAGACGGATGATAAGTTCTCATAAAGGGAAGAGCATATATTTCGTCCAGTTCATCTGTAGTCAGCGGTGGCATAGGAGGGTTCTGTACGAGCATTTTGTTTCCGTGACGCTGTTTTATGAGCTTTCCTCTGATATGATCCTGCTCATCCTGTTGTATTCTGCAAGACACAGCATACTCTTTTTTACTTTTAACGACATTTTCAAAGGACGGACACTCAGCACCGGACAAAGGTGTATCCTTAACATCGCAGACATAACATGTCCCTCTCACATCACGGATTGAGGAAACAGGTTCACCGTTTCTGAGCCTTTGAGCAATTTCAACAGTCTGTTTTTCCCCCATACCGTAAGAGATTAAGTCAGCCTGTGAATCAAAAATTATTGAACGACGGATTTTATCATCCCAATAGTCATAATGTGCAAACCGGCGCAAAGAAGCTTCAAGTCCGCCTATAATAACAGGCACGTCACCGTAAGCCTCACGGATTCTGTTGCAATAAACAATAACAGCCCTGTCAGGTCGGGCACCTGATTTGCCACCGGGAGTGTAGGCATCTTCACTGCGTTTTTTCTTAGCTGCAGTATAGTGAGCTACCATTGAATCAATGTTGCCTGATGAAACGAAAAAACCAAGTCGCGGTTTGCCGAATTCCTTAAAAGCATCTGCACTTTGCCAATCAGGCTGTGAAATGATACCGACGGTAAAACCGTTATGCTCAAGAACTCTTGATATAATGGCAGGTCCGAAAGAGGGATGATCAACATATGCATCACCGATGACATAAACGAAATCAACTTCATCCCACCCTCTTTCAAGGGCCTCTTGTTTTGTTAGGGGTAAAAAATCAGTCATAATTCACCTTTAATCCGCTAAAACATCATAATCGTTATTTGGTACATTATCTGCGCCTGCCTTCATTTCAAGGAACTGTGCCCTTGTCACAAGCACCCTTCGAGGCTTATTACCTTCAGCGGGAGAAATATATCCAAGCTGTTCAAGCTGGTCCATAATACGGGCAGCTCTTGCGTAACCGACAGAAAGCTTGCGCTGAATAACCGTTGTTGAAGCTGAGTTGAGCTCAGTAACGATATTCATTGCATCTTCAATCAGCACATCATACTGACTGTCATCATCGTCACCGACGGTAGAAGCAGACTTCTTTTTCGTATCAGCTACAGCATTTTTTTCAATTTCTTCCATTATGCCGTCATCATATTCGGCATTTTCCTGCTCTTTTATAAAAGTAACAATCTTTTCAATTTCAAGATCTGAAAGGTAAGCGCCCTGTATTCTAACAGGCTTTGACAAGCCGACGGGATTGAAGAGCATATCACCGTTGCCGAGAAGCTTTTCAGCACCGATGGCATCAAGAATTGTTCTTGAGTCAACCTGAGAGGAAACAGAAAGTGAGATTCTTGACGGAATGTTCGCCTTAATAATACCTGTAATAACATCAACTGAAGGCCTTTGAGTTGCAACAACAAGGTGCATACCGGCAGCTCTTGCCTTTTGTGCAAGACGGCAGATTGAGTCTTCAACCTCTTTTGGTGACACCATCATAAGGTCGTTGAGCTCATCGATAAATATAACAATCTGAGGCATATACTGCAAATTAAGCTCAGGATGTGCTTCGGCATATTTGTTATATGAGGATATATCACGCACAGCACAGTTAGAGAAGGTTTTATAACGGCTATCCATTTCACCGACTGCCCAGGCAAGTGAGCCTGCTGCTTTTCGTGCATCAGATATAACAGGGACAAGCAAATGAGGTATACCGTTATAAACAGTAAATTCAACCTGCTTCGGGTCAATCATCAGAAGCTTTACCTGTGAAGGAGTTGCATTATACAGAATACTTGCAATCATAACATTAAGACAAACAGATTTACCGGAGCCTGTTGTACCTGCAATAAGAAGATGAGGCATTTTAGAAAGATCTGCACAGGTAATATTACCCGTAATATCTTTACCAAGAGCAACATTAAGAAGCTTACCGCTGTTCTTACCCTTGCTATACTCTTCTGAAGAAATAACCTCACGCATTGTAACAGTTGAGCGGGTCTTGTTGGGCACCTCAATACCAACTGCTGATTTGTTAGGAATAGGAGCTTCAATACGTACACCCGACGATGCAAGACCAAGTGCGATATCATCGGCGAGATTTGTAATTTTGCTGATTTTAACACCGGGAGCCGGTGAAAGCTCATATCTTGTTACGGAGGGACCTCGCGAAACACCGATAAGCTTTGTTTCAACGCCGAAGCTTTTAAGGACATCAACAAGCTTTCTTGCGGTAACTCTCATTTCTTCGGCAAAATTTTCTTCCGAACCGAATTTCGGCTCATTCAGGCAGTCCACAGGAGGAAGCATATATTCCTTTTTAGGCTTTGCTTCTTCAACATAGTTGTTGACTTCGTCAATATTTTTCTTACGTGCTGCAGCAGCAGAATCAGCAGCATCATTAACGATTTTTTTAGCCTTTGTGGAAAGCTCAGCTCTTCTGTCCGCATACTCATCATCTGCATCAATAAACAGTTCATCACCGTAAGTATCATCAATTTCTTCATAATCTGACGGTATATCATCATTAATCGGATTTTGATTAGATTCAGGCTCAGGGACATAGGTTAACTTACCGTGACCTGAAGATATCATATCATCATCAGAATAAACATTATCTGAACTGCTACCTGCTGGCTTCGAAGCTTTATCTTTATCGGGATAAGTAAATACACTGTCACCGGGTCTGTAAGGCTTCATTTCTCTTTGATAAGGTCTGTCGGAAATAGAGGTTGTTCCTCTTCCGGAAACCGAAGAAGGAGTCTTTACCTGGACTTGAGAATTAATCGGCGCCGAAGCCACAGATGTTTCAGCTTCTTCTGTTTGTGCTGTTATTGCACGCTCTGTTTTTATTTCAGCGGGATCATTTTCAATTTCGGTTTCATTAAAATCAAACACGCCAACCGCAACAGGAAGAGTTGGATCAACAAGAACTTCACTGCCGTCAGATTCAGCTTCATCAGGCTCATTTTCAACCTCATACTCTTGTTCTGCAGCTTCTTTTTCTTCCTGAGCGATTTTTCGGCGCTCCTCACGGACACGCTTTTTTTCATCAATTTTAATTTTAGTGTGCTCACTTGTTTCATCAAGCTTATCCTTGCTTTTATTAATAAGCTTTGAAACAAGATTTCCGACAGAATTTACGCTGATACCAAAGCAAACGAGTATACTGATAATAAGCAAAGCAATAACAATAACGAAAGCTCCGGCCTTACCGCAACCAACGAGTGTTATACCGCCAAAAACAGCACCAAGAATACCGCCGCAGAAATGGAAAGAATTAACACCCATATCCCAGCCTGTTTCTGCAGCATGAGAAATTTGCTCACTCCATTCAGAAATGCCGCCGTCACCTGCACTGTAGTTAAAAAGGTGAATAAAAGAAACAAAGGTGACAACGAAAAACAAAGCTGACAAATTAGCTTTTAAGAGACTTTTGTTAAGGTTATTCAGTGCTATTCTTACACCGATGATAAGAAGTACTGCAACAAAAACATAAAGTCCGATTCCAAAGAAAGAAAACAAAGCCGCTCTTACGGTTTCCCAGACATTAGAACCGTGAATAATTGCAAAGCAGCCAAAAATAACACCTAAAGCAAGATATACAAGCATTACTGCGTTACGGCTCTTTTCAAGTAAGCTTATTTTTTCGCCTGCGTTTTTACCAACAACCTTTGTTTTGACTTTTGAATTATTTTTCTTAGCAGAATTTTTATTTTTTGTTCCGCTCTTTTTGTTTGATTTTGTGTTTGCCATATTTAAACTCTCCGTTTATTTGATAATAAAAGAAACTACACCTGCAAAGACACCGAAAATAATTGAGTATATACTGAAGAATGTATAAAGTTTTTTCATATTGACTTTGCCCGAAAGATTAACGATAAGTGCACTTGCACCTGCCACAGCAACAATGCCGACTATAAGAGCTACAGGATCAAATACAAGATCGCTTAAAAGATTTCGTATAACCTTGATAAGATTGAACAGGAACATTTGCGGTGCAAGATAAAGAAAAATTTCACGTGTTATTACTTTCGGTTCTACATCACAGATAAGAAGATTTGTTGCGCATACAGAAACCTTTGAAACACCGGGCACAACATTAGCAATAAGGTTATAAAACGACATTCTGACTATGTGCTTTGTTTCAGCTCCTCTTCGGGTTTTGTTATATCCCTGGTTTGTGTACCATATAGATATAACAAGAAATAAACCGCTTATAATACTTGCAACACAAACAATAAGAAGACTGTTTACAGACAAAAACTTTTCAAAATAATCACAAAGAAGCATTTCAGAAGATACGGGAACAAACAGAACAATGCATGGAATAAGAGAAATCAAAATATTCTTCTGACGTGCTTTATATGCTAAGTTAACTTTATCAGTCGATTTATTAAACAAGGATTTCAATGCCTTTATATAAATACTTCTTAAAGCCACAAAAATAACAACAGAAACAACAAGCATGAATACTGAGTAATAAAAGCCGAAAAGCTTTTGTTCAGATGAAAAATCCATTATGCAGTTCATGAACGAATAGTGTGCCGAAGATGAAACCGGCAGCGGTGCCGTTACACCTGTAAATATTGCAAGTATCAGTAATTTGATATACTCTATCATTTATATCCCCCTTGCCTTAAGTCGTAAATAATTAACATAAATTATATCACAAACTTTTAATAAGAGCAAGTGTTTTATCACAATATATGGTACATAAAAACGGACTGCCGCACTAAACAGCAGTCCGTTTTTATTATTCATTGTCATCATTCATTTTGTCTTCTGTTACTGATTCCGTCACAGCTTCACAAGAAGAATTGATTCCTTCATCAGATGTTACTGTCTCAGAGCTTTCCTCTGAAGGAAGCTCAAGGCTTTCACCCTTCATAAGCTTTTCAAAATCGGGTCCGTCAAGCTTTTCATGAACAATAAGATATTCAGCAACGGTGTTAAGCTTTTCACGGTTGGTTTCAATAATTTCATTACATTTATCGTAACAGTAGGTTATAATCTTTTTGATTTCAGCATCAATATCCGATGCAACAGCCTCGGAATAGTTTCTCATACTGCTGTAATCTCTGCCAAGGAACACCTCTCTGTCAGAAGAACCAAACATGATAGGTCCGAGAGCTTCACTCATACCGTATTTTGTAACCATACTACGGGCAATTTCGGTTGCGCGTTCAATATCATTGGAAGCACCTGTTGATATATCCCCCAGAACAACTGCTTCGGCAACACGTCCGCCAAGAAGAACAACAATATCATCAAGCATATCCTTTTTAGAGCGGTAGCTTCTGTCCTCAGAAGGAAGTGACATTGTGTAGCCACCTGCCATACCTCTGGGAATGATAGAAATCTGATGAACAGGATCCTGTTCGGGAAGGAAGTAAGTTGCAAGGGCATGACCTGCTTCATGGAAAGCGGTAAGTCTCTTTTCCTTATCACTGATCTTCTTTGATTTCTTTTCAGTGCCGACAACACATTTGATTGTTGCTTCTTCAATTTCCGTCATGGTAATGGCTTTCTTCTTTCTTCTTGCAGCAAGAAGAGCCGCCTCATTAAGAAGGTTTTCAAGATCGGCGCCTGTAAAGCCTGCAGTCGATCTCGCAATAACAGAAAGTTTTACATCGGGAGCTAAAGGCTTGTTTCTTGCGTGAACTTTAAGAATTTCCTCACGTCCCTTTACGTCGGGATAACCAACAGTAAGCTGACGGTCAAATCTGCCGGGTCTTAAAAGTGCAGGGTCAAGAATGTCGGGTCTGTTTGTTGCAGCGATGATTATAACACCTTCGTTTGCACCAAAACCGTCCATTTCAATAAGAAGCTGATTAAGAGTCTGCTCTCTTTCGTCATGTCCGCCGCCCATGCCGGCACCACGATGACGACCCACAGCATCAATTTCATCAATGAAGAGAATTGAGGGAGAGTTTTTCTTAGCCTGTTCAAAAAGATCTCTTACTCTTGAAGCACCGACACCAACATACATTTCAACAAAGTCAGAACCTGAAATCGAGAAGAAAGGCACACCGGCTTCACCTGCAACAGCCCTTGCAAGAAGTGTCTTACCTGTACCCGGAGGGCCAACAAGAAGAACACCCTTGGGAATTCTTGCACCGAGAGCACTGAAAGCTTCGGGAGACTTAAGGAATTCAACAATTTCTTCAAGCTCAGCCTTCTCTTCATCTGCACCTGCAACATCCTTGAAGGTAGTTTTTGTTTTCTGATCCTTGCCAAGCTTGATTCTGGCTTTACCAAAGGCAATTGTACGGTTGGTTTCATTCTGTATGCTCTGGCCCATTTTTCGGTACATAAAGGCCACACCTACAACCATGAGAACAGTCAGAAGCAATGTCGGAAGTATACTTGCCCACATTGAACCTGAGCTTCCTCTGATATAGTCATACTTAATCGGCGTATCAGGATTTTCAAGATTATAGGTATTGATATAATTGTGAACGTCGTTGATAAAAATTTCAACATTCGGAACGGTATATTTTTTTTCAATGTCAGAACCGACTACTTTATATTTAAGAGCACCGCTTCCTAAATTGAGAGAAAATTCAGTAACCTGTCCCGTTTTAAAGCCGGTTACAATTTCATAATACTTTGTCTTTTCCTGACGGGTCTGACCGCCAATGGTATAAGCCATTATGAGTACAAGAAGCACCGGCACGATGAGATAAAGATAATTCCCCCATTTCGGTGCAGCTTTATTTGGGGTATTGCTGTTATTATTCAATAGGTATTCACTCCTTTATTATTCTGAGTAAACTTCCGGTTTAAGGATACCGATAAAGGGAAGATTACGATAATATTCATTATAATCAAGTCCGTAGCCGACAACAAAAGCGTCAGGCACCTGTGCTCCCGTATATCTGAGCTTAAGCTCAACACCTTCAGCACGTCTTTCAGGCTTATCAAGCAAAGAACAGCAAGCTACACTTTTAGGATTCCTGAGTTCAAGAACTGTTGTGAGCTTTTCCAGGGTTCTGCCGCTGTCAAAAATATCTTCAACAAGAAGAACGTCATAATCGGAAATATCGTAAGAAATATCTTTCGAAATATTTACAACACCTGTTGTAACTGTTGAAGCACCGTAGCTTTTGGCTTCAATGAAGTCAATTTTACAAGGAATTGTAATTGATTTCATAAGATCGGACATAAAACATACCGAGCCTTTAAGCACACAAACAAGAAGAAGATTTTTATCCTTATAATCTTCGCTTATCTGTTTGCCTATCCTCTCTACAATAGCACCGATATCATCCTGCGAAAACAGTATTTCTTTAATATCGTTAAGCATATTAATTATCCTTCCCTTTTTACTGTAATAATATTTTCTGAATTTTCATCTGCTTCATAAAAAGCATTAACTCCAAAGCCTTCAACATATACAACTGCATTCCCGTCATGCAAAACAGGAATACCGTTACGTTCACAGGATGGAATTTTCATTTCGTTGAAAAGCTTTTTAAGACTTTTGGTAACACCTCTTTTTTTAAAAGTAAACTTGTCACCTTCAAGTCTTGAGGAAAAATATAATTCTCCGCAAATTCTGTCAGCATCAATTGAGTTTTTGTGCTTCAAATCGCCTTTGCACAGAATATATGTACCAAAAGGTGTATTTGCTCTGCCGGAAACAACTTCGCTTTTCCACAGCTTAATATCTTTTTTTGCTTCATGAATGAGCATTATATCATCTTTTACCAAAATATACAAGTCCGTTCCGATTTCCAGCTTTCCATAAGACATCATAACAATGTCTTCAAGAAGATCAATATGCTTGCTTTCAACACTCTTGTTCATATATGCGTTGAGAACAGATGACAGTGCACGTCTTCTTAAAGAAGAATGAGCCTGTCTTAAAACACCTGCATTATAGCCTTCTTCTATCTTACTGTTTTCGAGAAGCTTTCGGCTTTCACTTTCAAGAAAATCTTCATCCATGCAAAGTGACTGCATACATCTTAGAATACTTTTTTCATATTCTTTATTAATCCTCGAAACATCCGGAATAAGGTTGTGTCTTATATGATTTCTCATATAATCGTCCGTAAGGTTTGAGGAATCGGTAATGTAGGGAACAGAATTTTCTTCACAGTATGCTTCAATTTCCTTACGGGTACATTCAATAAGAGGTCTTATAATATTCGGCTCTCTTTTTGCAGGAATACCGCACATACCTTTAAGTGCTGTACCTCTTGCAAGGTTAAAGAACATTGTTTCAATACTGTCAGAAAGAGAATGAGCCGTGGCAACCACATCAGCATCAATCTGACTGAAGCATCTGTAACGGATAATTCTTCCGCATTCCTCTTCTCCAACAGACATTTCCTTTGCGAGAGATGAGATGTCTTCACTGAAAACATGCAGTTCAATGTTATTTTTTTCGCAAAAATCTCTTACAAAGTTTTCATCTCGTAACGCTTCCTCGCCTCTGAGATTATGATTGATGTGAACAGCCTTGACAGTTATACCAAACTCATCCTTTAATGAATGCAGAATACTGAGAAGACACATTGAATCAGCACCGCCTGAAACACCAACAGCCACACATTTAACCGATGTAAGAAGATTGTATTTTTCTATTGTATTTTTTACTTTACATATCATTTCTGATAGTCTCCAGATTTGAGAACAAGGTGTAGTCACCATTCCAAGCAACCTTTACAGTAGTTGTTGGACCGTGTCTGTTTTTTGAAATTATAAATTCAGCCTCATTTACAGGCGGTCTTTCAGCTTCGTCGGGACCGTTGTCTTTTTCGGAAGCGTAATACTCATCTCTGTAAAGCATTATAACGATATCGGCATCCTGTTCGATTGAACCTGATTCACGAAGGTCAGAAAGCTGAGGCTTATGGGATTTACCTCTGCCTTCAGTGCTTCTTGCAAGCTGTGCAAGAACTACAACAGGAATATTAAGATCCTTTGCCATGAGCTTGAGATTTCTTGTAATTTCGGAAACCTCCTGAACACGGCTTTCAACCCTTCCGCCGCTTTTCATAAGCTGAAGATAGTCAACAAAAACAGCATCAACATCACGAAGACGTCTGATTCTTGACTTCATTTCTGACACTGTCATATTAGAAGTATCATCAAAATAAAGCTCACAGTTGCTCAGAAGAGCTGTTGCAGTGGCAAGCTTTGCCCACTCCTCACGGGTGATGTTGCCTGTTCTCATTTTTGTGCTTTCAACTCTCGCTTCAGTGGAAAGAACTCTTTGTGCAAGCTGTTCTTTTGTCATTTCGAGCGAGAAGAAAAGAACCTTTTTCTTGCCCATCATGGCTGTATTTCTTGCAAGGTTAAGAGCAAGACTGGTTTTACCCATAGCAGGACGTGCACCGATGATTACAAGGTCAGATTTATTAAGACCTGTAATAGCTTTGTCAAGATCAATAAAGCCTGTTGTGTAACCCTTATACTTTTCTCTTTCGGCAGGGTTACTGAGCTTCTGAAGCTTATCGTAAACCTCATTTACGATAATATCACCGATTTTAGAAGGTCCTCTGGTAACTCTTCCCTGACGGATATCATAGATTTTCTGCTCTGCTGATTCAAGAAGCAGGTCTGCCTGTTCATCAGAATTTGCAGCATCGTCAATGATGTTTTTTGACACATTAATAAGTGCTCTTTTATAATATCTTTCACGGATAATATTGCAATATGCTTCTACATTTTCCGTTGAAGGAACAAGGTCTGCAAGCTGGAAAAGATATTTTTTTCCGTTTGCATCGTCATATACTTTTTCACTTTTAAGCTTTTCAAGAACAATCAGAGGGTCAATCTTTCCGCCTACAGCATCGATTTCCTGCATAATGATAAAAATCGACTTATGCTGTGGCAGATAGAAATATTCCGGCTTTACGAGAATAAGAACCTGAGTTATACATGACGGGTCAATAAGAATTGAGCCGAGTACAGCCTGTTCAGCTTCAAGTGAATAAGGCATATTCACATCATCAATTGACGTGAAGGAGTTTGTTTGATTCATTTTATAGTCACCCCGATTTCGGACGAACTGTTATTTTATATTATTCCCCTACCATTACAAAAAGCTTTGCGGAAATACCCTGATAAAGCTTGATTTCAAATTCGTAGGTACCAAACTGCTTGATATCTTCAACAACAATTTTTCTCTTGTCGGTTTTTATACCGAATTCATTACTTATTTTTTCAGCAATTTCCTTAGATGTTACAGAACCGAAAAGTTTACCGTTTGCACCTGCTTTAGCAGTAATTCTGATTGTCTTACCTGAAATTTCTTCAGCAGCCTTTTTTGCGGCGGCAGTTTCAGTTGCTATTCTGTATTTTTCTGCCTGTTCTCTGTTTTTAAGCTCAGTCATGCTCTGAGCATTTGCTTCACATGCAAGGCCTTTGGGAAAAAGAAAATTTCTGGCATAACCGTCTGAGGTGCTTACAAGCTCACCTTTTTTTCCTAAGCCCTTAACATCCTGTTTTAATACAACTTTCATGTTTATATCCTCCGTTTATATATTGGTTAAATAATTATCAATAGCATTCTGCAATCTTAATTCAGCCTCAATCAAATCTGTGTCAGGAAGCTGACAGGCAGACATTGTCTGGTGACCGCCACCCCCAAGCTCCTCCATAATAAGCTGAACATTGACTTCTCCGTAGCTTCTTGCAGAAATATTAACTCCCTGACCATGCTGATAAAGCACGAAGGAAGCCTTCACGCCCTCAATATTAAGCATTTCATCACAAGCCTGTGACGTAATAAGGCGCACATTTTCAAGACCGTCAGGCGAAAGAGAAATTGCACATTCTTTGTGTGTATATGCCGCGTCAATTATGGTATTTCTGTGGCGGAAAATTTCCATATCGTTTGAGAAAAGCTTCTTACTGTCAACAGTGTTCGCTCCCCTTGAACGAAGATAAGCAGCAGCTTCAAATGTTCTGACACCTGCCCGCAGAATAAAGTTACGCGTATCAAGCATAATTCCTGAAAACAGCGCAAGTGCTGCAAAGGGGTCAATGACAGGCTTGTTATCAACATACTGAGCAATTTCAGTTACCATTTCAGATGCCGACGAAGAATTCGGCATGTGATAAAACATAACCGTATCCTCTATAAAACCGACAGATTTCCTGTGATGGTCAATAACCATAACCTTTGAAGCAGAATCAAGAAGCTCCGGACATTCTGTAAAATCTTTTTTATGTGTATCAACGACAATAACAAGAGTATTATCAGAAACAAGTCGCTTCGATTCTGCCGGCGATACAACAGTGCCCTCGCCTTTAAGTTCAATAAACTTTTTAACAAGGGGCATTGCAAGAGAATTGTCGGTGTTCAGTACTATATTGGCTCTCTTATCAAAGTGAGAAGCTATGCAATACATACCCACAGATGCTCCGAAGGCATCAAAATCAGAGAACCTGTGTCCCATAATGAGCACATTGTCACTGTCAGATACGATTTCGGCAATGGTTTTAGCAATAAGTCTTGTTCTGACCTTATTCTTCTTTTCGTGACCTGAAGAAACACCGCCGTAAAACTTATACTGTGCTTCATGCTTGACAGCAACCTGGTCGCCGCCTCTGCTCTGAGCCATATCGAGTGCCTGACGTGCTGAATTATTTGCTTCAATAAGATTATCTTCCTTACCTACACCAATGGAAAGCGTAATATCTGTGCTTTTTCCGTCATAAGTAAACTCACGTACCTTGTCGAGCACAGAAAACTTATCGTTTATCATTTTCTGAAGTGATTTTTCCTCAACGAAAATCAGCATACGTGCATTTGAAAATTTTCTGCAAAGAGCACCGTATGATGTAGCCCAATTGTCAATAAGCTGTTCAACACGGCTGAAAATGGCAGCACAGTCACTTTCTTTAAAGTTCTGATATATCTCATCTGCATTATCTATAACGGAAAGCATGATAGAAGGTCTTGTATCATAGAATTCCTTTTCCGTAAGTCTCAGCTTTGTTTCGTCAAAGAAATACAGAAGATAAATTTTTTCGTCACCTAAATCGATTTCACTTGAATATACGGAAAAATAGAGGTTCTCAACCTTAATCCTGAAGCCGCCGCCAAGAATCAGCTTATCAAGGCTGTCACGTCTGAGAATATCCTTAAGGTTTGACGCTCTGAAGTTTTCATCAATGGAAAAACCGTTACGAAAACTGTCGTTAAACCATATAATTGTTCCGTCTTCTTCAATAACCGTACAGGCAACAGAAAGTTTTTCAAAGGCTTTACCCTCTGAAAAGTCAAGTTCACTCGATACAGTTCTGATTTTGTACATCAGTTTATCTTTTTTTGTTTTGTGATACCACAACTTGCCAATGGCAAACAAAAGAACTGCTACGGATTCAATAATAGCAAGATTTCTGTCATAAAACAGTGTTACGACACAAAAGCCTACCGCAACAATAATAAAAACCAAAGACAAATCGTATATCTTCCAAAGCTTTTTCATAATTTAAATCTCCATTAAAATGGGAAGGATCATCGGACTACGTTTTGTTCTTTCATACATAAGTCTGGAAACATCATCACGCACTCTGGCTTTGATAGTTCCCCAATCGTAGATTTTTCTGTCATAACAGCGCATTATAGCTTCATATGCAGTATTTTCGGCATCCTTAATGAGATCACCGGCTTCTTTTACAAAAACAAAGCCTCTTGAAACAACATCAGGTCCGGAAACAAGCTCACCTGTTGCACCGTCAAGGGTTGCAACAACAATTATTATGCCATCCTCAGCAAGGTGCTTTCTGTCTTTAAGCACAACAGAGCCCACATCACCGACACCGGAGCCGTCAACAAAAACCTTGCCGGCTGGTACTGTACCGATTTTTTTGATATAAGAATCACACAGTTCTAGGTGGTTACCGTTATCAGCAATAACTATATTGTTATGATCAATTCCCATGGACTCTGCAAGAGCAGCGTGCTTACTGAGATGCTTCTGTTCGCCGTGCACAGGAACGAAATACTTCGGCTTTACAACACCAAGCATAAGCTTGAGCTCCTCTTTACAGGCATGGCCCGAAACGTGCACATCATACATTTTTTCGTAAACAACCTCTGCGCCGTGCTTCATAAGCTCGTTTACTACTCTGCTTACGGTTTTTTCGTTACCAGGAATTGGAGTTGCAGAAATAATTACATAGTCATTCGGTCCGATTGCAACCTTGCGGTGATCAGAAAATGCCATTCTTGTAAGAGCTGACATAGGTTCACCCTGGCTGCCCGTTGTGATAAGTACAATCTGCTCTTCGGGATATTTATTTATCATATCGAGCTTTATGAGTATACCTTCAGGAACATGAAGATATCCGAGCTCCGCTGCAACAGCCACAACATTTTCAAGACTTCTGCCTGATAAAGCAACCTTTCTTCCGAGCTGTTCAGCAACATTGATAATCTGCTGAACACGGTGAATATTTGATGCAAAGGTAGCAACAATAATTCTTCTCTTTTCAGCTTTTCTGAAAAGAAGCTCAAAGGATGCACCTACCTTGCTTTCACTTTCTGTATAACCCGGGCGCTCTGCATTGGTTGAATCCGCCATCATGCATAAAACGCCTTCTTTGCCGAGCTCGGCAAATCTTGCAAGATCTATCATGTGTCCGTCAATAGGTGTGGTATCAATTTTAAAATCACCTGTGTGAATAATTGTTCCTGCTCCCGTTTTAATGGCAAAACCGACTGCATCAGGAATAGAATGGTTGACATGAATAAATTCAACAACAAATTCACCAAGAGTAACTGAATCCCCCGGCTTCACAACGTTGAGTTTAGCATTATTCAGAAGACCGTGTTCTTTAAGCTTACCTTCAATAAGACCGTTTGTAAGTCTTGTACTGTATACAGGCACATTGACTGTTTTAAGAAGGTATGCAAGTGAACCGATATGGTCTTCATGGCCGTGAGTAATGCATATACCTTTGACCTTATCTGCATTTTTTTCTATATATGAAAAATCGGGAATAACAAGGTCAATACCGGGCATATCCTCATCAGGGAAAGCAAGCCCACAGTCGATGAGAAGAATATCACCGTTATATTCAAACATTGTAATGTTTTTACCTACCTCGTTCAGACCGCCAAGAAAAGCGATTCTGATTGGTAATTTAGGAGCCGCTTCAACCTTTTTACTGTTGTTCTTCTTGCTTCTGTTTTTATAATAAAAGGGCTTTTTAGCCTTGGTTGTGTTATGGTTTTCCTGTGTTTTTGATGTTGTCTGATTTTTAGTTTTCTGCTTTTTTTGTGTCGTCTGTTTGTTTTGAGTCTTTGAGCTGTTATTATTCTTAGATGTTTTTTGCTTTTTTTCGCTCATTTAGATTAATTACCTCCTTTTTTAAATATTGATTTAATATATTTTAATCTGAATACATAATTACCCATAATAATAGTATTATAGCATATAATACTATTTTTTAATACCCGTGTCAAGAAATAGTCAGTATTTTTAATATTATGATAAGAATATATAAAAGCAGACAGCAAACCAAAGGTCGCTGTCTGTAAAAGTTATTCTGATAAAGGTTGCTCATAAAGCTCTCCGCGAAGATTATTGCTGTGAGCCTTCATGTTTTCTGTTTCAGCAAAAAGGTATTTACCAAGGTCAAGACGAAGAAGCTTGTGACCTGAATTCCTTGAAGATAAGGGAAGAAGCTCCATGTATCTGTCCCCATACCATTTTCTGAGATATGCATCATATTCCTTAGGTGCTTTAAAGGTCATATCCTCGTAGGGTACATCGACCATTTCGTCAAACCAAGAAATCGGGAAAGCACCCTTTTCAAGATTCTGACCTACACCGTCAATAATGTATTTACTGTTCTTCTTAAAATCAAACAGCTGCAAAGCTCTCTCAAAACAGAAATGGTAAAGCTTATAAGGTACAAGGCGCATAAGCGGCAGGAAAAGCTTGGATGCTCTATAGTGAATACCCTTTCTGGCCATATTAACCCAACGAACATTGATAAGACGACGGAAAATTTTAATAAGCTTTATGTGAATTTTCTGTCCTAAAGCAGAATTTGAAGTTTTATCATAAACAAGCACATCAACAAAAATTCCGTTTTCAATGTTATTGAATCTGTTTGAAAATTTAGTATTAAAATAAGTGTCCTTAAGACGTATTTTGTCAAAAATATAATGTGAATCCGGCTCGTCGGTATATGACTGATAACCCATAAGCGCTGAAAGCTCAGGCGGACAAACTTTACGGAATTTGTTATAGTCCTTTCTGAACATACCGATATCAATATCATCATCCCAGGGAATGAAGCCCTTGTGCCTTATTGCACCGAGCATTGAACCTCCGACAAGGAAATACTGAATATCATGCATCTTGCATATGCGGTCAATTTCATGGATAATATCCATTTCAAGCTTTTTGATTCTGTCAAGCTTACCCTGATAAATACCAACATAGAAATCTGCTTTATATTCATCTCCGACTTTTGCAAGAACAGTTCTGTAAAAAGCTTCCTGCAAAGGTGTTACAACGCTCCAGCCTATGCTCTTGATTTTAAAATTTCCTAAGCATTCATAAGATTTTTCACATGCTTCACTGTCGTCAATATCATCTGCAAAAACAATCTGAGGCTTTTTATAGCTGAAGCTCTTATAGATATTATTCTTAACATCGTGCAATGTGAAACGGTAGTTAGCGGCATTATATATATTACCGTTGGCACCTTTCAGATCAACACAGTGAACAGCTGTAACAGCCTGTCTGATATAACAGCCCGTGTAGCATACAAGATCGTCGCTTCTTTTAAAGGTGATTGTGTTGTTATTTATAAATTCGTCAATTATACCTTCGAAATCAAGCTTTGAAGTTGAAGAAACAAGTGGACCAAAAATATTATCAAACCTAACAATTTTCATAAACTGCTTATCTGATTTAAAGTGCTTTCTGCAGATATCTTCAAGTTCACCAAGCAGACGTCCCTGATAAAAGCTTTCATCATATTCAGCAACAGCCTCAACCTCACGCTCGGAAACAGCAGCTATCCCTTCAGGGAAAGGCTTTGCAAAATTAAAAATAGGTATAAGCATGAACCTGCCGTCACATTCATCAGAAATCGTGAGCCACTTATCAAGATTCTTCTTTTTTTCTTCAGCCACATTTGAGTCCTTGTAGCAATCAAGCTGGAGGTTAGCAATATAATAAAAACGTCTGAACCCTTTGTGCGAGGTGTTGCTGAGATACTCATCTGAATTTTCGAAAATATTTAATGTAGCCTTGCCCACAAATTCAGCGGCAATTTCATCATAAAGAGCTTTATTGCGACATTCACCTTCAAGAATAACGTTAATTACTCCTCCGTCTTCAGGTAAACATACAGACATATTGAAGCCGGCAAGATAAGCAGCGAGAGCATGTTCGTCACAAACGATATTTATTTCATTACCGCAATAAAATCTTGGATGCAGCTTTTTGGAGTTGAGAACCGTATTTACACATTTAATTTCATCTAAAAAATACTGATTCATTTCATTGTCCTTCTTTATTCTTTGATGGATTATGACACGCATAATCGTATGTATTATACTATTACAAACAGCTTTTGTCAACTTGACACACAGACACGATATTGACAAAAAGTCTTAAAGATGTATAATATTTATTTAAGATATATTATTGAGGTGAATTATATGGTTTATGCAATCATAGCAGCCGGCGGTATCGGCAGCAGAATGGGAAATCAGGAAAAACCTAAGCAGTATATTACCCTTAAAGATAAGCCTATTATTGCACATACAGTTGAAAAGTTTTTTGTTAACAGTCGCTTTGAAAAGGTACTTATTCTTGTACCTGACCAGTGGGTAAGCCATACAAAGGGCATTATGAAAAAGTATCTGCCTGAGAACGATAAGGTTATTGTGCTCAAGGGTGGTAATACCAGAAATGAAACTATAATGAACGCTGTCAGATTTATTGAAGAAACTGACGGACTTACAGATGAGACAATTATTGTTACACACGATGCTGTCAGACCCTTTGTTTCTGCAAGAATAATTGATGAAAACATTGACGCCGCAATCAAATACGGCGCAACCGATACAGTAGTACCTGCAACTGACACAATTGTTGAAAGCCTGAACGGTGAAACAATTTCGTCAATTCCTGACAGAAGCAAGCTTTATCAGGGTCAGACTCCTCAGGCATTCAAGGCAAGGCTTCTTAAAGAATTGTACTATAGCCTTACAGAAGAAGAAAAAGACATTCTCACAGACGCATGTAAAATTTTCAGCATGAAGGGTCACCCTGTTCATATGATTACAGGTGAAGTTCACAACATTAAAATTACCTATCCCTATGACCTCAGAGTTGCTAAATCACTTCTTGATGAAGAATTTTAATTAAGAGGAATTACTGATGCTTAACACTGTATACAGATTAACTCAACCGAGAAAATTCGAAATTGAATTTTCCGATATTGATATTACCTGCGGTGATGTTATTGTTAGACCGACGTATCTTTCAATCTGCAATGCCGATCAGCGATATTATCAAGGCACAAGAGATCCGAAGGTTCTTGCAAAAAAGCTTCCTATGGCTCTCATTCACGAAGGCGTGGGTGAGGTTGTTTACTCCCCTACCAATGAATACAAGGCCGGGGATAAGGTTATAATGATCCCCAACACTCCCACCGAGGAAGATGAAATAATTGCAGAAAACTACCGTCTTTCAAGCAAATTCAGAGCAAGCGGTTTTGACGGCTTCATGCAGGAATTCGTAAGTATTAGACCTGACAGGCTTGTGCATCTGCCCGATTCAATCGACCCTTCAGTTGCCGCTTTTACGGAAATTGTTTCTGTAAGCGTACACGCGATAACACGTTTTGATAAAATTGCCCATAAAAGACGCAATGTTATCGGCGTATGGGGCGACGGCAACTTAAGCTATATGACAAGCATATTCCTTAAAAAGTTTTTCCCTGAGTCAAAGGTTTATGTTTTTGGCGTTGTTCCCACAAAGCTCAGTGATTTTACCTTTGCTGACGGAACTTATCTTACAAATTCAATTCCCGAGGGATTGCAGATTGACCATGCTTTTGAATGTGTGGGCGGCAACGGTTCGCAGATTGCAATTGATCAGATTATCGACCGTATCAATCCTGAAGGCACAATTTCGATTCTCGGTGTCAGTGAATATGCGGTTCCTATTAATACAAGAATGATTCTTGAAAAAGGACTACGTATGTTCGGTTCATCAAGAAGCGGAAGAGAAGATTTTATCAAAACCGTTGAAATGTATGAAAAATATCCGGAAATACCCGAATACTTAAGCCATATGGTTTATATGGTGAAACCTGTGAGAAACATCTCAGATATGCGAGAGGCTTTTGATATGGATACTAAAAAAGCTTTTGGCAAAACAATTATGAAATGGGAAAAATGATAAAAAATACGGAGCATCAGCTCCGTATTTTTGTTTACTTCAAAATAGCATTCCAGTCATCAATTTCACTGTCATAAAGTATGCCTGAAATAAGCTCAACAAGATCAACGTTATTTCTGTTGTAATCCTTGAGCTTGATAACCTTACCGAGCCTTCTGCTGATAGCAACAAATGCTTTATATTCAGGTGTGTCAGGTGAATAGATTTCATTACCGCTATACATATTGAGAATGACCTCGCAAATGAACTCAATGATTTTTCTGTCCTTGATACTGCTATCAACATATTTTCCACAGCATAACAATTTGCACAGCTTTTCAAATGTAAGTTCATTTGCAATTTTACCGATTTTCTGCAGAACAGGCTTGATTTTCAGAAGCTTGTCCCTTTCACCGCTGAAGCCCTGAGCCAGAACAAGGAAGGTATCAAAATCCTTTTCTACAGTTTCAAAAACACCCTTTACCATGTAAAGGAAATGGTCCTTTGCATATTCAATAACATCCTTACCGCCGAGATCAAAATCGATTTCCTTGACCTGTGATGTTTTAACGTCCATACCTTTATCGGAAAACTCAACCTTACGGTAAGCAAGAGGATATGCAGTAAGAGCTGCAGTGTTTATCTGATAAATCCTGTTACCTTTTTTTGATTCAATATAATCAATGTCATGAATATGGGTATGACCTACAAAAATGTATTTCAGACCAAGATCTGCAAGATAAGGCGTTGTGAATTCATAACCTCCAAGCATTGCCTTATGTGAAAACAAGGGATAAATCGGTGACGGTTCTATAACAGGATGGTGAGTCATTGCAAAAATTTCACAACCAGCTTTTTTTGCATCCTCAACCTGATCCTTTATCCAGAAAAGAAGGTCATTGTAATAACCGCAGAATTCATCGAAATCACCGTCATCATTCAAAGCCAGCATTCGTACATCCTTCGTCAGCTGAACACAGTATGAATAAGAATTCTTATGCTCTGCAATTGCTTCACTGAATCCGAAATCATTGTAAAGCTCACGAAGCTGTGCTCTTGTATATTTCGGAAGCTCAGTTTCGCCTTCTTCATCTGTATACTTTCTTGCATGCATATAAAAATCATGAGTTGCAAAGGTGATAAAGACTCTTTTTCCTTTTTTCTTAAGCTCAGTAAGTTTTTCCACAAGTGAATCGTGGCTCTGCTGTTCACCGTCAAAGGTCAGATCACCTGATATCAGAATAATGTCTGTACCGTCATCATCAACAATGCTTTTAAAGGCAGAATCAATTATTGCACCGCTTTCGGCCATGCACTTCTGATCAAGCATACATTTTGTTTCGTAACACTTGCCGCTTGAACCTATTTTTTCATTTGCATAATAATGAAGATCAGTCAGATGATAAAAACTTAAATTTTCCATATTTTTCTCCTTATAAACACAGCATACGGATTAAAACCGTATGCTGACGTATTAATTAAATACCTGTTTTTTCTCTGATGTAATTTCTTGCAAGAACAGCATATTCATAGGGGTTTGCAATTGCGGGATCCTGTTCAGCTTCAACACCAAGCCAGCCTTCATAGCCAGCTGCGTCAAGAACATCGAAAACAGGGGTGAAATCAAAGTCACCGTCACCGGGAACTGTGAATGAGCCTGCACGAACTGAATCAAGGAATGAATAGCCTTTAACCTTTGCATCCTCAATTACATCCTTACGGATGCTCTTCAGATGAACATGCTTTACTCTGTTAACATACTTTTTGAGAACACCGATAACATCCTCACCGCTGAATGAAAGATGACCTGTATCGAAAAGAAGATATACAAGGTCGGGATCAGTGATTTCCATGAGCTTATCAATTTCTTCTTCAGTCTGTACGCCTGTACCCATATGATGATGAACAGTAAAATACATGCCCTTTTCTTTTGCAAGTCTGCCCATTTCATTAAAGCCTTTAGCAATAAGAGCCCACTGTTCTTCAGTGTAAACAGGCTTTTCACCGAAAATGCTTACATCCTTACCCTGAATGCTGTTACCCTGCTCGGAAGCACCTATAACCTTTGCACCGAGAGCGTGAAGGAAATCTCTGTGCTTGATAAAAGCTTCAATTGTTGCTTCATAGCCCTCAGAAAGAAGGAGTGATGAAAACCAAGCATTGCAGATTCTCATACCTCTTACTTCAAGCTTATGCTTAAGAGTTTCAACATCCTTGGGATATTTGTTACCGATTTCACTGCCTGTGAAGCCGGCAAGAGCCATTTCACTTACACACTGTTCAAAGGTGTTTTCTGCGCCAAGGTCAGGCATATCATCATTTGTCCATGCAATAGGAGCAATGGCAAGATTTACTTTTTCTTTGTTAAGCATTTTAATTATCTCCTTTATAACAATTTAAACTCAGGGACTATCCCTTTTTGATTAATACAGACGTGCCTTTCCGATATTCTTCTTCATATCCTCATAGCACTCCTGAACACGTTCACTTTCTGAAACCTCAGCAACACCGACTCTCCACCAGGAATCATAGCCGTCAGTCATTGACTTATGACCAACCTTCATGTCAAACAAAGTGGAAACGGTCTGCTTTTTGCTGTCTTCGAGTGCAGCATAGAGTTCTTCTTCAGTAGTAATACGATATGCCTTGCAGCCGTAGCCCTCAGCAATTTTTGCATAGTCAGTCATAATAACTTCACCGTCAAGAAGTCCGCTGGTATCATTTCTTCTTGTGAAACGTGTGCCGAAGGTATCAGTACCCTGATTGTTCTGAAGGTTTTCAATACAACCCCAACCACTGTTATCAAAAAGCATAACGTTAATCTTTTTATTTTCCTGAATTGCAGTGTAAAGCTCGCTGTGAAGCATGAGGAAGCTGCCGTCGCCAACCATTGAATAAACCTCTCTGTCTCCTACTGCGAGTTTAGCGCCGAGCGCACCGCAGATTTCATAGCCCATACAGGAGAAGCCGTATTCAACATGATATGTATCAGGAGCTTTTGAACGCCAGATTCTCTGAAGACATCCGGGAAGTGAGCCCGATGAGCCGATTACAACAGAATCATCTGCAATATTTTCATTGATAATGCCGAGTGCTCTCTTCTGAGAAAGTACACCCTCAAGCTTTTCATTATAGCAACGGTCAATTTCTTTTTCAAAGGCTGCTTTAGCATCAGAATATTCATTCTGCCACTCTGATTTGTAATCAAGCTTTGCGGCAATTGCATCGCATGCTTCACCTGCATCGGCAATAACAGCAGTTGAATCCATTTTAAATGCATCAAATGAACAAACATTGATTGAGAGCATTTTTACATCAGGATTCTGGAAGCCCCACTTTGAGCAGGTTGTGAAGTCTGTAAGTCTTGTACCGACAGCAATAACAAGGTCAGCCTGCTTTGCGATTGCATTTGCGGCAGCACCGCCGGTTACACCGCATCCGCCCATATTAAGAGGATGGCTGTGCGGAATCTGTCCCTTACCAGCCTGAGTTTCACCAATTGGAATGTTAAATTTTTCAGCCATTTTAAGCACTGATTCCCAGCTTTCAGAATATGTAACGCCACCACCTACAACAATCATAGGCTTTTTGCTGTTTTTAATCAGTTCGCAGGCTGCATCGATTTCTCTTTCAGAGGGTACACGTCTGTCCATATACCAAACTCTTTTCTGAAGGAAATAATCGGGATAATCAAAGGCTTCTGCTTCAACATCCTGAGGCATAGCAATGCAAACCGCACCTGTATCTGCCGGGTCTGTAAGCACACGCATTGCATTAATACAAGCTGTCATAAGCTGTTCCGGGCGGTTGATTCTGTCCCAATATTTACATACAGGCTTAAATGCGTCATTTGCTGTTGTTGCACAACTGTCATACTGTTCAATCTGCTGAAGAACGGGGTCGGGCTGACGGCATGCAAAGGTGTCACCGGGAAGAACCAGCAAAGGAATTCTGTTAGCAGTTGCAGTACCGCAGGCAGTTACCATATTAAGAGCTCCGGGACCGATTGAAGATGTGCATGCAATAATCTTACGTCTGTGCATCTGCTTTGCATAAGCAATTGCAGAATGAGCCATACCCTGCTCATTATGTCCCTGATAATATGTAAGGCTGTGTCCGCCCTGCTCAAGAGCCTGACCGATACCAACAACACAGCCATGACCGAAGATACCAAAAATTCCGTCAACGAATTTTGTTTCCTTGCCGTCAAAGCTAACATACTGATTATCAAGGAATTTAACAAGGGCCTGAGCCATTGTAAGAACCATGTTTATCAATCCTTTCTGAAGGTAATTTCAACTTATAAAAACACTTTAAGGAGTGCCCGAAAAAGAGCACTCCCGAAAAATTTTTAGCCGATTTCTGAAATCTTGACGGCTCTGCCCTCTTTAACTGACTTTTTAGCTGCAAGAGCAACAAGAATTGAGTTAAGTCCGTCAAGACCTGTTGTAGGTGTTGCTTTGTCATTCTGTACTGCGTCAACAAACTGAATCATTTCATCACGGAATGACTGCATATATCTTTCAAGGAAGAAATAAAGAGGCTTATCAGTTGTAACACCGTCTGCATTCATAACAGTTACATTGGTGGGTGTATCATTTGCAGCCAAAGCAGCGCCGAGTGAGCCGAACACTTCAATTCTCTGGTCGTAACCGTATGCAGCACGACGGCTGTTATCAATAACGCCGAGAGCACCGTTTTCAAACTTGAGATTGATGATTGCAGTGTCAACGTCACCTGCTTCACCGATTGCAGGGTCAACAAGGCATGTTGCGTTTACATAAACTTCGGTAACATCACTGCCTGCAAGGAAGCGTGCCATATCAAAATCATGAATAGTCATATCAAGGAACATACCGCCTGAAACTGCAGCATATTCTGCTGAAGGAGGTTCAGGGTCACGTGATGTGATTTTGATAAGCTCAAGATTGCCAACCTTACCCTCATTAATGAGTGAACGTACATGTGAGAAGTTGTGATCAAAACGTCTGTTGAAGCCAACCTGAAGCTTAACGCCTGCCTTTTCAACAGCAGCAATAACTGCCTTAACCTTTTCAGGAGTAAGATCAACGGGCTTTTCACAGAAAATATGCTTACCTGCCTCAGCTGCTTCAATTGAAATATCAGCGTGTGTATCTGTTGATGAGCAAACAAGAACTGCATCAATTTCTTCATCAGCGAGCATTTCCTTGTAATCATTGTAAACCTTAGGAATTCCGTATTTATCAGCAAGCTCCTGTAAACCGTCTTTAAATACGTCTGTAATACCGAGAACCCTTGCTGAAGGTACATTATAAGTTATTGACTGCATATGTACCTTACCGATACGGCCTGCACCGATGATACCAATATTTAACTGTTTCATGTTTTTTTGCCTCCGAAAATTTTAATGTTTTAATGAGATTAGCATCTCAATTAAACCGATTATAACATAATGAACTGCCTTATTCAAGAAGAATTTGGCAGTTCATTCAAATAATTATTTAATTATTTTTTAACTTAACAAACAGGAATGATATAAAATGCAAACTCAAGCTCATCCTTAAGGGATACCCTGTATTTTTTAAGAGTATGCTGACCGCAGCTGTTGGAGCCGGTACCTCTAACAAAACCGTCAATACTGACACTTGTAACCTGACCTCTTTTTATATCTTCAATGTGTTTTGCGCTTCTTATCTGCTTTTCCGAATAATCATGAACGCTGAAAGAGAAATAATTCTTGCAGTTAAAGAACATAAGACCCTTACCGTCACTGTCTGTAAGCTTTAACCAGCGTGTTTCACCGTGATTACCGTTATCCTGAGGCTTGATATAATCAACGCACATATCCTTAACGGTTGAAGAATAAATACCGTGAATGCTCTGTGCTTTGAAGTCAGGAAGATTTTCAAGCTCGCCAAGGCCGCAATATTCAACATTGCAAAGAGATGAATCGGCAAGGAGATTAACTCCGAAGCGAGGAAGGTCATATTTTGTAAAGTCAAATTTACGTTTTTCAAGTTCAACCTTTACCTTTACTGTACCGTCCGGATAGAAGGTGTACTTACATTCAAACTCAAACATCTTCTTGCCGGCATTGTAAAGATAGCCTTCAGATTCTATTTTGACCTTTTCTTTGTCAGAATTCTTACAGGAAACAATTTTACCCTCATATTTAAGATTATTAAGTCCGAGTTTTTCCCAATGCTTAACAATATTTCTGTCATTGTCAAGATGTGCTCTGAAAACCTGTGATACAAGACCGTCTTCATTATAAAGCATTTCCTTGCCGCCGATTACATAGCTTAAAAGCTTACCTTCATTTTTTGAAAAAACGGCAGTACCGTTATTAAAAGAAACTATTATCTTATCTTTCTTTTCAGCGAAAGAAACGGTTCCTTCTGAGACAGGTTCAGGCTTTTTGACAACCTCATTGAGTACAATCTGTTCCTTGGAAACTTCTCTGCCACTGCTGTCCTTGCAAACAAAGTTAATGTGCCAATCGGATTCGCTGTCAGTCATTTTATGAGCAATAATGATGTTTTTTGATATTCCGGCTTGAGTGTCAAGCTCAATCTTGCCGCTTTCAACCAAAACTGCGTCCTGTAAAAGCTCATAGGTAATTTCATACTCATCTGAGGGCGTAAAAGCATTTGTATTAATAAAAGAATAAACATTATCACTGATATGCTTTACCCTTATAGGACGGTATACTGCTTTCATTTCATAAGCACCTGTATGCGGAGTTCTGTCGGGATAGAAAAGACCGTCAACACAGAAGTTGCCGTCATGATACTTTTCGCCGTGATCACCACCGTATGTATATTTGTATTTAGCCTTGGAATCATACACACTGTGATCCGCCCATTCCCAGATGCAACCGCCCGTGAGATTTTCATGGGAATAAATTGATTCCCAATATTCTTCAAGTGAACCGGGTCCAACGCCCATAGCATGGCAATATTCACAAAGGAAGTATGGCTTTCCCTTGTATATTTTGAGGAACTTATGCTGACCGATTTTTTCAACCACCTCGCTGTGCTGATACATTTCAGAAATTACATCATAGCCTGTTCTCGGCGTTCTGATAACAGCTTCATAGTGAACAGGAATATCGGACACTGATTTAAGATATTCGTAGCACTTATCCTGATTCTTCCAACCGCCGGATTCATTGCCGAGGCTCCACATTGTAATTGAAGTATGGTTCTTATCTCTGCCGTATAATCTTTTAACTCTGTCAAACATTCTCGGCAACCAATTTTTATCATTACTGATGATATTGGGCTTCATTGTAAATTTAAGGTCAAGGTCAAACTGAGTACCGTGAGTTTCGATATCAGCTTCGTCAATTACATAAAGACCGTATTCATCACACATTCTGATAAACATGGGATCGGGAGGATAATGTGAGGTTCTGACAGAGTTTACATTGAATTCCTTCATAAGAAGAATATCTTTAAGAAGGTCCTCGCCTGTCATCACATAACCTGTCAGATGATGTGTATCGTGATGGTTAACACCCTTGAATTTAATAAGCTTGCCGTTGAAAAGAAAGTGCTCGCCTTTGATTTCAACGGTTTTGAATCCGACAGTTTCTCTTACACATTGGATTTCCTGTTCTCCGTCGCAAAGGGTAAGATAAAGCTCATAAAGCTCAGGCTTTTCAGCATTCCATTCAGTAACATCAAGTGTACCGAAGTCTACCGATACGCGGGAATCAAGCTTTTTGTCTGCTTTGGCAACAGTTTCACCCTTGTATAAAAGCTCGGCAACAAGCCTTTTGCCATCAAAATCACTACCGTCAACCGTTACATCAACATTGAGATTATAGCCGGACTGTTCCTTTTTTGTATTAACTGTAAAGTCGAAAATATACTGTTCAGGGTTTTCACAGATATAAACGTCACGGAAAATGCCGTTTTCTCTGAACATATCCTGACATTCGAGAAATGTTCCGTTTGACCATTTATGAACAACAGCCAAAAGCTCATTTTCGCCTTCAACAAGATATTTTGTTAAATCAAATTCTGCTGTGTTATGAGCGCCTTCGCTGTAACCGACAAACTGACCGTTGATATAAAGGTCAAGGCATGAAATAACACCGAGGAAAGAAATGATATAT